>CALPWQ020000057.1 GCA_943327315.2 Chitinophaga pinensis
CTTCGGGAATTTAGCGTACGAAGAATACTCTGTCTTAATATCTTAAAATCCTGATATCTTAACGTCTTTTAAACGTAAAACGGAGAAATCATAAAATAAACAACGACACCACTCACTGCGACATACAACCAAATCGGGAATGAGAAGCGGGTCCATTTTTTATGGGCATCGAAACGACCTTCCCACGCGGCGAGGTAGGTGAACAATACCATTGGAATAACGGCTACACTCAAAACGATGTGACTTATCAGCAATGTATAATATATTCCCGGCACATCTCCTTTGTATTCTGTTGGGCTTGATGTAGCGTGATAAGATACATACGCCGCCAAGAATAGCAATGACAAGAGGAGCGCAACACGAATTAAGTTGCGGTGAAGGTTCATGTTTTTCGATTTGATGGCCACCAAAGCCATGATGAGAACAATGGCTGTCAAACCATTTATCCCAGCATATATTTTCGGCAAAAAGGTCAGGTCTACGCCATCGATTTGCACTTTAAATAACACAGCAACAACCACAGGAATTACGACCGATAGCGCAACGATTAATGTGCGGGCTTGTTTTACTTTTTTTGGATCATTCAATGTCGTACTCATACTTCAATAATTTTCGTAAATCTTCTTCCAATTGTTTTACTTGTTTTTTATCTGTTCCCAAATAAACGCCTCTTACATATCCTTCTTTGTCTACGAGCGTGAATGCTCCTGAATGGGCAAATCCGCCAGCTTCTTCATCGTCTCGTCCTGCAAAGGTTTTGAAATTCTCGATACCCAATACATGTGTTTCTTCTTCATCGCCAGCTAAAAACACCCAGTTCGATTCATCTACCCCGTAATGTTTGATATAGCGTTTCAATACTTTTGGTTGATCAAAGTCTGGATTGATCGTAAATGACATGAATTGAATGTCTTTCTTTAGATCCTTGGTTGACTTCTGCAACAAGAGCATGTTTCGCGTCATCGATGGACAAATCGTTGGGCACGAGGTAAAGAAAAATTCGGCAACCCATACCTTGCCTTTGAAATCGGCAGATTTTACTTTTTGACCATTTTGGTTGGTGAAGGTAAATGCTGGGATTTTGGGATAAACCGTATCTGCAACTTCTACGCCATCGACCAGTTTATATTCAATGTCAAAATTGCCGATAAATGGCAGTACATGTTCCTTTTTCGATGGGGTACAAGCCGAAAGAAATAAAAGTGCTATGAATGGGAACAGACGCATAAATAAGAAACAAATTGGGTCAATTAATGTTTTCTTTCCTTATCGTATTGTTTTTGTAGCAAGGCGATGTTGTCTCTCATTCTGCGGACCATTCCTTCTGTTTTTCCAGAAAGAACCATGCGTAAATGATTCTTTTTATCCAACAAGAGCATCAACTCTTGAAAAGCGTGGCCGCCGTAATATTCTTTACCTTGCTGCAATAGCTTTTGACCATTGTGCTTAAAGTCATAGGTTGCCTGGGCATCTCCGCTTACAACAAGCCACAAGTCAGGATCATAGCCTTCGACATTGTCTTTTAACGCTGCTACCGTAGTTGAAAGGTCTTTCACAGGATTTCCATTGCCATCTGTGACATAAGAGATGATGCGCACTTGTTTCATTTTCTTCCGCTTGTTTTTGCGGATATGCTGATAAATGTGTTGGTCGAGATGCCACATGGAAATCGAGCAGTTTCCAGGGCAGGTTTCCTGAAGTACGGTTACGATGACAATTTTTCCGTCAAAATCAGCAGAGGTCATTTTAATTCCACGAGAATCTGTGATCTCATATTTCTTTGCAGCACCGAAGTCATCCAGTGTTTTGAACTTATGACTACAGCCACGCGTTGAAATGAATACCAATAAAAAAGCCGGACCAAATGTGAGTAGAAATGCAATTGCTACTTTCATTCGTCCGGCAGTACTTTTTTTAGCCATGTTTCTATCCTCCGTATGTTGACCAAGCGTCACCTACCGCAAGGGCTTCCATCAATGCGATGAAGATCAGAAATAAAATGAACAAGATGTAAGGCACAAGAATCACGTATTTCATACTTTTTCGTTCATCACCTAGGTGCATGAATACCAGTACGATATAAGCCGCTTTAATCAATGTCAAAACGATGTACCCGTATTTGATCATTTGCCAAGTTACGCCCGTTGTTGATGCGCGTCCCCATTTCGCCCCAACCACTACTTCTACAGCGGTAATCAATGTGAGCAGGATTGTTACATTCAAGATTTTCTTGCGAATGGCCTTTCCAGCTTCTTCGCTGTGGTGAGCATCTAATGAATACTCAATGATATCATCTCTTTCCATAATCTGGATATTTTCAATTAACTAATTAAACGAGGTAGAAGAAGGTAAATACGAATACCCATACTAAATCGACAAAGTGCCAGTAGAGACCAGTTTTCTCAACCATTTCATAGTGTCCACGCTTGTGGTATGTTCCCGCCACAGCACCCAAACAAATGATGATGTTGATTACTACTCCAGAGAAGACGTGGAATCCGTGGAATCCGGTAATGAAGAAGAAGAACTGCGCATATTGCTGCGGTCCGTACTCATTTTGTTTCAAGTTTGCTCCGTAGATTACTTTATTCGACACGCCACTATTGATGACTTCATAGTATTGTTTGCAGGCCTTATCCCCTTCAAGCTTATCACCTACTTTGTGTTTCTTCCCATCTTTCTTGATGATCATTTCAAAATGTGAGTCTGCAGCTTTGTTGATTGTCGCTTTGGAACCATCGTGAAGTGTAATCACTCCGTTTTCAATATCACCTGCAACAACTGCATGTTGGTATTGGTGCATCAAATCCTCAGTAATGACATCCCCTTTTTTGTGATGTTTACCCGCAACCGTTACTTTGAAATTTTCGATTTCGCCAAAATGTCCTTTAACAATAGCTTGTGATCCATCCGCCAATTCCACCTTACCGAATTCAGAACCATGGATAAAGTGGTACCACTCCCATGCCTGTGATCCAACGAAGAAGAACCCACCAATAATGGTAGCAATCATCCATTTTACCACTCCACGCTTGTCCATTCGGTGACCTGCTTCAACCGCCAACACCATCGTTACCGAAGAAACGATGAGGATGAACGTCATCAATGCAACGTACAACAATGGAAAACCGTGACCCAAGAAAGGCATCGAGTTGAATGTTTCTTCACCGATTGGCCAAGCATCCTGAGCGTCATGTCTCGTGTATCCGTAGGCAATCAAAAGTCCTCCGAACGTCAAAGCATCTGAAACCAAGAAAAACCACATCATTAGTTTTCCGTAGCTCGTGCTGAATGGTGATACCTTACCTCCCCAAAGGGATGTGCTATCTATTTGTTGTGTAGCGTGTCCTGCCATTACAAAAATTTTTGTGCAAGTTTAATGAATAAAAAGTAAAAACAGCAACAAATAGAGCCATAATAACCCTAAAAAATGCCAGAAGAGTGCTCCGAGCTTTAAACTAAGAAACTCAGATGACGAGAATTTACCTGTAAATGAGCCGATTGTAACCCTCGATAGGTAAATTAAAGCCACTGCAATGTGTAATAAATGTAAGAAGGTAATAATGAACAAATAAGAAGAGGCGGTGTCTGACGTTTCCATTGCTTTGATCTGCAGATAACGATTCAACTTTTGGCCTTTAAAACGCAATTCGCGCTGCGCATATTCCAATTTTTCACCTTTAAAATAGATGTCGAAATCGGTTCCGATTTTTCCGCGGTGGAAAAAGTCACCACGCTCATCGTTCACATGTACTGATAATTGTTGCAAACGAAGCAGATCCACATACTGCAATTCTTTTCCATCTGGGGTGCACAATTTTTCGTTGATCAAACCAACGGGTACATTTGATAAATAAAGAACGAATCCATTTCCATATTCTTTCACGATGAGCTCTTTCCTTCGGTCCACCTTCAAGAATTGTGACATGAATTTTTTGTACTGATCCAGTTCCTTTCGGCTCATTTCACGGCCGTTGATTAAAAAGGTGTTCCCGTCAATATCGATGAAAGAACCATTCATTTTCACGGTGTAATATTCGCCGTAATTGCCTTCAGTAACGAGAATTCGGTTATTCGCTGGATGCGCTCCTTCACTGATCAATTGTCCGTATCCTTTGAACTGAAAATAGACAAAGCCAAGTGCGGAAAGAAGCGTCAAAAACATGAATACTTTGAGCATTTTAATGTTATTCTTTCGTACAAACCTCAAGGCCAATTCAAAGAAAATACTGCTCGCAATGATGACTGCTGTGCTTATCCAGAACCCTCTAGGCAAAGGGTATTTCACCCAAAAAGAATCCCCCATCGACACAATATAGGCCGACGTAAAGCCTGCAAAGAGCATCACGATGCTTAGAATACCCACATAAACCAAGTTCTTTTTGGTCTTTTCTCTCAATTCTGGACTTAACTCGTCCGTAAAATTTCTTCTCATGGTTTAGTTCATTAAATTACAATCAATCACATATACAAACTGGACAACTGGCAAGTAGATGAAAGAAGCGAACATTAATTTCCGCGCATCCGCTGTTTCACAAGAAATGTAAAGTCGGTATGCATACAAGAAAAATATGGTCCCTGCAATCGTGACTACGACAAGGGAAAGCATTCCAACCATACCCAGGACCCATGGCAATAAACTGAATGGAATCATGGCCAAGGCATACGCAACGATTTGAAATGCTGACTCCTTTGAACGGCCTGTCCGCGAAGGCAATAACGAAAATCCTGCTGCTTTGTAATCGTCGTACACCACCCATGCAATGGCCCAAAAATGGGGAAACTGCCACATAAACTGCACGAAGAACAAAATTCCTGGAAGAAGTCCAAAATCATCCTTGGCTGCTATTGCACCAAGCATAGGTGGAATTGCACCAGGGAAAGCACCCACAAACACCGCCCAAGGGGAAATGCGTTTCATGGGTGTATAAATGAATACATAGGAGATATAGGCAACAAGTCCTAGAATGGCTGACGAGAGATTGATTTGATACAACAAATATGTGCCGACAAGTAAACATACTGCAACAACGATGTATCCTTCATTCACTGTCATCTGACCTTGAGGAATTGGACGGCGCTCGGTGCGTTTCATCAACTTGTCTAAGTCGCGTTCCCATATTTGATTCGATCCATTCGATGCTGCTGTGACCAACAATCCGCCAATCAATAAATTGGCAATAATGGCCCATTCTACCTCTACGTTGTTTAAGCACGCAGAAAACAAATAGCCAGCTAAGGCCGACAAAATCACAGAGAATGAAAGTCTGAACTTCGTAAACACGAAATAAGCCCGGTATTTTTGTTTGAAAGATATGGTATTGTTCAGGACCATCGTTTGAATGAATTCGGAGTACAAAAGTAATCAATATCACTTTCTTTTGGTGGTTAAACCTGTGCTTTTCCATTGTCATTTTTCAAACACGCTTGATATCCTTACATTTGTGCATGCAGCCCATTCAAAAACTGTCCATATTAATCCCCGCCTACAATGAGGAACGCACCATTTGTGAACTTCTAGAAAAGGTCATTCAATCTGTTCTACCCGAAGGGATTACAAAAGAAGTCATCATTGTGAATGACTGTTCTACAGACACTACCGAGGAGGTCGTTTTACAATTCATCGCAGCACATTTAAGCGAAGACATTCAACTGTTTAAGCAGGAAAAAAATAAGGGGAAGGGCGCTGCAATCAATCGGGCCATTCAAGAATGTTCGGGCGACTACCTGCTCATTCAGGATGCCGACCTTGAATACGATCCAGACGAATACGCCTTGTTGCTTAAACCTGTGTTCAAGGACAATGCCGATGTGGTCTATGGCTCACGGTTTATAGGTCACCACCCGCACCGCATTTTATTCTTCTGGCACTCGATTGGAAATAAGTTTCTTACGACGTTTTCCAACATCATGACCAACTTGAATTTGACAGATATGGAAACGTGCTACAAACTGATGCGTACATCCATTGCAAAAAATATGACCATCCGTGAACGCCGCTTTGGTATTGAACCAGAAATTACCGCCAAACTGGCAAAAGTGAAAGGCATTCGCATTTATGAAGTGGGGATATCTTACTACGGACGAACCTACGAGGAAGGCAAAAAGATCGGATGGAAAGATGGATTTCGCGCCATCTATTGCATTCTAAAATACAAGTTTACCAACTAGCGGATGGTTTTCTCTGGAATCATATTCGCAGTCTTCTTTCTGCCGATATTACTGGTCCTTTACACCAGTGTTCCGAGTAAACTAAAAAACATTCTCCTACTCTTTTCTAGCCTATTTTTTTACGCTTGGGGCGAACCTGCCTTTCTGTTTGTGTTGCTATTAGAATGTGTCGCTAACTTTTTTCTTGTGGGGCATTTAAGTTCACTCGAGGGACATCGTCGTCGCAAAATGATGATCTTCAGCGTCGTATTCAATCTCGCTTTTCTCCTTTACTTCAAGTACTTTAATTTTTTTTTAGAAAACACCAACTCGCTGCTTGACGTGATGGGTGGGGGCATGATTGCCTGGAAATCAGTTGTTCTGCCGATCGGAATTTCATTTTACACCTTTCAATCCATTACCTACGCAGTGGATGTGTACCGAAGACATGCAGCGCCACAGCGCTACCTTCACAATTACGTGTTGTATAGCTTTTTATTCCCACACCTCATCGCAGGACCCATTGTAAAATACAACCTCGTTGCACAACAAATCACAGGTCGTGTCGAAACAACCAATCAGTTTTTGGCGGGATTCACCCGGTTTTCAGTTGGACTGGCGAAAAAGGTGTTGATTGCCAATGTGCTCGGGGACTTTTCTGCCCAACTCCTTCACGGCACTGACGACCTCAGCACAGGTGCAGCTTGGCTTGGAATGCTGGCTTACACCTTTCAAATTTACTTTGATTTCTCAGGGTATTCTGACATGGCGATTGGACTTGGGAAGCTCTTTGGTTTCACCTTTCCTGAAAACTTTGACCGTCCTTATTCCAGTCGTTCCATCACTGAATTTTGGAAAAAATGGCACATTACCTTGGGGGATTTTATGAAAAACTACCTCTACATTCCACTTGGTGGAAATCGCAAAGGAGCTGCACGAACCTACATGAACTTAATGATTGTCTTCTTGCTTAGTGGACTCTGGCACGGTGCCAATTGGACCTTTGTGCTCTGGGGTGTATTTCATGGAACATGGCTCATTTTAGACCGACTCTTTCTAGAAAAAGCATTGCTTCGAACATCGCTATTCTCTGTGATATTTACCTTTATTGTCGTGCTACATGGTTGGGTCCTCTTTCAAGCAAATTCTTTGACAGATGCCCTCGAGGTTTTCACCACAATGTGGAGTTTCTCTGCTGTCGGATTGCCGGACATTCAACACAGCTTCTACTATTTCACACACCTTCTATTCGCTGGTGTCATTTGCTTATTTGGCTTAAGTCCTTTCCTTCGCGCCCACGGTGATTGGTTTATTGCCGAACAGTCACAAGCTCTCAAACAATTGACTATCACTGGGATTTCATGTGTTTTGTTCTTTGTGAGCTTGTCCTTCATTGTCGCCAACGGGTTTAACCCCTTCATTTACTTTAAATTCTAATGGTAGCGCAGGAACACAGATCATCGAAATTGCTGAAGGGACTTGTGCTCCTTTTTCTTTGCGTTCCCTTGAGCTTCCAACTATTTCATTGGCGAAATTTTACCCCTTTGAATGGCGTTCAAGATTCGAAAGCAAAGGAATTGAAGGATTCGTTGAGCGGAAATCTCGATTGGTTTTCCGGCTCCTATCAGCGCCATACTGAAGTGTATTTAGGAGAAAACCTTGCCGTTAAAAATCCTTTGGTACGGCTGAGAAACCAAGTGGAGTATTCTGTTTTCGGGAAGATCAATGCCCAGCAGATTTACGCATACAAGGGGAATCTCTTCCGTTTTTACAGCGCAGATTACAACGAGGGGACTTCATTCATTGGACAGGAGGCAGTGAACGAAAAGGTTCGAAAACTCTCCAAAATTCAGGCGTTCTTGGGTGAATCTCACCCCATCATCTTAGCCATTGCTCCGTCGAAAACCTATTTTTATGCGGAAGATCTGCCTGAGGTGCACACCCGCAAAACGGATCAATCCAACTACAAAGCCATCAAGAAAGAAGCGCTAAAAAAGGGGCTTCACGTCATTGATTTCAATACCTATTTTCTAGACATTAAAAAATCCTCCATGTCACCTTTGATTTCAAAATCAGGCATTCACTGGTCCATGTATGGTGCCGCTCTCGCTATGGATTCACTCGTTGGAAAAGTGGAAAAACTCAAGCAAAGCGCCTATAGCCACCCGACCTACACCCTGGATAAAACCTATCGTTTTTTTTACAACGACAATGACCTCGCACAGCTCTTGAATGTGCTTTCACCACCCAATGACTCGGACTTGCGTTGCCTCACATTTCCGGCGCAAACACCGGGAGGAAAGAAAATTAGGGCACTCATCATTTCGGACAGTTTCTTCGATGTGGTTTCCATGACAGACCTGCGCCAACAGCTGTTTACGCCAGACACGAAATACCTCTATTATTTCAACACACGAAAAGACCCGACCAACAACAATCAAGGATTAGCGGGAATGAACCTACTCGAAGAAATGGAAAAGGCCGATTGCATCATTTTATTGAATGACATCGTGAACATGGAAAACTTCGGATTTGGATTCATCGAAAGGGCTTACTCAGAAATCCAAAAGGAAAAAAGAAGTAAAAGAAAAGGGGCAAATTTTCATTCGCCCCTTTAATCAATTTATAGCATTGATTTATAAAATCAACATCGCATCACCATAAGAGTAGAAGCGGTATTTGTTTTCAATGGCTTGCTTGTAAGCTTCCATCATCAATCCGTGTCCACAGAATGCTGAAATCATCATCAACAATGTGGAAAGTGGTGTATGGAAATTCGTCACCATAGAGTCCGCGATACTAAATTCATAAGGTGGGAAAATGAATTTGTTTGTCCACCCGTCATAAGGCTTCAACATTCCGTTTGTAGAAACTGACGTTTCAATTGAACGCATTGATGTTGTACCGATGGCGCATACACGCTTTTTATTTTCTTTTGCGGCGTTGACGATTTTCACACATTTTTCTGAAATAATCACTTGCTCAGAATCCATTTTATGTTTCGTAAGGTCTTCCACCTCCACTGGTCGAAATGTTCCAAGTCCAACATGAAGCGTAACTTCTGCAAACTGGATTCCTTTCAATTCAAGGCGTTTCATCAACTCGCGAGAGAAATGCAGTCCAGCAGTTGGTGCTGCTACTGCGCCTTCCTCCGAAGCAAAGATTGTTTGGTAACGCTCCTCGTCGGTTGCTTCCACATCTCGTTTGATGTACTTCGGAAGTGGTGTTTCTCCCAATTCAGTGATTTTCGCTTTGAAGTCCTCGTAAGGTCCATCAAATAAAAAGCGCAAGGTACGTCCACGTGATGTAGTGTTGTCGATGACCTCTGCGACCAATGAATCATCGTCACCGAAGTACAATTTATTTCCGATTCTGATTTTGCGTGCAGGATCAACAAGAACATCCCACAACAAGCTTTCACGGTTGAGTTCGCGCAGCAAGAACACTTCGATTTTCGCACCAGTTTTCTCTTTGTTCCCGTACATACGTGCTGGGAATACACGTGTGTTGTTGGTAATCATCACATCGCCATCATTGAAATAGTTAATGATGTCCTTGAACAGGTGATGTTCGATTGTTCCTTCTTTGCGATTGATCACCATTAACTTGGCTTCATCTCTATTGTCGCTAGGATACTCCGCAATCAGTTCATCTGGAAGATCGAAGCTGAAATCAGAAAGTTTCATTTTACTCATACATTCTTATTTTTGGTGGTCCGCTTTTTTAAGAGGAGCGCAAAGATACAACATTCAGACCCCCTTGTCAAGGGCCTGTAGATTTTAAGACATTTAGATGTCAAGACAACAAGATGTTAAGATTCTAAGACTGGTTCTTACTTCGAAGTGCAAAACAAGTAACTCGTAATTCATAATTGGACAATGGACACTTCTTTGCTCGTTGAGCTTCGAAGGACAAGGGACAAAAGACTTCAAGATGTTAAGACATTAAGATTCTAAGACTGGTTCTTACTTCGAAGTGCAAAACAAGTAACTCGTAATTCGTAATTCGTGGCTTCGAGTATGCTTGAGCACCTCAGCCACCAAATTCGTAATTGAAAGACAAGGTAGACTTCTTTGCTCTTTGAGCTTCGAAGGACAAAGGACCTTTTGGATATCAAGACAACAAGATTTTAAGATTTCAAGACATCAAGAGTTTAAGACTTGATCGAACTTCGAAGCGCAAAACAAGTCACTCGTAACTCGTGGCTTCGAGACTGCTGCGCACCTCAGCCACCAAATTCGTAACTCGTAACTCGTAATTAGTAACTAGCATTAGTCGTTTGTATCATTTCGAGCAAAGCGTCGACTGTAAAGGCTTTCTCTACGTCAAAAGACCCTGATTTTGTGCGGCGCAAGCGAATTAATGTTCCGCCAGAATTCAACATTTCACCAAAATCGTTGGCGATAGATCGGATGTATGTTCCTTTGGAACACGTAATTTCAAAGTCAATTTCTGGAAATCTTGACGTATCAATGCTGAATGTCTCCACTTCAATCGCATTGGCCTTCAATTCTACCGCCTTGCCTGCGCGCGCCAACTCATAGGCCCGTTTGCCATCAATTTGTTTGGCTGAAAATATAGGAGGTACTTGCATGATGTTTCCTGTCAGCTTGATTACCGCAGCATCCATCGCTTCCTTTGTGATGTGATCCACGGAGTATTCAGCGTCATATTCTGTTTCCAGATCGTAAGAGGGCGTTGTTTTACCTAGAAGGATGGTTCCAGTGTATGTTTTTTCACCGACCATGATGGAGTCGATTGTCTTGGTATGTTTACCCGTGCACAAGATCAGCAAGCCGCTGGCCAATGGGTCAAGAGTTCCAGCATGACCAACTTTAATGTTTTTCACGCCCAGCACTTGTTTCAGATTCCAACGGACCTTATTGACCACATCGAAGGAAGTCCATCCCAAGGGTTTATCGACCAAGATGGTCTCTCCAGCTAAAAAGTCCATCTAACGCGTAAAGTAAATCAACAAGAGTGTTCCAGCGATGATGCGGTACCATCCCCAAATGCGAAAGCCATGTTTATCGATTAAGCCGATAAACACACGAATCGCGAGCATCGCCACAAAAAATGCGAGGATATTTCCCACAATAAAAAAGGTGATATTATCCGACGATTGGGTAATCATTTCATAGCCCTTTTGTTCCACACCTTCGTATTTCCAGTCTTTCAGGAAAATGGAATAGGCCGTAACCGCGAGCATGGTGGGCACAGCGAGGAAAAAAGAAAATTCGGCAGCTAGCTTTCGCGTTAGTCCTTGTTGCATTCCGCCAATGATCGATGCTGCAGAACGGCTTGTCCCAGGCATCATGGCGAGACACTGCCAAAACCCGATGATCAGTGCTTTACGAATGGTGATGTTTTCCTCGGTTTTAATTTTCGGACGTTTGAACAGGCGGTCAACAAAAAGCAGAACGATACCACCAACAATCAAAACGATGGCGATGGGCACAGGATTTCCAAGAACAGCCTCAATTTTATCATCAAAAAGCTTCCCTAAAACCAATGCAGGAATGACGGCAATGGCTAGTTTAATGTAGAAGTTTACGGACTTAACGTTTAAGAATTTGCGCCAGTATAAAACGATAACGGAAAGAATTGCACCGAACTGAATAGACACTTGAAACATCTTCACGAAGGAATCATCCTGTGTTTCGAAAATGGCACTTGTAAAGATCATGTGTGCCGTCGAGGAGATGGGAAGAAACTCTGTAAGTCCTTCAACAAATGCCAGGAGTAGCGCCTGAATTAAATCCATTGAAAAAAAGGTTATTTCGATGCTTTATCTACCAATTATGAGCTTCCGTTTCCGTATTTTTTGAAACCGGTTTTTTCATGATTGAATAAAGAATAATCACAAAACCAGCAACGATAAGAATTGGAGCTACGGTAATGCGCACTTCACTGAATAGTTCTGATTCATCGAAAGAATTTGGGTCTTTCGCAGCTCCACCGATCATCAGTAAGTAGCCAATGATATTGACGGCAAGACCAATGAACAAAAATTTGTAATTCTCTTTACGAAAGCCAAAGGCGTGTGCGTTCTTCTTTTCCATGTGTCAAATTTAATACAAATCGTCTAATTTCATTCTCAAATATTTGTTCAGCGCAAACCACGTTGACACCACTGAAATAACTATTCCGATGGCAAGGAGCGAAGAACAAAGGAGAATGAAACTTTTTATTGAATAGGTAATTTCGATTGTATCAAGGGAGTTGTTCAAGGCAAAAAACAAGGTCATGAGCAATGCCAAGCCAATCACTGCCGAAATGATTCCATTAAACACAGATTGAACAATGAATGGGCGGCGGATATACGAAGACGTCGCGCCAACCAATTGCATCGTTTTAATGGTAAAGCGTTTTGAATACAGCGCCAATCGAATGGTATTGTTGATCATGGCTACCGCAATAATGATGAGTAGGGCAGCCACGGTCAAGAAAAGAAACACAAACTGTCGAAATCCGAGGTTTACATCCTCCACACTTGCCTTGTCGTAATTGACCTCATCAATTTCATCGGGATAGGCTTTGAGCAATGCGACCTTGATCTTTTCCATTCCTTGCTTCGTTGCATATTCTGCTTTGGGTTTAAATCCGATGGTTGGTGGAAGCGGATTCTCTCCTTCGAAGATGGCCAGAATTTCCTCCGCGTTTTCATCTTGACCACTAAACTCCTCAATGGCACGTTCAGGCGAAATGTAAAACACATCGCTAAACTCCTTCCATGATTTTAGTTCCTGCTCGATTTGTTTGATGTCCGCATTGTTCAATTCAGGGGTAAAAAACAAGTCACCCTGTAAACTTTCCTTTGCTTGACGTTGCACATTTTCCAATCCAAAGACACCACCTAGGACCAGTCCAATCATAAATAAGACAAGAGAAATACCGATGACTGTAGAAACGGAGCGATAGCGCAGCCCCTTGTTTCCATTCTTTTCTGATTGTGTGCTCATGGACAACGAATTTATGGAATAATTGCGATGCAGCGTCATCCCATTTCAAAAGTTTGGATGGATTTTCTCGTATACCTACCGCAAGAGAGAAGAAGATCTGGCATCTGAATGAGCGACTTGGCAATTTCGCCGTTTAAAATTTCATCCATTCTCTGATGCGCTTATTCCTTATCTCGTTCCTTTTTCCCTTTCTCATTTTAGGCCAAAACAACACCCAAACCATCCGTGGTAAAATCACCGACAAACATTCACAATTCCCCATTCCAGGGGTGGCCATTCAAATTGTAAGTCTTAATCTTGGTGTATTTTCGGATTCACTTGGAAACTATTCCTTGCCCAACATCGCGCCAGACCGCTATGAAATTAAAATCAGTTATAGCGGGTACAAAGCAGTTATTCTTCCGAATGTCATCGTAACCTCCGGAAAGGAAGTCATACTCGACATTGCCCTCGAAGAGGAATTTCAGCAGTTGACTGAAATGGTCGTGAAGAGCGAAAACAAAGGTGGTTCCATCAACAAGTTGGCGACGGTTAGTGCGCGTACATTTTCTATGGAAGAAGTCAATCGCTATGCCGGGGGCCGCAGTGATCCCGCCCGTTTGGCTGCAAACTTTGCTGGTGTCAGTGCGCCCGATGACAGCAGAAACGACATTGTGATTCGCGGCAATTCTCCCGTAGGTGTGCTGTGGAGATTGGACGGGATGAACATCACCAATCCCAACCATTTCGCTTCTGTCGGAACGACAGGGGGTGCAGTCAGTGCAGTCAACACCAACCTGCTAAAGAATTCAGACTTTTTCACCTCCGCATTTCCTTCAGAATATGGCAACGCCACTTCTGGGGTATTTGATCTAGGTTTTCGCAATGGAAACAACCGACACCGAGAAACAACACTTCAAGCTGGGGTCATTACAGGGCTAGAGCTCACCACAGAGGGGCCGTTTAGCAAAAAAAGTGACGCCTCCTATTTGATTGGATACCGCTACTCCTTGGCGGGAATTGCCCAAGCAGTAGGTGTAAATATTGGGACGACAGCCACCCCTTCCTACCAAGATTTGTCGTTTAAGTTAAACAGTGGCGACACCAAATTTGGTCGATTTTCCCTTTTTGGCATCTTGGCAACGAGCACCATTAAAATCGGTGGTGGATCACCAAACACCTTGTATGGCAATGGAAACAAGGTTGATTTTTCGAGTAAAATTGGTATCGGTGGAATCAACCATTACAAGCAGCTCACGAAAAAATCATTTATCTCCACGACAATAGGGATCAACTACGCATCCAATTATCAAACCTCTTACGACAGGGACCACATGAACGATAGCCTATTTAAGCGTGAGGTAAACAACTCCGCAAAAACCGCCTATTTCTTGAGCAGTAATTACCATTTAAAAATCAATTCAAGATTATTTTTCAAGGCCGGGATTCAAGATGAAATCATTGGCGTAGATCTTTTTTACAAAACGAAAGACAATTATTTTGCCCCTGAAAAGCAAATTTGGGACTCTCAAAATAACACCAATTTGGCCCAAGCTTATGTTCATTTGAAATATAACCTTACCAATAGAATTACCCTCAATGCAGGTGTACATTCACAGTACTTTTTTCTGAACAAAGCGACAGCCATTGAGCCAAGGTTAGGTTTAGTGTACAATGTCACTGATAAAAGCAGCATTAACTTCGGCTATGGACTTCATTCACAAATGCAACCTGTCAATGTGTACTTTTTGGAAACAAAAGACGCCGGTGGAAATACGGTTTACAACAATAAAAACTTAGGATTTACAAAAAGTCATCACTTTGTTTTGGGCTACAATATTCAACCGTTTAAAGAGTGGAGAGTGAAGACCGAAATCTATTATCAGTCCATCTACAATGTACCCGTAACCTCCTATTCCAGCAGTTATTCCATGTTGAATACAGGGTCTACCTTTCGAGCGGACTTGACCGATAGTTTGGTCAATACAGGAACAGGATCAAATTACGGCGTTGAACTCACCATCGAAAAATTCTTCAGTAAAGGGTATTATGCCTTGGTAACGGGTTCCGTATACTCCTCCAAGTACCAAGGTAGTGATGGTGTGGAGCGAAATACTGCATTTAATGGCCGCTATGTGTATAATGTTTTAGCAGGAAAAGAATGGAAAATGGGTCATGACAAGCGACACCGATTTTCACTTGATGTTAAATTCACCCAAGCTGGCGGAAGGGCTTATACCCCCATTGACTTGACCAGTTCTACTGCATTTGGACATGAAGTCCGTTCAACAGATGCCTATTCAAGTTATTACGCCATGTATTACCGGTTGGATGTCAAGGCCGGTTTTACCTTGAACAGTGCCAAACGAAAAATAGCGCAGACAATTTCTTTAGATTTACAGAACATCACGAACCATAAAAATGTGTTTTCTCAGAGCTATGACAATATGCAGCAAAACATTAGCACAACCTATCAACTTGGGTTCTTCCCGAATGTCGTGTACAAAATTCAATTTTAGGCAAGGGATTTTTGAAATAAACAATTGAGCAAAAGATTGAAGTAAATCAATGTTAATCAAATCTTAAAATCTTAGGGAGGTATACATTAATCCCAAAAAAAGTTAAAAGCCGAACCGTATGTGTAATTAAAACGTCTTAATTACGTTAAACAATCAAATCTCAGATCAGTCACGCCAATTATGGCACATGATTTGAAAACATAGATTAGAACGTTTAGTTAGTTTTCATAAGTAGTAGTAGGTTAGGTAAAGATGAGAGGGGCATACAAGCTCCTCTTTTCTATTTAGGACAATTCGATTTTATACTCATATGCTTTTGGGATTCCACGTGAGATAAACCAATAAAATGATTGATATACAACAAATGAATGCAATTTTTAACCCGAGGTTGAAACCCTTTATATCCCTAGGTTGAAACCTGGGGCTATTATACATTTCAATTTTAACTTAAAACACGAACATCTAGTTTTTACCCCTTAATGCCACAGCGATGTATATCCATAAAATTGGGATTTTTAATGTATTTTTGCACACTCAATGGCCCTGAAACCGAACGGCAAAGAATTATGAAAAACATCCGCAACTTTTGCATCATCGCACATATTGATCACGGGAAAAGCACCTTGGCGGACCGCCTTTTGCAGACGACTGGTACCATTTCGGACCGTGAAATGCAAGCGCAAGCTCTCGATGACATGGATTTGGAGCGCGAACGGGGAATCACCATTAAGAGTCACGCCATTCAGATGAACTATACCTTTGAAGGTCAAGACTATGTACTCAACCTGATTGACACACCTGGACACGTGGATTTCTCGTATGAGGTCTCTCGTTCGATTGCCGCTTGTGAAGGAGCCTTATTGATTGTTGATGCCTCACAAGGAATTGAAGCACAAACCATTTCCAACTTGTATTTGGCCTTGGAGCACGATTTAGAGATCATTCCAATCTTAAATAAAATGGACCTTCCAGGCGCAATGCCCGAAGAGGTTTCCGATCAAATTATAGAGCTTATCGGCTGTGAGCTCGAAGACATCATTCAAGCATCTGGAAAAACTGGACTAGGTGTAGATCGCATCCTTGAGGCGGTGATCAATCGTATCCCTGCACCGAAGGGTGATGAAAGTGCCCCATTGCAAGCCATGATTTTTGACTCCGTATTCAACTCGTTTCGTGGAATTATCGCCTATTACCGCGTGAAGAATGGCGTCATCAAGAAGGGGGATCGCATCAAGTTCTTCAACACGGGCAAAGAATACAATGCCGATGAAATTGGGATTCTGAAAATGGAGCTCAGTCCGAAGAAAGAAGTACGTGCCGGAGATGTTGGCTACATCATTTCAGGCATCAAGCAAGCCAACGAAGTAAAGGTTGGAGATACGATTACCCTTGCGAACAATCCGTGTGAGACGGCCATCAAAGGTTTTGAAGATGTGAAACCCATGGTGTTCGCAGGAATTTATCCTGTTGAAACGGATGAATACGAAGAGTTGCGCTACAGCATGGAAAAACTTCAGTTGAATGACTCATCGTTGGTGTTTGAACCAGAATCATCCGCTGCACTTGGCTTTGGTTTCCGTTGTGGATTCTTGGGCATGTTGCACATGGAGATCATCCAAGAGCGACTTGAACGCGAGTTCAACATGACCGTCATCACCACCGTTCCCAACGTGTCGTACTTCTGTTATATGCGCAGAGATCCGGAGCTTGGATTGATTGTAAACAACCCCTCTGAGTTGCCAGATCCGGCAGGAATTGACCACATTGAAGAACCCTATATCAAAGCACAAATCATCACGAAATCGGAGTACATCGGTCAAATAATGACCTTGTGTATTCAGAAACGTGGTGAGCTGAAAAATCAGGTGTACTTGACACAAGACCGAGTGGAGTTGACGTTTGAAATGCCTTTGGCAGAGATTGTATTCGACTTCTACGACCGTTTGAAATCTGTGTCACGCGGGTACGCCTCATTTGACTACCACCCGATAGGGTATAAATCCTCCGACTTGATCCGCATGGACATGTTGCTGAATGGCGAACAGTTGGATGCGCTCTCGGCCTTGGTTCACCGAAGCAATGCGTACGATCTTGGAAAGAAGATTTGTGTGAAGTTGAAAGAGTTGATCCCACGTCAACAGTTTGAGATCCCGATTCAAGCAGCGATTGGCGCAAAAGTCATTGCCCGTGAAACGATTAAGGCCTTGCGCAAGGATGTTACCGCGAAGTGTTACGGTGGTGATATCTCCCGCAAGCGCAAGCTCCTTGAAAAGCAGAAGGAAGGTAAAAAGCGTATGCGCCAGGTAGGTCGAGTGGAAATTCCACAAGAGGCGTTTATGGCGGTGTTGAAGTTGAACGATTAAACGATTTCAAGACATCAAGACATTAAGAGTGTAAGAGTTTAAGATTTCAAGACTCAATCGTACTTCGGAGTGTATAATTCGTAATTGAAAGAAAAGGTAGACTTTTTCGCTCTTTGAGCTTCGAAGAACATAGGACTTAATCATTCTTCGAATTCCTGAAAGAATCAAATTTGCGCAGCAATCAAATTTTGAATTGTTTGTAATTCGTAATTCGTGGCTTCGAGTATGCTTTCGCACCTCAGCCACCTTATTCGCAACTCGAAACTTAATAATTTCCTAGACAAAAAAAATCCCCAACACACGCTGGGGATTTTTTTATGCTAAGATTTACTCTTCCTCGTCGCCGTCATCATCGGGTTTGTCTCCGTAGTCATCATCGTCGTCGTCTGAATCCGAATTCGAATCTTCCTCCCCATCTTTTACATCTACTTTGTCGAAGTCGTCTTCGAAATCTTCTTCCTCATCATCAACTGCTGGAGCTTTCGGAGTCATTTTATTGATTTTCACTAAATAGATGACTTCATCCGTTTCCCAAATCAAGGCATCCAACATTTGTCCTGTTGGGGTTTTAATCGTGGTTAAATGATTTGCATATCCATCAGGGAAGTCCTTTAAGATTTGCTTCTTTTGGTCAATCGTTAATTTTTCGTAACTGATAATGGCGCGTTTTTTTGACATGGCGTCCTTCTATTTTCGGGTTATTGTTGTGTTAAAAATGTCTTCCTGTAAAATCCTCTTCGGTCAAATTTGGTGATGGAGCTCACCGCCTTTGGGTTAATTTTGGAGGCAAAAATAAATGAAAAGCGGCACGAAATTCATTTTTATCTGTAGAAGTATGATTTTTTTTTCAAACGTCGACTTTTGATAAGTCTTACACAAAGAAATGGAACGTAAAGAACTAAGGTTTAGCGCTAAAAAAAAGCGCCTTAGCGCCTTCTTTATCAACTGATTAATCATTTACCTTGCTTTTTAGTTCGTTCTTCAATCCGTTCCATTCAACGAGGTGCATTTTTACCACGCCGACAGGAATTTTTGCTTTGACCAGGATTGGAATTTTGTTTGCGTCGTTGGTTACCCAGAAATTCACATCATCCTCGCTCTTGAAATACCTTCCGGTTTGCACTACCGGAACAAACTTATGGCAGTTGAATTTTCCCTTGCGGATGTGAATTTGCTCATCCCCCACGTATTTGATTTTAAGGGTATAGATTTCATCGTCCATGAAACATTTGAATTCGAAGGTTTTTCCTTTTTTCATGTCCTTGAAATTCAAGGTACGTGCATAGTAGAACGCCGACACCATGTCTTGAATCGCCATAGGCACTTTAAATTCCTTGCCTTTTCCATTGTCGACTTTTGCTTTGTCGTGCTTGAAAGCATAATCTTGGTTTACTTTGTAGCCCCCTTCATCCACACGACGAACGAAGAACCATGGGAAGATTCCTTTTTTGTCGATGTAGGACTCGTAGGTGTCTTCCACTTTAAAGAAGGCATTGAAACCACCGAGTGTTTTGCCCGTGCCTACGGCATGCAATAGATCGCGGTTCTGGCCTTTTTTAGTTGTTGATTTTATTTCCAGCACGGCTTCACCTGCATCGACGAAACCATAGGTCACGCGGTAGCGCAATTTTTCGCCGACCTGAAATGCGCCGTTGGTAACGGAAGGATATGTTACTTCAGTACTGCTTGTCATCATGGAGGTCATGGCCACCAAAACAACGGGATACATCCACTTTTTCATGTTACATCTTTTTATGTTGGCCGAGGGATTTGCAAAGCATGTGCCATTTTAATTACGAATTACGAGTTACGAATTAGGTGGCTGAGGTGCGCAGCAGTCTCGAAGCCACGAGTTACTTAATTACAAGTTACTAATTACTAATTCAAAATTTGATTACTTCGTAAATTTGATCCTTTCAGGAATTCGAAGATTGATTTAGTC
>CALPWQ020000058.1 GCA_943327315.2 Chitinophaga pinensis
CATTATTGGAAGTGTTGGAATAAAACACGAAAGTTAAACATCCTGACGCATTACTTGGAGTAGCGGAATAGGACCCAATGTTTGTGTTTCCATCATTAAATTCATTCCCTAAGATTGGAGCAGAGGCATCTGGTCCGTCATGAATGGTCAAATAATCTCCTCCAGTATTGATATTAAAAGCGGTAAAATTGACAGTTATTTTATCCCCGGGTGTTGATGGACAAATGGTGTAGGTCAACGATTGGTTGCTCGTATAATTATTCGTTACCCCGTTATCATAAAATGTACCAGAACAAGCCGTAACGTTCCCATTGGACATCTGGTAGGTTTGGCCCAACACCTTAGAACTCGCAAAAACAAAAATCCAACTAAAAACAATGTAATATAATTTTCTCATATCTAGCTGTAATTATTTCACGAGAATAGTCTCTTGGGGAAGGATACAAATCATTTTATTCGTTCCTTTTAACCGAAACACCTGTCCTTCTACTTTGGTGAAAAACAAATATCGAAGGGGATTAAATTCTGGGCTATTGTATTCTGAAATAAACTGTTCGACAGATATTGAATCCATTTGTCCTGTTCTCAACGGAATCATTTCCAAGGGCTCCAAGGCATGAAATTTCCCTTCGGTGTCTTCTTGAACTAAAAATCCATGGCTAATGTACTTGTCCATTAAAACAAGCATGACGGGATGCACCAATCTCCGAGAATCAACGAAATCTTGGCCGTAAATCTCTACGATTTTTGCTTCATTTGTCAATTCTTGACTTATAGCAAGCAAACAACTACACATAAACATAGCTGCTATAAATAATGACTTACAATTCATATTCACAACGTTAATAAAAAAGAATACGTGCAGAAATCAATGAAAATTGGCATAGCAGTATACATTCGGTTACACTTTTTAGTTCCATTACAAGACGACAAATGTAAATAGAAGTTGCCACTTTGCGTATAGAAAAATTATATTTTTTCAAGACCCTAAGAAGTCCAATCGATACCTTTTATCAACAATTTTAAAGTCGTACTTTCATTACTGCCATTTTTAATGTCAACACAATACTCCCAAGAAGCATCAGAAGGCAAACTCATCAATATGGATTCTGTCCTTCCTCCTGACAACAAGCCAAACTTGGTACCGCGGTCATTTACCAGATTAAATTCAACATACCTCCCCCTTCTCAGATTGCGCCAATGAAGATGCTCCTCTGTGAATGGCAAATCCTTGCCTTGAACTACCTGTTTTTCGTACAACACGGGAAAAGACCGGCCTAAATCAAGACAAAAGTTTAACAGATGTTCTTTTGTGTGTTGCTCGTTTGGCTTCAAATGATCAAAAAATATCCCACCAATTCCACGTGTTTCCTCGCGATGTGGGATATAGAAATACTCATCTGCCCACGGTTTAAATTTTGCATAGAAACTCGAATCATAGCGGTCACAAATCTCCTTCAATCCAGCATGAAACTGCACAGCCTGAGTCGGCACGATATAATGTGGCGTAAGGTCAATTCCACCGCCAAACCAACATTCACCTGTGTCAAGTTCAAAGTAACGGACATTCATATGGATGATAGGAACATGCGGATTGGAGGGATGCAACACGATGGAAACACCGGTAGCAAAAAAGTTTTTGCCATCTAATCCGAGCTGTCGCTTCATGACATCATTCACCGGACCAAACACCTCTGAAAAAGCGACTCCGCCTTTCTCAATAATTCCTCCATGTGCGATTGTTCGCGTGCGACCTCCCCCACCTTCAGATCTTTCCCAAGTGTCTTCCTGAAATGTAGATTTACCATCTATTTTTTCAAGATACTGACAGATGTAGTCTTGAAGTCCTCTGAATTCGGATGCGATTGACTGTTTATCCATTGGTTTAATTGGATCGTATCAATTTATACTCTTCTTGACGTATGATGAAAACGTTGCCATTTTCAAACCCATTTCCTGTGCCTTTTTGAATCAAATTGAAGGCATTCATGACACCTTCCTTGGCCTCGATTCCCATCAATTGTTCGGCAATAAAACAATAGGTAACATCAAAACCTTGGGCAGCCATTTTGCTTAAATCAGCAGTGTATGCCATTCTGTATTTGCGCAAGAAACGCTCAGTTTTTTCGTAGGTAAAATTCAAATCATTTGGGCTAGCGAAATGGAAATGAAAGCGATTGCGAAATGAAGCCTTCATTTCATCAAAGTTCAACCATTCACGACTTCCATAGACGTCAATAAATTGCGCATCAGCTTTCGATGAATTCAAGGAATTCATAAATTTTAATGCTTGCAGCTTATCACTTACTGGAAATACAATCACGGCTTGCACTCCTTTTCGCAAAAGGGTAGTAAAATTCTCCAAGGTAGCATCAATCAATTTAGGTCGATTTCCAATGAATGGCGCCGTAGTAAATGCATTTCTAAAACTGGAATACGCAATCTGGTCTTTTTCTCCTGTTGGTTTAATTAAAATAAACTGTTCCGCTTCACTGTTTTTCAAAGCAAACAAGGCCAAATCTGATTGTTGTGTCGCTTCAGATGGAACAGAAAGTGTGATAAACCTGTTGTTTTGAATCAGTGCTGTAGGCAAGGAAATTGGACAGACCATGCGAACCTCATTTTCTTTGCACCAACGTGAAACGATAAGGGCCCCTTCCATGGAGAAAGGACCTATTACCATGTCCATGTCTAAGAACTCATCCTTTTCTACTATTTTCTTCGCTGAGGCGCTGTCACTTTTCACATCGAAAATATAAACATTGGCATGAAGCCCTAATGATTCGAGCGAGTCTAAAGCCAATTTCGCACCCATATAAAACTCCGTCGCAAAATTCGCGAGCTGTTCTGAATACCCTTCGGTACGGTCTAAGTACAAAGGCAATAAGAGGGCAACATTGTAGGTGTTTTTTGAAGGAAACTCAATAGGTTTTTCCACAAGAACATCCTTTTTAGGCAATACTTGACGGATAATTACAGTCTCAATTTTTTCTTTTTTAAGGGGGATTACAAGGCGATCACCAGGTTTAATTTTGGTGTTCTTCAAGCCATTAAAACGCTGAAGCTCTGCCGTCGAAACCATGTAGCGCTTTGAAATGCTGTACAAGTTCTCGTGATCCAACACAATGTGATCAATGATCGAATCTGAAAACGACAATTGAAGGTTTGGGTTATCTTGAAAACGAATCGTATCTAAATCAGCCACGGGCACCTCCGTGAAATTATTCACATCTTCAAGAACAAGATCCTTCATCACCCCTTTTATAAGAAGCACTTGCCCTACCTTCAAACCAAGATCCGCGCCTGGATTATCGGCTATAATTGCCTCTACCTTTACCCCATATTTTTTTGAGATGGCAAATAAAGTTTCCTTCGTGAGGACTGTATGTTTTACCTCAACAAGCGAAATAGGAATCAAAAGCTTTTGACCTTCAACTAAGCCTTTTTCACAGCCTGGATTTGCCGTGATAATTTTATCTACTGGAACATTGTATGTTTTATGAATGCCATAGAGCGTATTTCCCGACTGGACAAAATGAACATAGTATTTTACCCCAGAAACAAGCTCAACAATTGGCGTACCTTGCGCGCGAAGCATAGTAAAAGCTCCAAGTAAGAGCGTGAAAATTAAATACTTCATTTTTTCTATTTCTCGGGGCATACCCATCGGAATGCCAGTTATTATTCCCACTCTATTGTTGCCGGTGGCTTTGAACTTATGTCATAGGTCACGCGGTTTATCCCTTTCACTTGGTTGATAATGCGGTTAGAAATGCGGGCAAGAAACTCGTAGGGCAAGTGACACCAATCCGCTGTCATGCCATCAGTTGACGAAACTGCACGCAGTGCAATAGCATTTTCGTAAGTGCGTTCATCCCCCATAACACCGACCGATTGCACCGGCAAAAAGATGGCACCAGCCTGCCAAACATCATTGTAAAGTCCTTCTTCTTTCAAGCCTTGAATAAAGATGTGGTCAACCTCTTGTAAGATGCGAACTTTTTCTTTGGTAACATCGCCCAAGATTCGAATCCCCAAGCCAGGACCAGGGAACGGATGTCTATTCAGGATCGCATCGTCAATTTTTAAAGAGCGACCTATCCGACGCACTTCATCTTTAAACAACAAACGAAGTGGTTCAACGACTTGCAATTTCATGTAATCAGGAAGTCCGCCCACATTGTGGTGCGACTTAATGGTTTGAGAAGGTCCACCATTGACAGAAACAGATTCAATGACATCAGGATAAATCGTTCCTTGCCCCAACCATTTGGCATCTTTAATTTCTTTCGATTCTCTATCAAACACGTCGATAAATACCTTTCCGATGGCTTTGCGCTTTCGTTCAGGGTCTGTTTCCCCTTCAAGTGCGGTATAAAATTCCTCGGATGCATTGACTCCTTTTACATTCAAGCCCATGTGCTTGTAGGAATCCAACACTTGCTCAAACTCGTGCTTACGCAACAAGCCATTGTCCACAAAAATGCAATGAAGATTGTCTCCAATTGCTTTGTGCAGCAAAACAGCCGCGACCGATGAATCTACCCCACCCGAAAGTCCAAGAATCACCTTATCGCTTCCAACTTTAGCGCGAAGAGAAGCAACCGTCTCATCAACAAATGATTCTGGCGTCCAATCTTGCGTACAGCCACATACCCCAACAATAAAGTTTCGCAACAAAATCGCGCCTTCCATGGAATGATACACTTCCGGATGAAACTGAATGGCAAATGTTTGTTCGCCTTCAATTTCATATCCCGCCACTTCGACATCCTCTGTACTGGCGATAATCTTATAGGTTGACGGAATCTTTTTAATCGTATCGCCATGAGACATCCACACTTGACTGCCGTCAGACATTCCGCGCATCAAAACATTCGAATGATCGATGAATTTCAAATGCGCCCGACCGTATTCACGTATGGATGAGGGCAATACTTCACCGCCAAAATGATGTGCTAAATATTGTGCACCAAAGCAAACCCCCAATAATGGGATTTTACCTTTAATCGCTGATAAATCAGGTCTTGGAGAAGCTTCGTCGCGCACGGAAAATGGGCTTCCGGAAAGAATCACTCCTTTGATGTTTGGTGTGATTTCTGGACATTTATTCCACGGATGAATTTCACAGTAAACATTCATTTCGCGCACTCTGCGTGCGATTAGCTGCGTATATTGCGAGCCAAAATCAAGAATTAATATCATTTCATGCATGGCCCAAAGATACACTGAAATTGATGATTATAGATGCTATCCTACCATTCAACCACAACTGAATTGTTAACAAGATTTCAACGACATTTTGTCAGCAAATATGGAATGGAACGATTTATGACCCAGGAAGCAAAATTTACAAAGAAAGCCACCTTAAATCTGCTAGATTTTACTTAAATTTGGCGCTTTGTTAACATGCAACTTGAACGATGATTTCAGACTTATTAAAGAAACTATTTGGGGATAAAACCGCAAAGGAACGCAAGGAATATCAACCCATTGTCGATAAATCAAACGAATTTTGTGCGCAATATCAGTCGCTCTCTGACGATGAACTACGTGATAAAACATCGGGGTTTCAGCAACAAGTAAAGGATTCTATCCAATCTTTGGAAGATGCCCTGAACGAACTTAAAGCAGAATCTTCGGATGTGGCAACTCCGATTCACGAAAAAGAAGTTCTGTTTGACCGAATTGATAAAATGGCCAAGCAAATTGACGAGAAAATTGAGGAAACCCTTGCCATTATTCTTCCTGAAGCATTTGCGGTAGTGAAAGAAACTGCTCGCCGTTGGTCAGAGAATGGACAATTGGTGGTTAAAGCTCAAGCCTTTGACAAAGAACTTGCGGAAAAGAAGGACGGCATCACCATCCAAGGAGATCAGGCCATTTGGCACAACCAGTGGACTGCTGCTGGTGCTGAAGTGAAGTGGAACATGATTCATTATGATGTTCAATTGATGGGAGGTGCTGTACTCCACCGAGGAAATATTGCTGAAATGCAAACGGGTGAAGGAAAAACGCTCGTGGCAACATTGCCTGTTTACTTGAATGCACTTTCAGGAAAAGGGGTTCATGTCGTGACAGTAAACGACTACCTTGCCAAGCGTGACTCGGAATGGATGGGTCCCTTGTATCAATTTCATGGATTGAAAGTGGATTGTATTGACAAGCATACGCCAAACTCTGAAAGCCGTCGACAAGCCTATCTTGCAGACATTACCTTCGGAACGAACAACGAATTTGGTTTCGATTACTTGCGCGACAATATGGCAGGCGCAGTGGACGAACTCGTTCAACAGAAACACCATTTTGCCATTGTCGATGAGGTCGATTCCGTTTTAATTGACGATGCGCGAACGCCTTTGATTATTTCTGGTCCAACCCCTCGAGGCGAAGAGCATGAGTTTCACCAACTGAAGCCACGTGTTGAAAATGTGGTGGCCGCTCAACGAAATTATGTCAATCAATGTTTGGCGGAAGCGAAAAAACTCCTTGTTGTGATCAATGGTGAGGCAGAAGCTGGACAAGATGCCAAGCAAATGTTGGAAGAAGGAGGTATTGCACTACTTCGTGCGCACCGAGGACTTCCTAAAAACAAAGCACTAATTAAATACCTTTCCGAGTCTGGCATTAGGGCACACCTGCAGAAGATAGAAAACTTCTACATGCAGGAGCAAGGGAAAAACATGAAGAAAATTGACAAAGAACTTTTCTTTGTCATTGATGAAAAAAACAACACGATTGAATTGACAGATAAAGGCATCACTCTTATTTCTGGTTCAGACGATCGCGATTTCTTCATCATGCCCGATATCGGTTCTGAAATTGCCCGACTTCAAAAGGATGAACTAGAGAAAGAAGCTTATTTGGAGCGAAAAGATGTTTTGGTGCGCGACTACAGCATCAAGTCAGAACGCATTCACTCTGTAAACCAGCTTTTGAAGGCCTATACCCTCTTCGAAAAAGAAGTGGAATATGTCATTTTGGACGGAAAAGTAAAAATCGTCGATGAACAGACGGGGCGAATCATGGAAGGACGCCGTTACTCCGATGGATTGCACCAAGCCATTGAAGCAAAAGAGAATGTAACCGTTGAAGCAGCAACACAAACCTACGCCACGATTACGCTTCAAAACTACTTTAGAATGTACCACAAATTGGCGGGTATGACGGGTACAGCTGAAACAGAAGCCAAAGAGTTGTGGGACATCTACAAATTAGAAGTGTTGGCGATTCCTACTCACCGTTCATTGATTCGTAAAGATCAAAATGATTTGGTATTTAAAACGGCACGAGAGAAATACTCCGCAGTCATCGATGAAATTGAAAAGTTAGTTGCACAAGGTCGACCAGTGTTGGTGGGAACAACAACGGTAGAAATTTCTGAGTTAATGAGCCGTATGCTCAAGATGAAAAACATCAATCACCAAGTATTGAATGCGAAATACCACCAAAAAGAAGCAGAAATTGTTGCGCTGGCCGGTAAAGCAGGTGCCGTAACGATTGCCACAAACATGGCTGGTCGTGGAACCGATATCAAATTGGGTGAAGGGGTGAAAGAAGCTGGAGGTTTGGCCATCATTGGTACTGAGCGTCACGATTCACGTCGTGTTGACCGTCAGTTGCGTGGACGTTCTGGTCGTCAAGGTGACCCAGGGTCGTCACAGTTTTTTGTTTGCTTGGAAGATGACTTAATGCGTAAGTTCGGTTCTGAGCGCATCGCCAAGTTGATGGACCGAATGGGGCTCAAAGAAGGCGAAGTCATTACGCACAGCATGGTTTCTAAATCTATTGAGCGCGCTCAAAAGAAAGTTGAAGAAAATAACTTTGGGGTAAGAAAGCGTTTGTTGGAATACGATGATGTGATGAACGCTCAACGTAAAGCCATTTACAAAAAACGCCGCAATGCCCTGTTTGGCGATCGAATGGACTTGGATATCGACAACATGTTCTACGATGTCTGTGAATCAACTGTTCTTGTCCATAGAAAAGAGGCCTTTGAAGCCTTTGAATTGGATTTGATCCGATTGATTGGTATCGATTCACCTGTCACCCAACAAGAATATGCAGTCATCGACCGCACCGAACTTACAGAGAAGGTTTACCAAGCTATGCGCGAGCAATACGACCGTAAATCTGAAAAAGTAGCTCACCGCGCATTTCCACAAATCAAGCACGTGTACGAAACGATGTCCGACAAATACAAAAACATCGTATTCCCGTTGACAGATGGTCGTCGTGAAATCCGAATGATTATCAACCTTGAGGAGGCTTACAAATCTGAAGGCGCAGCTATCTCACGTGCCTTTGAAAAGAATGTGATTCTTGGAAAAATTGATGACGAGTGGAAAGAACATTTGCGTGAGATGGATGATCTTCGTTCTGCAGTACACAATGCACAGTATGAGCAGAAAGACCCCTTGTTGGTGTACAAACTTGAATCGTTTGAATTGTTTAAATCGATGTTGCTGCGCTTAAATGGTGAGGCAATTGAAATGTTGATGAAGTTGGATCTTCCCGTAGAGCAGGAAGTGCAAAGCACCAATAAGGAAATTACGCATCAGAACAACTACGCGAAGGCGCAAACGAACCAAGAATCAAACACAACGTCTACTACCCCACCTCAGTTCAGCAATAATCAGCAGGCGATTCGCAATTCTATGCCTCAGCAAGAAAAGCAGCAGCCCGTTGTCGCGGATCCAAAAATTGGCCGTAACGACCCTTGTCCATGCGGAAGTGGGAAGAAGTACAAACAATGCCACGGAAAATAATTGGCTAAACAGATGTCGGGCATCCATTCGGTTTCAATCGTTGGGACAGGCAATGTTGCCCATCATTTAGGGAAAGCTTTCCGTGATGCAGGAATTCCTGTAACGGACGTTTATGGAAGAAATAGCGACTCAGCAAAAGAACTTGCATTAAAGTTCGATTGCGCAGTTGTTGAATCTCTGAACGAATTGTCAGGTGATCTCATCCTATTGTGTGTGTCTGATGATGCTGTAGTTGATTTGGCATCAAGTATTTCTGAAAAGCGGCGTCTGGTTTATACATCTGGATCAGTCCCCATGTCATCACTGCCAAACAGAACGTTTTGTGGAGTGTTTTATCCCCTCCAAACCTTTTCAAAAAACCGTGAAGTTGACATGAGTACTGTCCCTTTTCTCATTGAAGGAAATACAGATCAACATGAATCGGAATTGATGCAACTGGCTTCGAAAATAAGTCAACATGTCCTATCGGCCAATTCAAGCGATCGACTGCATTACCATATCAGTGCTGTGTTTGTCAATAATTTTGTCAATCATCTCTTTTCACAAGGAAAAGCTCATGTCGAGGAACATGGACTTGATTGGGAAGTACTGAAACCATTGATTTTCGAAACCATTGGGAAAATTTCAGATTTAGATCCTCTTGAGGCGCAAACAGGTCCAGCAGTTCGAAATGACGAGCAGACCATAGAACGCCATCTGCACGAATTGGAAGGCAAGTCCAAAGAAATCTATACGCTTATAACTCAAAGCATTCAACAATCTGCAAAAAAATGATCAGTTACAAGGAGCGACTAAACCATGTTACCACCTTTATGTTTGACGTTGATGGGGTTTTAACCTCTGGAGATGTCATTCTCTTTAAAGACGAAATTGTCCGTACACTTCATTCACGCGATGGCTATGCCTTGCAATATGCTGCAAAAATGGGCTACCGAATTATCATCATCACCGGGGGAAACTCAACGGATGTGCGCGACCGTTTACTTGGTCTCGGCGTTCATGAGGTACATCTTTCCTCATTTAATAAGTTGAATGTGTACAACGACATCAAACTACGCCATGATTTACGTGACGAAGAAATCTTGTACATGGGAGATGACATCCCGGATTATCAGGTGATGACTGCAGCAGGAGTGGCCACTTGTCCGCAGGATGCCGCCATAGAAATCAAGCACATCAGTCACTACCAATCGCCATTTTCTGGTGGTAAAACATGTGTGCGCGATGTGATTGAACAAACATTGCGCGTACAGAAGAAATGGTTTTCGGAAGAGGCCTTTGAGTGGTGATTAGTTGCGAATAATTCGCCCTTTACTCAGAATTTCACTTCCATTCGAACGTACAACATATACATACAGACCTGCTTCAAAGCGCGTCAAATCAAGTTGAATGGACTGTGTGAATGACCCTGTTAGCACTTGATTTCCAAAAGCATCCATGAGTTGAAGGGAATAATCTCCTTCTAGAGGAAAATCAATCGTCACCTCACCGTCAGAAGGATTTGGATAGACGCGAACACCAGAAATAGTTTCCTGCTCTTCAATGCTTACAAGCGGATTGTAACTAGGACCAATTGGAACCACTGGATACAAATCGTCAGGTCCTATTTTGCACACAAAGACACTATTTCCGCCAACACCAAATGACGAAACATATCCGGTAAAAATGGCACCACCGTCAGATGTTGCAATGAGTTCACCCGTCACATCTTCTCCTGTATATCCGACCTTGAACAGTGAATTGTCGTACCACATGTTTTCGCTTTCACGCACCAAGGCAATGTCGTAACCACCTGGAAAGGTACTGGCATCCTTATATCGAAATGCAGCATACTGTTTCATGTTCGAACCATACGCCACAAGTTGATCTGCGATTTTATCATCACCTGATGTCAATGCATATTCAAAGTCGTATGTTCCATTGGTTTTAATTCGTCCAAAATACTCATCGTAGTCCGTGCTCATGGACCATCCAACAAAATTTACGCGATCCAAAACGAGTGAAATATCATTGATTCCCACATTACCCGTATTTCCTGTTTGTAAAAACCATTCGATTACACCTGAATCTTTGATGCGCATGACGAATCCCTTGTACATGGAGGAATCCGTGTTGTACATGGTTCCAGCGACAATAAACGTTGAGTCATCCAATTGTTCAATCACATTGGCGCGATCTTCACCTGCCCCACCGATTGTTTTTGTCCAGAGCGTATCACCTGCTGAGTTTGTGCGAACAATGTAGATATCATCATCACCACCAAGTGTTGAATTGCTTTCCCCCACCATCATGACGCCAGTATCTTTCGTCAGTGCAGCATCATTCACCTTATCCCATTCAGTTCCGCCATAGGATTGCTGCCAAAGCATCGTCCCCACCTCATCTGTTTTGACCAAATAATAATCATAGGCTCCGTTTCCGAATGAATTGGTGAATCCAGCGAGGTAATAACCCACACCTTCTTTATGAAGCACTCGTCTGGCAAAGTCAGTTTCAGCGCCGCCATAATGGGTTGACCACATGTATGTCCCCATGCTGTCCAATTTCAACAAAAAGGCATCGGAAGGTCCTTCAGAAAAACTACTTGACCCACCGCAGACGGTGTATGAGCTATCTGCATGTTGCACAATGCCTTGACCAAAGTCATAGCCATTGTTTGAAAACAACTTAAAGAACGCTATTTGCGAACTTGCTTGCTGACTGTAAATTACCGCAGTCAAAAAAAGAATGAATGTTAGAATGCGCATCTGAATCGAAAAATAAATGAATCACCATAGCCCTTTTTACTCAAGGTGCCGTAAACATCCTCCAATCCCACTCCGATGTTAAATTTCTTGAAATTGAATTGAGAATAATATCCCGCTCTAAATCCTGTGAATCCACCATAGCTCACATTCACCCCAAAGGACACTGTATTCACTTTAAATTGAGCTCCTGCATAGATCATGGGTACAGCTGAAAGTGTTGGATACATCCGAATTCCGTAAAACCCTTGCACCATAGCATCTTCCATTTCACTTACCATCTTCCCAACTTGAATGACTGCCGGCATCATCTTCCATCCTGAACCTGAAGTTGAATCGACGTGAAGTGTATCCGACAAACTGAATGACCCATTGAACACGCTACCTGTTCCATACAGCTGATCGAAGGTCAATCCATTGAATGACACTTGCGTGTTTGCAGAATAGGAAGTGACAGGACTGCTTAAATAGGCCGCTCCAAGGTTTTTTACCAAGAACTGAACATAAGCCGTTTTTCCTTTCACGATTTCTACGGGCAATCTATAGTCGAGGTCAATACCAACTCCAACACCTTTGAAATAATTTACTCCAGTGGATGCCGCATAGCCGCCGTCTAGGGTCAAACTTAAAGAATCCGCATTGGCTGTTTGATAAAGTGTTCCTTCACGCATTCGTGCAGTGACAAATGAACTTATGCCATAGACATTCAAACTAATGTTCGATTTTGTTTTTTCGTCAATGGCACCAATTCCAAACTTTTGAAAGGTCCAAAAGCTACCCGTGCTTCCGGAAAGTGATGCTTCTGTCCCTAGGTAGGATTCATTTCCGTTGAACACCAGGCCAAATAAATCCTTGGAATACAACAAGGAGCCAATCGTGGTAAATCCGGCACGAACAACAATTCCATATTTTTCTTGACCAAAAAACTTCAGAGCCGTATTTCTATATTCAACTTCGCCTGTCAGTTCAACACCTACGCGATTGATACCATTGTGCCGATTGAAGGCAAAATCAGACATGGCATTGGTAATCTCACCTCCACTGACAAATTTTTGAATAAGTTCTCTACTTAAGGAGCTTGACGATAGATCATAATGTCCTTGAAGGATGAGTTCATGCGCATGCACAAGCGTATCATGTTGCTGAGGAAGCAAGCGCTGTCCATAGGACTGAACGCCAAAAGCGAGAACAATAAATAAGGTCAAACTTCTCATAGTACCGCTCTTAGTTTAAACCGTGCTTTCAGCTTCACTGCCATGAATGCACCAGCAGGAATATTCATCATCTCATTCAATCCAGAAGAAGGATTCGGTGTATTCAATTCCACTTGAACGGCAACCTTCTTGATCAAATCCAAGTCGAGAATCATGGCTTCCGTTAAGACAAAAGAAACTTCAGAATTCATTTTTTGGAGATTGTCAAACGGATCCACAAGACCTAGTTTCGCTGACTTTATGTCTGATGTTCCCGTCACTGTGTGAATCACATTTCCTGCCTCGTCCATTAAGAACAAAATCGCACCCGCTGACAATGGGATTGCATTGCTTGCATTCAAGACCAACTCGCCCGATTCTATGTGCGTGCCTTGTTGATTTTGGTTCACCTCAAAATCAAATGTATCTCGAAGTGTCAATCCATCAGCGCCAACAGATAAAGGCATTTGTGCTTTGATCCGCACTTTCAATCGGCTAGTTGGAAAAATTTCATTCCATCCACCCGAAACATTACCCCACGGATTTAACTCAATTTTATAGCCCAAGGTATGTTTCTTCCCAAGATTCTCAAGGTATTGCTCCACATTGCTATTGGTTTGATTGAATGCTAGCACTTCAGTTGAATTCACAAGTGACGACCAGGACCCCGTCGCAGGATCTAAAAATACGGGCGTACCAATTTGAGGCGCAGATAGACTCACCGTATTTCCTGTATAATTCGTGTTTTTCACCAAAGAGATGGTAGCCTTCGCTCCGACTTTTAATCCGTTAATGACTTCAATTTGAATAGCAGAAGAAGGCAAGTCAATCGTTCCTGCAACTAAATTCGCCAATGGTTCAAGCAGATAATCTGTGGTGTCTGAAATACTCAGATTCCCAAAATAACCACGCGCATAATCAATTTTGATATCCTTGAACGCTGCTTCTACTTTAAAGACATCTTGCGCATTGAGCATCACTGATGGTCCATTTGGATCAGATGTCACTTGCAGTTTGGATTGCAACACATTGAATTCACCACCATTTACTCCCGTCAAATCAATGTCATAGCCCGAAATATCCAGCACGGCCGTCGCTATCCCTGGTGCAGATGATGTTCCTGCTGGCGCTTGGTAATTTTCGATAAAAGGAGCACCATTTTTAGAAACCCCGGGAAGCTGCACGGTAAAAAAAGCAATGGTTTCAATTGGATTAAAGACCTTCAAACGAATACTCCCATTGGAAACGCGAATTTTCTTCAACTGAACACCATCCACATTGAGTGTATGTTCCTCCACTTGATTGACAATACTAAATCCTGGTGTGATGTTCAGTGATCCACCCACATTGAAATCCTGAATGATGGTTGTGTCGGGAATCGTTATGAACTTATCAATCCCAAAATCAATGATCGTTCGCGATAAGTCCAATTCATAAAAACCTGAAGCGTTTATGGTTAAGGTCGAATCGTTGACTAAATTCTTAAAGGTGAGTGTATCATTCACTAAAGGTGCCACCCAATCGGAGTCCCAATTTGTTTTCTCTTTCCGACATGACATCATCAAAGGAAGAAGGAGAAGAACGTAAAGCGCTATTTTTTTCACAGTGTTAAGTCGTTTTCTGGTTTAATTCGTTGGCTAAGCGCGCTCTATTATGACCGCATATCCTTGTCCGACACCGATACACATAGTCACTAAAGCGTAACGTTTGTTGGTACGTTGAAGTTCAATCGCGGCAGAATGCAGAATGCGTGCTCCTGACATCCCGAGCGGGTGTCCGAGTGCTATAGCTCCTCCGTTTGGATTGATGCGTGGATCATTGTCCGCTAGTCCAAGTGTTCGTGTACATGCCAATACCTGTGCAGCAAAGGCTTCATTCAACTCAAGGACATCCATTTGATCTAATGTCAGTCCGGTTCGTTGTAGCACCTTTTGAGATGCATATACTGGACCTATCCCCATAATTCGTGGTTCGACACCTGCCACAGCAGCACCAACGATGCGTGCCAAAGGTGTAAGATTTTGAGATTTTACCGCATCATTAGACGCCAATAACAAGGCTGCAGCACCGTCATTCAATCCGGAGGCATTTCCAGCGGTTACTGTTCCATCCTTTTTAAATGCTGGTTTCAATCCAGTGAGGGTTTCCATTGTTGTTGAGGGACGCATAAATTCATCCGCATCAAACGAAATGGGATCTTTGCGTTTTTGAGGAATCAACACGGGTGTAATTTCCAATGCAAAGCGTCCATTCGCCTGAGCAATAGCTGCCTTTTCTTGCGACCAAGCGGAAAATCGATCCTGAGATTCGCGGTCGATGTTGTACATTTCAGCGAGATTTTCTGCCGTATTTCCCATGCTATCAACCCCGTAAATTTCCTCCATCATCGGATTGATGAAACGCCAGCCAAAAGAAGAGTCGTACATTTTGGCATCACGACCATAAGCCGATGATGTTTTTGAAATCACCCAAGGTCCACGTGTCATGTGTTCAACGCCTCCAGAAATATAGACCTCACCTGCTCCATCCGCAATGGCACGAGCAGCATTCACCGTAGCCGCCATTCCAGAAGCACAAAGTCGATTGACAGTCTCCCCACCACTTTGAACAGGAAGTCCTGCAAGCAATCCAGCCATTCGGGCCACATTTCGGTTGTCCTCACCTGCTTGATTGGCACACCCCATAATCACGTCTTCGATGAGCGTTGGATCCAATTGTTGATTTTTTGCCATCAAGGCGCGAATCGCATGTGCAGCTAAATCATCCGCACGTACACCTGACAAGGTGCCTCCAAAACTTCCAATGGGTGTACGCACACCATCAATTATAAATACCTCTTTAGACATAGTTTCAATTTCGCAGCTAAAGATAACAAATAATAAGGTGTCAGTCTTCCTCATTTTTTTGAGAAGTTAGATTCAGGGAAACCCCTTTTATAATGGCTGAATTCATGACAAATGTTCTTTAATAAAGCGTTGTTACACCCGACTTTTGAGAAATAAACGAACGATATGAATCCAAAAGAAAAGACATTTACGCTCACATTTTTAGGTGGTGCTGGCACCGTTACAGGATCAAAAATTCTGATCGAAACACCTCAAAAAAAAGTACTTATCGATTGTGGCTTGTTTCAGGGGCTCAAAGAACTTCGCAAACACAACTGGGAAGATTTTCCCATAGACCCTTCGAGCATCGATGAACTCATTCTAACACATGCCCATCTCGACCACTGCGGATATATTCCTCTCCTCGTAAAAAAAGGGTTTAAAGGTTCGATCCATTGCACCTACCCCTCAAAGGAATTGGCTGAAATCATTTTGTTGGATAGCGCTAAAATTCAAGAAGAAGATGCAGAGCGTGCCAGCCGCTACAACTATTCAAAACACAGTAAACCTGAGGCTTTGTATAAAATCGCGGATGTAGTGATTGCCATGAAACAGTTTGTCCCACATGATCTGCATGAATGGATTATCGTGGATGCAAACATTAAATTTCAGTTGTTGAATGCGGGACACATCTTGGGCTCTTCATTCGTGGACTTGCGCATTCATGATAAAAAAATTGTTTTTAGTGGCGACATCGGTAGAAAAGATCCCATGCTCATGTATCCGCCAGCAAAAATTGAAGATGCCGATTACATTGTTTTAGAATCTACCTACGGCGACCGCGTTCATGAAATCGCGGATGTCAAAAGTGAATTGCTTCATGTGATCAATGAAACCTACCAGAATCGTGGCGTATTGATGATTCCTTCCTTCGCCGTGGAGCGCACCCAGGAATTGATTTACCTTTTGTATCAACTTCGTTTGGAAGATAAACTACCGAAAATTCCGATCTATCTCGACTCTCCCATGGGTATTCATTCCTCTAATGTGTATAATTCATACCAAGATTGGCAAAACATTTCCCATTATGAGCTCAGTAACATGTATAGTGATGTTATCTTTATCTCCAATTTTGAACAATCAAAAGCTACCGTGGCAGACAAGCACCCGAAGATTATATTGGCAGGAAGCGGCATGATGGAAGGCGGACGCATTCTCCATTACATGAATCAACACATTGAAAATGAAAAGAACACCTTACTTTTCGTTGGTTTTCAAGGTGAGGGTACCCGCGGACGTGCCATCTTGGAAGGAAGTCCTGAGATTAAGTTTTTTGGCGAATACCGTCAGGTAAACTGTCAAATCCGTTCCATTTCATCGCTTTCAGCCCATGCCGATCAAGGAGAAATGCTCGATTGGCTGAAAAACTTCAAAAAGGCACCGACAAAAATCTTTCTCAATCACGGTGAACCCCATCAAACCGATGCCCTTCGTGCAAAGATTGAGTTTGAATTTGATTGGACCATAGAAATCCCTAAGTTGAACCAACAATACAGGCTAACCTAAGATCAATGAGCACCTACAAACCTATTGACGCGCAAGACATCCACTATTTTCAAAGCTTACTCAACGAGCGTTGTATCGTCGATCATGAGGTGCGTAGCGATTACGGACACGATGAAACCGAGGACATCACCATTGTTCCAGATGTTGTCTTAAAGCCAGAAACGACTGCTGAGGTGTCAGAGATTATGCGGTATTGCAATGCTCATTCTATCGTAGTTACGCCTTCTGGAGCGCGCACAGGTTTGAGTGGTGGTGCCATTCCTGTTTTTGGTGGTGCAGCCCTTTCCATGGAACGCTTCAATAAAATTTTATCGATTGATGAACGCAACCATCAAGTCATCACAGAGCCGGGAGTCATTACCCAAGTGTTACAAGATGCCGTTCGAGAGAAAGGATTATTTTATCCACCCGACCCAGCGAGCAAAGGAAGTTGTTTTATTGGTGGAAATGTATCTGAAAATTCAGGTGGACCGAAAGCCGTGAAATATGGCGTGACCAAAGATTTCGTCTTGAATCTCGAAGTGGTTTTGCCCAATGGCGAGATCATTTGGACGGGAGCGAATGTATTGAAGAATGCGACGGGCTACAATTTAACGCAGCTCATTGTTGGATCTGAAGGTACCCTGGCCATCATCACTAAAATTGTACTTCGACTCATCCCCCATCCTACCCACGACTTGCTCATGTTGGTTCCCTTCTTCGATGCGGAGAAAGCCTGTGAGGCCGTGGCGGCTATTTTCCGAGCAGGAATCACGCCGAGTGGATTGGAATTTATGGAACGTGATGCCTTGACGTGGACACAAGCATTTACTGGAGACACATCCATTCCAGTAAAGGACAATCACCAAGCCCATCTATTGATCGAAGTTGATGGTTTCGATCCAGAACAGTTGATGGGTGAATGCGAGAAGATCATGGGGGTATTGGAAAACTTCGAAACCGACGAAATACTTTTTGCTGAATCTGAAGCGCAAAAGGCGGGATTATGGGCCTTGCGTCGCAAAGTTGGTGAGGCGGTGAAATCACAGTCCATCTACAAAGAAGAAGATACCGTTGTCCCGCGCTATGAATTGCCAGCACTTTTGTCAGCAGTGAAGCGGATTTGTCGTCAATATGGATTGCATTCCGTGTGTTATGGTCACGCAGGGGATGGAAATTTGCATGTTAACATCATCAAAGGCGATCTGACCGATGAACAATGGGAAACTGACTTACCTGTAGCTATTCGTGCCTTGTTTACTGAAGTCGTTGCGCTTGGAGGAACATTATCTGGAGAACATGGCATTGGACTCGTTCAACAACCCTACATGGATATTGCCTTTCCAGAAATCACATTGCAATTGATGCGTCAAATCAAAGATGTGTTCGATCCGAAAGGAATTTTGAATCCTGGGAAGATTTTTACGAAAGTAACGGCTAACTGAAATAAAGACCAAAGTATCCAGTCTGCAAATTTGTTCTATCTTTGATAGTATCAAATGATAGTATCAATACATGAATCCTCCCTATTTAATTACTCCTGAAATTTTAAAGCTCATCGTTTCTATTTCAGAAAAAATAGGACAAATCAACGCGAAGTTTCTCGATAAGCCGTCACCTAAACTCAGAAAAGAAAACCGCATTAAGACAATACATTCTTCATTGAGTATTGAAGGAAATACACTCACCGAAGAACAAATCACCGCTCTCCTTGAGAACAAACGAATCATTGGTCCGGAGAAAGATGTAAATGAGGTTTTGAACGCTATAAAAGTGTATGAAGAACTGAAGTCATTCAATCCAACAGCTTCAAAATCATTCTTAAAAGCACACGAAATCATGATGAATGGTTTAGTGAAAGATCATGGGAAATACCGCAACAAAGGAGTTGGCATTATGGCCGGTGATCGGATTGCTCATTTGGCTCCACCAGCGGAGAATGTGCCGCATTTGATGAATGATCTATTTGATTATCTCAAAACATCAAAAGAAATACCTCTAATAAAAAGTTGTGTTTTTCATTATGAAATGGAGTTCATTCATCCCTTCATTGATGGGAACGGAAGAATGGGAAGATTATGGCAAACGTTGATTTTAATGAAAGCATATCCTGTCTTTGAATTCATTCCTTTCGAAAACATCATTCATAAAACCCAAAGTGATTACTATCACGCGCTTTCACAAAGTGACAAATCAGGTAGTTCAACCCCTTTTATTGAGTATATGCTGAAGGTGGTTGATGATTCGTTGCATACGATGCTTGATTTCAAAGGTCGAGTGATGTCCGCAGAAGATCGCTTAAGCTATTTTTCTGAAATATGTAAATCTGAGTTCACTCGGAAAGATTATATGGGTGTCTTCAAAGAGATATCCACAGCAACGGCAAGTCGGGATCTGAAACTAGGAATTGAAAGCGGTTTGTTTGAGAAAGAAGGAGATAAAAC
>CALPWQ020000059.1 GCA_943327315.2 Chitinophaga pinensis
CGGTGGGGGTCAAACAGTTTAAATACTTTATGATTAAATCAGATAAAATAAAAAACCACCCCCATTCTTTAAAACCACTTCATAAAGCCAATGATTTCAATGGTTTCAAGAAGAATAGTAAAGTTTTATCGGACAACAATGATTCGTAATTAGTAATTAGTAACTCGGAACTAATCAAAGGCTCTAAACGAATTCTGGCTCATCTGAATCAATTTTTCGTATTGAGCAGGTGTTAAATCTGAGTGGTAGTAATGAACAGGATTTACTTTTTCGCCGTTGTGTTCCACTTCATAGTGCAAGTGCGGTCCTGTAGATTTTCCGGTGTTGCCAACCAAGCCGATAAGTTGACCACGAGCGACCTTGTCACCTCGAAGAACGTTGAACGCACTTAAGTGCGCATAGCGGGTTTTATAGCCAAAACCGTGATTGACCACAATACATTTTCCGTAGCCCCAACCACTTGTTTCCACTGACTCCACAACTCCATCTCCCGTCACATAAACCTCTGTTCCAATCCTGGCGGTGAAGTCCATCCCTGTGTGCATGCGTCGTGTCTTATAAATTGGATCAATGCGGTAACCGTATCCTGAAGCCATGTGTTTAAGATTTTTATTGCTTACAGGCTGAATTGCTGGAATACTGGCGAGCATTTTATCTTTGTTTTTCGCTAAGCTGATTAGTTCTTTAAACGAAATCGACTGCCCATGAATGCGTCGTTCCAGTTCATCCATGCGTGCTGAAGTGCGCTGCAGCAAGGTCGAATTGGTTAATCCATCTAAATACGCATACTTTTTCGATTCAGCCGCTTCTGAATTTTTCAATTCATCTGGAAATTCATCTGCAAACAAGGCCACACGATACAACTCCTCGTCCCGCTTTTGAATGCCTTCCAAAACTACATTAACAAGGCTTATGTCTGCATTCAAACGGTCAATTTCTTTGCGGTATGTTTCAATCTCCTTCTTGAGAAAAAGTTCCTTTGGTGAATCCAGTTTTCGGGTAAAGAAATAGGCCAATACAATACCCATTGCAATACTCGGCGACACCCACAATACGACGCGAATAATACGTACTATCGGACTTCTTGACACCTCCTCATAGGAAAGTGTATCTGGGTTATATCTGTATTTCTTCTTTGACAAGCAAGACAAATATAACGTGTTTATGTTTTAATACGCGCTTTCTAGCGATCACTTGAACTGAAATATCGCTGAAAGACGTACCTTTGCAACACAATATAAAACACTGAAAACCGAATGAAAGTTTCAGAAATTAGAAATACCTTTTTTGAATTCTTTGCCTCAAAAGGTCATGAGATTGTTCCTTCTGCACCAATGGTGGTTAAAAATGATCCTACCTTAATGTTTACGAATGCTGGGATGAACCAGTTTAAGGATTATTTCCTGGGCAACTCCATTCCGACACATCGTCGCATAGCTAATTCGCAAAAATGCTTGAGGGTATCGGGCAAGCACAACGACTTGGAAGAAGTAGGTGTGGATACATACCACCATACGATGTTTGAAATGGTGGGGAATTGGTCATTCGGCGACTATTTCAAGGAGGAAGCTATTTCTTGGGCGTGGGAACTCTTGACTGAAGTCTATAAAATTCCAAAAGACCGCTTGTACGTTACTGTTTTTGAAGGCGACAAAACAGACAATGTTCCAATGGACGAAGAAAGTTTTGGCATTTGGAAAAAGTTCATCGCTGAAGATCGAATTATCCTCGCATCGAAGAAAGATAATTTCTGGGAAATGGGAGATACTGGACCCTGTGGCCCGTGTACGGAAATCCATGTGGACTTGCGTTCGAAAGCAGAAAGAGCTGCCGTTGATGGACGTAACCTTGTGAACTATGACCATCCACAAGTGATTGAAATCTGGAACAATGTATTCATGCAATTCAACCGAAAAGCAGATGGAAGTTTAGAGCCTCTTCCTGCAACGCATGTCGATACAGGAATGGGACTGGAGCGTTTAGCCATGGCTTTACAAGGAAAAACATCCAATTACGATACTGACCTTTTCCAGACCTTGATTCAACACATGGAGAAAGTATCGGGGGTTGAGTATGGAAAAACTGAAGAGATTGATATTGCGCTACGCGTCATTGCCGATCACATCCGTGCCATTGCATTTTCTATTGCTGATGGGCAGCTGCCGTCTAATACAGGCGCCGGATATGTCATCCGACGGATTTTGCGTCGAGCAGTTCGTTATGGTTATCAAACATTGGGTTTGAAAGAACCTTTCCTGTGTGATTTATCGACAGTGTTAAGTGACATCATGGGAGATCCATTCGAGGAACTCATCAAACAAAAAGAACTCGTTCAAAAGGTGATTCGCGAAGAGGAAATTAGCTTTTTCCGAACTCTTGAACAAGGAATAAAGCGCATGGATGCCATCATTACGCAATCTAAAAAAGAGGATGTTGAAGTGATCAATGGTGTTGCCGTTTTTGAATTGTATGATACTTATGGATTTCCTGTGGATTTAACTTCACTGATTGCGCGTGAAAATGGCCTCCAAATTGACGAAGAGGCCTTTACTGCTGAATTGCAAAAGCAAAAAGATCGCTCACGTGCAGCCACAGCTATTGAAACAGATGATTGGGTTCAAGTTCATCCCGATACAGAAATCACATTTGTTGGTTATGATCAACTGACTGCCCAAGTGAAAATTTTAAAATACCGGAAGGTTTCTCAAAAACAAAAGTCCTTTTACCAGTTGGTATTGAACAACACCCCCTTTTATCCTGAAGGTGGTGGTCAAGTGGGTGATACCGGATTCATTGAATCGAATGGCATCAGAACCACTGTTTTTGACACGAAAAAAGAAAACAACCTCATTATTCATTTGTCAGAAACACTTCCTGCTGATCCATCGGCTGAATTTTCTGCTCTTGTGAATGAAGAAAATAGACAGGCATCGGAAAGCAATCACTCCGCAACTCACCTAGTCCACCATGCATTGCGTAGCATTCTGGGTACGCACGTAGAGCAAAAAGGATCCTTGGTGAATCCTACCTATCTGCGCTTTGACTTCTCGCATTTCTCTAAAGTGACGGATGAGGAATTGGCTAAAGTAGAAGCTTTGGTGATTAAGGCCATTCGTCAGAACAATGCACTCAACGAACAACGTGCGGTTCCAATGGAAACTGCCAAATCTATGGGAGCTATGGCACTGTTCGGTGAAAAATATGGCGATGCGGTGCGTGTTATAAAATTCGGTGATTCCGTTGAACTTTGTGGAGGAACGCACGTTTCGTCTACCGGAAAAATTGGCCTATTTAAGATCATCACGGAAACCGCAGTTGCAGCTGGAATTCGACGTATTGAAGCCATTACATCGACGGCTGCTGAGCACTATTTCGTTGAAAAAGCGGAACGCTTAGATCAAGTGGCCTTGGCATTGAAAAATCCAAAAGATGTAGTTAAGGCCGTGGAAGACTTACAATCCAAAAACGCCCAATTGCAGCGCGAAATAGAAGTGCTTCAAAAAGAGAGGGCCATGAATGTGAAAGGTGAGTTGAAAGGAAAAATTCAGCACATTGGAGACGTTCATTTCTTAGGAGAAATTTTATCACTTGACAGTGGTTCAATCAAAGATATTCTTTTCCAATTGAAAGGTGAAACCGAAAACTTCATTGGAGTCCTTGGAGGAAATGAAGGAGAAACATGCACCTTGAGCATCATTGCAAGCGACAGCATCATTGCCGCAAAAGGATTCAATGCCAGCACCATGATTCGCGAAGCAGCCAAGCACATCCAAGGTGGCGGAGGAGGTCAACCCTTCTTTGCAACAGCAGGAGGAAAAAATCCGTCAGGCCTCCAGGCGGCTCTAGATGAAATTCGTTCAAAACTGAATTGACATTGAAAGAAACGCGCACGGCACTGCTGATTACCTATTATTGGCCTCCAGCAGGAGGTGCAGGGGTACATCGCTGGTTACGCATGTCGCGATTTTTTAAAGAAAATGGATGGAACCTTCATGTCTATTGTCCTGAAAATGGGACTTGGCCAACGATGGATCCCGCCTTACAATCGGAGGTGTCGAATGAGTTAACGGTTGTTCGAAGGCCAATCTTTGAGCCGCACAAATACCTTGGTAAGAAAAGCAACCCAAACATTGGCGCTGGACTTACCCATCAAGGAAAAGTCGGTTTGGTGAAAAAAGCGGTCATTTGGGTACGTGGAAATCTTTTCGTCCCTGATGCGCGCGTTTTTTGGATCAAGCCAAGCGTGCGCTTCTTAGCGAACTACCTCAACGAACATCCAGAAATTGACACCATCATTTCAACAGGACCGCCTCACAGCATGCACCTCATTGGCTTGGGGCTGAAAAAGCGATTCCCTAAGATCAATTGGGCAGCAGATTTCAGAGATCCATGGACACAAATTGACTTCTACCATGAATTGTTGCCTGGCAAATGGGCGGACAAACGACATAAAAAACTGGAGAAAACGGTGCTGCAATCCGCTGATCATGTCATTACAGTCAGTAAGGCCTGTGCAGAAGGATTGCAAGAGATTGCGCAGCGAAAAGTGGATGTTATCACGAATGGTTTTATCTTTCCAGAGTTCGATGCAACAGAAGTTCAGCTCGACAAGGAATTTACCATTGCCCATTTCGGATCAATGCCAAAGGCTCGAAATCCAGTGTCGCTTTGGAAAGCACTGCAAGGAGCGATCAATGATAACCCAGAAATTGCAAGGCATCTTCACATCAAATTGGTAGGGCCTGTAGACTTTCAGATTGTGGATGACATTAAACAGCATCAATTGGAAAATTACTTACGGTTGATTCCTTCCGTTTCACATGCTGAAAGTATCCACATGCAACGCAGCGCACAGCTTCTGTTGTTGGTCGCCAACAATGCAGGAAATGTGAAAGGAATTCTGACAGGGAAATTTTTTGAATACCTCGGCGCTAAACGCCCAATTTTAGCCATTGGCATGTCCGATGGAGATTTGAATAATGTAGTCAATTCGACGCAATGCGGTCAATTTTTTGATTTTGATGACATTGACAGCTTGAAGAAATTTATTCTCGATGCATTCGACCATTTTCAGAAAGATGGACTTCACTCAACAAGTGTTGGATTAGACGCTTATGCAACACCCCACCTGACTAAGAAATTTCTTGAACTAATTTGTGAATAAAATTCAATGCTTTTATGTAATAAAAGAACCATTGTTAAACTGATTTTATGCAATTTCATTGAACAATACTGCCAAGCAAATGAATCCCAATACGAACGAAAACAAAAAGCTTCATTATTCTCAAAAACAGAGACACACATCATTAGGTGTATCTCTTGGTTTTCTTTTCCCAATTGTTGGGACGCTATTTGAATGCTCATTCCGAGGAATGGGGGGGGTATTCCCTACAGGATTTAATTTTGAGTTTAAAATGGTGAACCGCACTTTTGTGAACGCACTTTGCAAGGTGGTTTTTTTTTGCATCCTTTCTTTCTCTGGAAATGCACAACCCATTTCAGCGCTTTCTGAAGAGCGCTATAGGTATCTACACAGTCATCCAGAATTGAGTGGAGAAGAAATGAATACCGCATCTTACTTAAAAAGTGCCTTATCAAAAGTGGGATTCACCATCATTGATTCTTTAGGGTTTCATTCCTTCGCAGGGATATATTACAATGGGAAAGGGCCGGTTGTCATGTACCGAACCGACATGGATGCCTTGCCCATCATTGAGGAAACAGGTTCTCCGTTCTCGCCTGGAGCATCCATTGAATCTGACAAACCGATTGTGCGCATGCATGCCTGTGGCCATGACTTTCACATGACGACTTGGCTGGAGGTTGCCGAGGACTTGGTAAAGAATAAAAACACGTGGAAAGGCACGGTCATTTTCTTGGCACAATCGTCTGAGGAAACGGGTCAAGGTGCAAAAGCCGTAGTGTCCTCTGCAAATTTCAAAAAACTACCCAAATCAGATTACAACATTGCCTTTCACAACACACCCGAATTGAAAAGTGGAACAGTTGGATTTTGCGATGGATATGCCTTTGCTGCTGTGGACATGATGAACATTACAGTAAAAGGTGTAGGTGGACATGGCGCAGAACCATTCCGTGCTGTAGACCCTGTACTTCTTTCAGCCTACTTGGTGACAGAGCTCCAATCCATCGTGAGTCGTAACCTAGCCCCAAACGACCCTGCAGTAATCACCATCGGCGCCATTCATGGTGGTACAGTTGGAAATATTATCCCCGCGCAGGTTGAACTGAAACTGACAATCCGCTCCTACTCAGAAGAAGCAAGAAAAAAAATACTTCAGCGCATTGAAGAAATCGGAAATGGTCTTGCGGCAAGTGCTGGCTTAGATTCATTACACTATCCGATTTATACCTTGTTAGACATGTCCATTCCGTCAGTGTACAACACATCCGACATGGGAAAACTACTCATGACTGCACTGAAAAAGAGTGACATACAAACGGCAACCATGACCGCAAAAATGATAGGTGAAGATTTCGGTGTATATGGTGCATCGAAGACAATCCCTTCTTATATGCTTTGGATTGGCACAACATCCAGTGACGATCAGTATTGTCCAGATCATGAAGGGTGTAATGCTCCAAAACTACACACTTCCGAATACTTCCCTGATTACACGTTTGCGCTTCCTTTGGCAGCCAAAACCATGAGTGCTTCCATCCTCACCTTATTGACCACTCGTCCTATTCCGATTACCCATAGCACTTCGCCAAGCTTGAAGAATTCCAAGCAATAGAAAAATGCTACCGTAGAAGACCATGAACTCAAATTGATGGGCGTTGATCCATAAGCGATTTTCACCACCCAAGATTGCATAACCTGCTAAAAGCGAAAATGCTCCAGTCCCAGCGCTAATGGTGTAGATCAAAATTGCAGAAGAACTTTCATCAAGAATATTCCGTTGTTTTAAAAGTGTGCCCCAGAACATCCAAAACGGAACCTGAAAGGGATTAACAACACTCAAACTCATTCCGAAGAAAAATGCACTTCCAGAGAAATCAACTTTTTCTATTGTTGGGCTTGGAGCATTGAAAAATTGAGCATAAAGCACATATCCACCGTAGAAGATTAAACCGAAAACAAAAATCCACTCTGCTGATTCTCTCCACCTTTTTGGAATTTTAATGCGGTGAAGTAAGGTCACGGCGAGGGCTGCATAAATCATTTCAATGATCACTGCACCACATGCAAACCAAAGGGCAGATTGCACAGAGTCAAATGCAGACACTTGGAGTGTCGTCATGTTGAGTGTGCCTGGCGCCATTGAACCAAAAAAACTGATGGCTAAACCCGCAAGAAATAACTTTAGATTTTTTGTCATGTAGTTACCTAAGCTCAAATGAGGTGATGCAATAATACATACATGTGCATTCAAAAACACATTCGGTTTGATACAATTCTAAGCCCATATCACCTTGAGAATGGATTTAATTACGCAGCTTAACCAAGTGCAAGTCTCGCTCGCCTTTGCCTTTTAAATAAACTGAGCCAAGCGATTCAAATTGAAACTTCTCCGGGTGCAACAAAGATTTTGTTTCTTCGGTAATCGCCACTGACATTGGACGACCATTCGATTCCACTCGAGCAGCAATATTTACATTGTCACCCATGATGTCAAACTGAAAACGCGATTTCCCTACAACACCTGAAATTATTTCCCCCGAGTGGATCCCAATTCGGCATTTCCATTCAAGTGAACTTTTGCTGTTTTTCGCTTCAAGGTACGACACCATCGCCAAGCCAAAGCTTACTAGGTCTGTTGCATGAGCATTGGTCTTTGATCCAATTCCCGCGACAGCCATGTAAGCATCACCAATGGTTTTTATACGCGTCACATTGTGAACAATGGCCAAATCATCATATGCCGTAAATATCTCTGTCAATTCTTGGATCAGTTCATGAGGTGTCAAATGTGAACTAATGGTTGTAAATCCAACTAGATCGCAAAATAAAACACTTGTATTGGCATGTGTTTCGGGAGCATACGTTCCTTTCTCAATGAGTGCTTCAATGACATTTTCTGGAAGTAAGACACGCAACAAATCATCTGCCCGACGCCGTTCAATTTGCAAATCAAGATGCGTACGAATGCGCGCCATCACCACATCTGCATTGAACGGTTTCGTGATAAAATCGGCACCACCAGCCTTAAATCCTTTGGTTTCATCTAACGAATCATTCAGTGCCGTCAAGAAAATCACAGGAATTTTTACGGTTGAAGGATTTGATTTAATTTGTTTACACACCTCATAACCGTCTACATCGGGCATCATGATATCCAATAAGATCAAGTCAATCGAGGCATCCGACTCAATGATTTCTAAGGCTTTTGCCCCATTCTTCGCCACCTTCACCTTGTATTTATCCCTCAAGAGTGCCGAAAGGACTTGCAAGTTCTCAACGGAATCATCCACAACGAGGATGGTATCCAAATGGTCTGATTGATAAAAGAAATTATTCATGGAAATAAAAATGTAGGGTGTGAAAATACACTTTTAAGGAGGTCGAGTCGCTATTTACTCTCTCTTTTTTTCTACTTTTACTCCGCTGAATAAAAAGCACTTGATTTTCACTGCTAAAACGCATCACATGAGCGCTAACATTATTATTCCTGTAGACTTCACAAAGGCCGCTGAGAAAGCCGCAGAATTTGCCATTGGGTTGAACTCAGAACTGCATGCAAAACTCACTTTTTTGCACATCATCGACGACGAAAATGATCGAATGACTGCAACAGATTCGCTTTCCTCATTTGTTTCTAAACTTACGCTTGGGAGTAATGAAACGGAACAGGTCATTATGAAGGGTAAATTCCTGGAAGATATTGGAAAGATTGCCGATGCGTCAAGTGCTGATTTGGTTGTGATGGGAACGCATGGCGAGCATGGCATGCAGAAAGTGTTTGGGAGTTTTGCGCTCAGGGTTGTAGAAAGTTCAAAAAGACCCTTATTCATTGTTCAAGAAGAGTCTGAATTCAGAAACATCAAGACCATTATTCAAACCATTGATCTTGAAAAAGAGAGTGTACAGATTGTTCGTTACGCTGCAGCACTTGCTCAACGATTTAAAGCCAAAGTACTTTTGGTTGGTGGCAAACATGACGATAGCGAATTTAAAGCAAAGGTGAATACCAATATGCTTTTTTGCATCGAACAACTCAAAGAGAAAGACGTTGATTTTGAATTCCATTTCTTGGAAAGAAAGAACTTTGATGATCATTTAATTGCCTTTTGCAAAGAGAACAATGCCGACTTATTGGCTGCAACCCACTACCAAAGTACCTTTTATGCGTTCTCGGACAAATTTGTTCAGCACTTGATCATGAATGAATTGCGCATACCTATTCTTACAGTAGAAAGCACCCAAACAACCAAGTCTGGTCAGTTTGGCGCGATGTTCGGATAATTTACGGCAACTGTCTACTGCGCTTTAGGATTCGCAAATAGCTTTACGTCATTTCCTGTTATCTTTTCTCCACAAAGGATTACCATGCGTTCTACGATGTTGCGCAGTTCACGAATGTTTCCTGACCAATCTGTTTGTTGAAGTGCAAGTAGCGCATCATCCGTAAAGGATTTCCTCGCCACCCCATGCTCAGCACATACCATGCTTAAAAAATGTTCGGCTAGTACTGGAATATCATCTCTACGCTGGTTCAATGAGGGCACGTGGATAAGAATCACTGCCAAGCGGTGGTATAAATCTTCCCTGAATCTTCCCTCAGCAATTTCCTTTCGAAGGTCTTTATTTGTTGCGGCCAAGACACGGCAATCCACCTTAACATCGCGTTCGCCTCCAACACGTTGTATGACATTTTCCTGCAAAGCACGCAGCACTTTGGCTTGGGCACTTGCTGACATATCGCCTATTTCATCCAAGAACAAGGTTCCACCTGTAGCGAGTTCAAATTTTCCTTTTTTATCCTTCACAGCCGAAGTAAAGGCACCCTTTTCATGTCCAAACAATTCACTTTCAATTAATTCAGAAGGAATCGCCGCACAATTCACCTCGACGAAAGGCATTTTTCGTCGGTTCGAATTGTCGTGAAGTGAGCGCGCAACAAGTTCCTTTCCTGTGCCATTCTCGCCAGTAATAAGCACTCGTGCATCCGATGGAGCCACTTTTTCAATCATCTCTTTGATGTGGATAATTCCTTCTGTCTCTCCAATGATCGAGCTTCCTTTGAAACGCTTTACTGTCGTTTTCAACTGATTGGTTTGCTCGACCAACGAATTTTTATCCTTTGCATTGCGAATCGTTACCAAAATACGGTTCAAGTCCAAGGGTTTTTCAATGAAATCAAAGGCTCCTTTTTTTATGGCTTGCACTGCAGTATCAATGTTCCCATGTCCACTGATCATGATCAATGGCGTTTCCACCTTTGTTTTGATCAATTCATCCAATACTTCCATTCCATCCATCAATGGCATTTTGATGTCACAAAAAATGATTTCATACAATCTAGATTTTGCTTTGTCGACACCCTCTTTGCCATTTTCAGCTTCATCGATTTCAAATCCTTCAAATTCAAGGATTTCTCTCAATGCTCTGCGAATTGCACGTTCATCATCAATGATTAGGATTTTTGCCATGGGAAATAAAATTTCAGTAAAGATAGGAATGATGTTGTGAATGTTGTGCGTTTACCTTTTCGGGTGAACGGTTTATTCAAAAATAACTCCCTCCTTCAAGGAGTAGGGAGAAATAAAAATTTGAGTCGCAGGTATTTGCTTCAACACCCAACGTGTTTTTACCGCTGCAATCGGTGCCATCTTTTTACGAATGGGAATGATCCATTCATTTCGATCTCGTTCCTCTTGAGTTGAAGAAATAATCTGCTCCAGGATTTCAGTAAGGTGGTCAATGGAAATTTCAATAGATTTATTTTTCTCCGGAAACTGTTCGTTGTGGATCAACTCATAGAATGTTTCAAAACTTCCTGATGCACCAATCAGGACTTTTTCTTTTCGGTTTTCAAAGAATGTTCCTGCGTGGGTATCGAGCCATTTTTCAATGTGAAAAACATCTGTAGCCGTCAAGGGATTGGATAAATCAAAGAGTTGAAATATCCGTGAGACGCCAATATTCATGCTGATCATATCGTGTATCCCAAACTGACTGGCTGAAATGAATTCAGTACTTCCCCCGCCAATGTCCATGATTAAGGAATGTTCATTGAAATCATGCGACGCCGCAATCCCTTTGTAGATCAATTCTGCTTCACGGTGACCACTGACAATTTCGACGTCAATTCCCACATCATCCTTTACAATCTGGAGGAAATGTGCCGAATTTTTCGCATCGCGAATGGCAGAAGTCCCAATGGCCTTGATCCATGTAACTTCGTGATTTTCGCAGACACTTTTAAAACGTTTCAAAGCACTTAAAGCTCGATCTAAGGCTTCAGGTGAAATCATTTGATTGTTGATTCCTCCCATCCCAAGTGCCACTCCCTCCTTTTCGTTATGCAGCACCTGAATTTCTCCCTCATTGACTTGAACTATGAGGAGATTAAAGGTATTCGTACCAAGGTCTATGACTGCTTTTCGCATATTACATCCGTTTCAACCAACGCAGCAACATACCAAAGCGCAGTCGATGTCCAAATTGCAAGATTCCATTGCGGTACAATCTGCCTGCGAGCACAAGTACCCCAGCTGCACTCAAAAGGAGAAGAATCAAAGACATCCAAATCTCATAGGCATGTCCGGGAGCATAGCCCAACGACAGCTTCACCATAACGACGACGGGTGAAGTAAATGGCAAATAATGGAAGAGCATGGCAAGTCCACTTTCTGGGTTCTGGAGCGAATAATACCCAGCAAATAGCGCAAAGCAGAGCAAGAAAATCAGCGGCAAAACAAACTGTTGACCATCACTTTCTGATCCTGATGTAGCTCCTATTGCTGCAAACAAGGCGCCATAGAAGAGGTATCCCAACACGAAAAAGAGAATAAAATAAAAAGTCATGGTGCCAAATCGGATTCGCTCGTATACCAAATCAACGAACTGGTTGTATTCTGTTGCGGCAAAGAAATGATCAGAAGCATGTTCACCCATGGCCACGACATGACTTGGGTCGAATAAATCTGGAAAGACATAACTCCTCATGAGCACAAGTCCGATTGCCACAAGGAGCATCCACACCACGAATTGAATAAATGCCGCGATTCCGATTCCAACAATCTTTCCGATCATCAATTGATTGGGGTGAACCGTGGCTAAGAGCACTTCAACAATGCGGTTACTTTTCTCTCGTGTTACGCTGCGGAGAATGGTCATTCCAAAAAGAAAAATGAAGGAAAAAATGAGTGCGCCATAGAATAAGCCTACCCAACCGCGAAGGTCAGAGGCCTCGTCCATTGGATCGTAAACATTTCTAAAGGCCATGTTGAGTGGTTGCTTTACTTTCCTAAAATCACGAATAGACAGGTCCGTAAATTGCGCAACCATAACCTCTTCAATCCGACGTTCCACTTGATAACGAATCTTGGTCTGCATGCGCATAGATGGGTTTTCGCGGTAGAAGACAAACGACAATTTATTGGACAGAATTTTTTCATTTACCTCGACTAGGGCATCAAATTCACGGAATTGTTTTGCGTCGCGAAATTCATTCATCTCAATATAGCCATTGGCAAAAGAATAAGTGACATCCGGATCGGCACTGATCAATATTTTCTTATCCATGATTCCCGTTGGATCAGCAATAAGCACATTCCATTTCTGTTGCCCTTCGCCACCGAAGGCAAAGAGAAAATAGATGAGCACCAAGATCAACAGTGGACCAGCGATCATCATTCCAACGAAGGAGCGCGAACCCAAGCGTTCTTTTAATTCGCGCAGTGCAACCAACCAACTGTTACGCATGAGTTCCTTCGGTTTTAGGGGTAACTAGATCAATAAAAATATCCTGCATGGAAGGCAATACTTCCCAAACAGCTTCAATGCGTACTTGCCCCATCATGGCGCGCAACAAATCATCAAAATTCGTTTCTCCACGTGTTTTCAAACGGGCGATGAAACGGTCATCCGCTAAAATTTCCTTATCCACAAGTTCGAAATTTGTCCAAAGGGCATTCACAAAGGCAATCATTGACCCACGAAACTTAATCGCTATTTCTCCGGTTTTTCTCGACTCTCGAATTTCAGAAACTGTTCCTTCGAGGATCTTCTTTGAATGATCAATCAATGCCACACGGTCACAAATCTCCTCAACACTTTTCATGTTGTGTGTGGAGAGGATAATTAGTTTACCCTTTGCGCGCATTTCAATAAGTTCTTGCTTAATCAACTCGACATTCACCGGATCGAAACCGCTCAAAGGTTCATCTAAAATGAGTATTTTAGGTTCATGTAGAACAGTACAAATGAATTGAACCTTTTGTGCCATTCCTTTGGATAGTTCTTCAATGCGTTTCTTCTTCCAATCACCAATGGTAAATTTTTCGAGCCAATAGTCAAGTTGCATTTTCACATCCCGCTTCGACAATCCTCGCAATTGGCCAAGAAATAAGGCATGGTCTTCAACTGTCATGGACTTGTACAATCCGCGTTCTTCAGGCAGGTAACCCACCATCGACAGATGCTTTTGTGTCATGAGATCTCCGTTGATCCGGACCACACCTCGATCGGCATCAATGATTTTGTTGATGATTCTTATGAGCGTAGTTTTACCTGCGCCGTTTGGACCGAGAAGGCCAAATATTTCTCCTTCGCGCACCGTCATCGAAACATCTTCGAGGGCTGTTTTGCGGAAAAAGGATTTAGAGATGTGCTGTACTTCAAGCATTCATTGTGATTTCGAACTTAAAGCTATCTTTTTTTTCTGAAGTACGAAAATCAAGGATTGAATAAAACACATACACGTGCTTCAATTTACTGTTGGTCAAGTAATTTAGACCGCATATTTTTCCACTTAAACAACTTCGCAAAAATAAGGAGCAATAGTGGCTGAAGGACAAGCATCGTCGCGATCACATCCCATCCAAAGGAAGGTTTTGCATGATCAATCCACAAGGCATCTGTTTGAAATGCCTGCCATTCGTTGGTCAAAATGAGTGCTGCGAAGATGTTGTTCGCCGCATGGTAGCCCATAGACAGTTCGAGTCCATCATCCATCAGAACAATAAACCCAAGAAAAATGCCTGTCATGATGTAGTAACTCATCACCCCATAGCCCAAAGTTTCCACTTCGGGATTGGCGGCATGCATGAGGCCAAAGAGAACACCTGTCACAACGACACTGATCCAACCTCGGCGGTTTTTATGTCCAAATGCTTGAAAGAGATAGCCCCTGAAAAGTACTTCTTCAGCAGTCGTTTGGAGAGGAATCAAAAGCAAAGAGATCAAAACAAGAGGGATGATTGTCGATGGATTCATGTTCCACTGAATTTGATCATTACCCACCATCATCGTGGCAAGCAAAATGCCCATTACCGCTATCCAAATTCCAGCGGAGGTAAAGAAACGTCTCCAATCGAATGTTGCTCTGGTCGTAAATAGTGATAATACTGTTCGTTTATGAATAAACCGGTTGCTCAACACGAGCGTAAAAAGCACCAAAACAAATGGAAATAAGAGGTAACAAAGAATGAGGTTTTCACCTAAGAGCGCTGTCCAATCTGACATTGAACCGGCCAATGCACCCTCACCCCCACCATGTGCAATCATCAGATGAACAATCAAGGGAATGGAGCCGAGTACGGCGTAGCACAAGACAACAAGGCTTAAGGTCAAAATATACCCTGAAACGCGATTGTTCCCTTTGTCGGCATTGGTTAAAAATGACATGTAGGTCTTAATTAAACATGTCCTTCATACGGTCGAAAAACCCTTTATCGTTCTTATCGGGCTGTGGCTTAAAGTTCTCGCTTTGACGCAATTTCTCCAAGATTTCACGCTCCTCCTTCGACACTTTTCTTGGTGTCCAGACATTGATGTGCACGAACAAATCGCCGTGCCCATAGCGCTGCAGAATGGGCAAGCCTTTGCCTTTCAATCGCAGGACTTTACCACTTTGTGTACCTGGATCAATTTTAATTTTTGCTTTCCCGTTGACCGTTGGTATTTCTATCGACTCACCCAACACAGCATCCACAAAATTGATGTGTGCCTCATAATGTAAGTTCTCACTATCTCTCTTTAATTCAGGATGTTCAGCTTCTTCAATTTGAACGATCAAATCACCTGGCACACCATTGAATGGGCCTGCGTTTCCTTTTCCAGTAACACTCAATTGCATGCCTTCCTCAACACCTGCAGGAATATCAATCTCGATGACTTCTTCTTGACGTTTTAGTCCTTGAGCATCCGAATCCGACGGACGTTTGTCAATCATTTTCCCTGCACCTTGACAAACATTACACGTTGTTTGCGTTTGCATGGCACCAAGGAATGTTTGAGCGACTCGCGTAATGCGTCCGCTTCCACCACAGGTTTGGCAATTTTTATAGGTAACTCCTTCGGCATTCACCAATTTGTTCACCTTGATTTTCTTGCGCACACCCTCTGCAATCTCCTCAAGAGTCAGCTTCATCTTTACCCGAAGATTTGTTCCACGCACAACGCGGCTACCTCCACCTCGACTGCCGCCGAAGCTGCCACCGCCAAATGCGCCTCCGAAAACATCTCCAAATTGTGAGAAGATATCATCCATGTTCATTCCACCACCGCTAAAGCCTTGGCCGTTGGCACCTGCGTGACCAAAACGGTCGTATTGTGCTCTTTTCTGGGAATCACTTAATACCTCGTATGCTTCAGCCGCCTCCTTAAATTTCTCCTCAGCACTGGCGTCATCAGGGTTTTTATCCGGGTGATGTGCGATTGCAAGTTTGCGGTAGGCCTTTTTAATTTCGGCCTCATCAGCACTTTTAGAAACTCCTAAAACCTCGTAATAATCTCTTTTCTGACTCATTCTATTGTATTACTGTCCAACCAACACTTGCGCAAAGCGAATCACCTTTTCATTGAGGTAATACCCCTTGCGAATATCTTCTATTACTTTTCCTTTTTCTTGTTCTGATGGTGCTGGGATGTTGGCAATTGCTTCATGAAGGTCGCTGTCAAATTTCTCACCCTTCGCATCCATGGGCTTCAGTCCTTTAGAAGACAATAAAGCCGACATTTTAGCATGAATCAAATTGAATCCCTCTTTCACGCTATCGATATTGTCAGCGCTTTCATTGTTTACGATTGCTCGCTCAAAATCATCCAAAATGGGCAACAAATCTTTCAAGAGTTGTGCATTGGCATTATCGATGGTTTCCAAATGTTCTTTACGAGAGCGCTTTCTAAAATTATCAAAATCAGCATGCAGGCGTAAAAAACGCTCATTCAGCTCAAGAAATTTATCCTCTGCTGTTTGCTCCACAGGCTCATTTACGCTTTCTTCGGATGTCGCATCCGCTTGTGTATCCATCTCATGTGGCTGCTCGTTTTCCAGCCCTTTTCCCTCCTCATTCGGATTTTTTTCATCTACCATAACACCTTAATTTTTGACTCGCCGCTTCAGTCAAAGATACTGCCAATCCATTTATTCGGACATGATGGCAGTTTTTTTATTGAAAGGATGAAAAGATGACATTTTCAAGCGAAAAAAAATGCCTTTAGAATCATTACATTTGTCGTTATCAAATTTTATGCATTGAAAGTCCTCAAGCCCATACATGTACTCCTATTTACGCTTGGAGTGTTGCTGTTGTTGTCCCCCATAGTCATTTTTATTCCCGAAGGTGGATGGAACATTTTCGGATATAAGCTGCAATTCATGTCAAAGACAGAGTTCTTTCATCCTGTAAAGCAAGAAAAAAAGGACATCACCAAGCTTGTTGCGAAGGTTGATACTTCAGGGATCGAAGATCCTTTGCTACAGCACAAGAACGGTTCAGATGGTTCTTTTGGTGCGCCCAATGGCGGCGAACTTTCAACGGAATCTAGCACCTCATTTGTCTTGAATGAGGAAGGGCTTCAACACCTACATGGCTTTTTTGCAAAAATGCAAAATGCCGCTACCGAGAAGAAAAAGATTCACATTTTTCATTATGGTGATTCACAAATTGAAGGCGACCGCATGACCGCATATATCCGGCAGCGCATTCAAAATCAATTTGGCGGAAGTGGTCCAGGTTTGATTCCAGCCATGAATGTCTATGCGACAAATACCTTTAAACAAAGCTATTCCTCCAACTTTGTGCGCTACACTTGCTTTGGTGGCGACCGATTGAAAAGCAAAAAATATGGAGCGCTCGGCTCTGCTGCACGATTTACCCCGGAGCTAGACAGTTCGAGCATGAGCAATAAGTCATCGATTGAGGAAGGTTGGATTGAAATTGAACCCAATAAAAATGCATATTCTAGAGCTAAGGAATACAACAATGTAAAAATGTACTACAACAGTTGTATGAAACCTTGTGGATTGAAGGTCTATCAAAACGGCAATTTAATTCATGAAGACAGCCTCAAAACAGACGGGAAATTACATCGTGTTGATCTTTCATTTGCAGCTACTCCAGGAAAATTAAAATATGTGTTTTCTGCAACGGTCAGCCCAAACATCTGTGGTTTTTCATTAGAGGGTGATTATGGAATGCAAATCGACAATGTGGGGATGCGAGGATCTAGTGGGACAATTTATGGCTATATGGATCAAGGCATTACCTCTCAAATGTATGGTGATCTAAACACCGAATTGATCATCATGCAATTTGGCGGAAATTCTGTTCCTTCATTTAAGGATTCGAGCTCAGTGCGAAATTTCACCCGAAATTTTAAAGGACAATTGAACACCATACACAAGTTGCGTCCGTCTGCTGCCATCATCGTTATTGGACCCAGTGATATGTCTCGACTTGACAAAGGCGTTTATGAAACCTATCCACTACTTCCGTATTGTGTGGATCAGATGAAAAAAATTAGTCTTGATGTTGGTGCTGCATACTGGGACTTGTTTCTTGCGATGGGGGGCAAAAACTCAATGCCCTCTTGGGTGGAACAAGGTTTGGCTGGAAAGGATTACATCCACTTCAGCAATGGAGGTGCTAGCTATGCCTCACAAATGTTTTTCGATGCATTTGCAGCAGAATTTGCAAAATGGCAAGAAAAAAAGAAATAAATCATTGACATTGAAGACGCTGCTCACCCTTTTATTCATTTCGACTGGATGTCAACTTTTGTTTGGTCAGAAGATTGACCCATTGAGCAACTATTGTTTTCCTAATTTTCAAGAAATTGATTCCGCGGAAGTATTGAATTATTCCTTTATAGATCCATCAGTTAATCATTTTCGATTTTATTGTGACAAGAGCAAGAGTTGGGAATTGATGGCGGCACGCATGGATTCATTGATTCAATTCAAGAAAGGGAAGATGCATTTCTACCACATCGGTGGATCGCATTTGCAGGCAGATATTTACACGCATGACATTCGCACCTTTTTACAAAGCAACTGGGAAGGAATACCTGGGGAACGTGGGATGGTGTTCCCGTTCAAGTTGGCACACACCAACAATCCGTCCAACTATGAGTTCACCTCCCCCAACACATGGACCGCTTTCCGCAGTGTAACGACCAATCCTTCAACCATGGATTATGGAGTGATGGGAGCAGCAATAACCTGCAACGACTCGGTCATTAACCTATTTTTTCGTCACAACCGCAGCAGTGTTCAACCACCATTCACCAAGGTGAGAATACTACATAATAAAGGAGAATTGCCATTTGACATCAATTTTGGAGGGGATGAAATTTTGGTTGAATCTATCCATCAAAATCCAAGTTTGGGCTATTCAGAAATTACATTTTCCGATCCGATTGATGTGCTTGATGTTCAATTTTCTCGAAAAAATCAACTGCCACTTGAACTGGAAATCTATGGGTTTCAATTTATGAATGAGCTACCAGGGATTTCATACACCTCTATTGGAGTCAATGGAGCGGGCCTATACACCTACCTTGGCTGTAAAAATTTTGAAGAACAATTGGCTATTTACCCACCCGATTTCTTTGCTTTTTCCGTAGGAACCAACGATGGCAATGTCCCATACGATCAATTTGATCCCCAAGTATACAAGCGCAATCTTGAAAAAATGATTCAAAAAGTGCTTCGGGTGAATCCCGATTGCGCACTACTTTTAACGGTACCCAATGATTCCTATTACCACCAGCGTTACCTCAACCGAAACATAGCGCGAGAGCGCGAGATGATCA
>CALPWQ020000060.1 GCA_943327315.2 Chitinophaga pinensis
AAGGACAAAGGACTTGGGCTTCTAAGCCAAAAAAAGCACTGGAGATCCAACGCACGGTTAGGTATTTGAAGTTGGTCGGAGACAACTTCACGTCTCCAGTAAATAAACATAGTTTACGTTAGTAACTTGTGGTCTGAAAAAAGGAAAGGGTTTGCCAGTGGTGAACCCTTTCTTTTTTTGGGAGAGTTTCGTATTAATTACGAATTACGAGTTACGAGTTGGAGTTTGGTGGCTTTGCCTATGTAATCATGTGATGTACTCGAAGCTCTGGTGGCTGAGGTCCTCGAAGCCGTGAGTAAATGCCAGCGCTTCTTATAGAATGCCAACAATATACGCAATTTAAAAATCCCCTCGTGGAGGGGCAAGGGGTGGTTTATACAGGCCTCCTAAGCTATAACGCAGGAGTCAATACCAGAGAAGTTCACTAAAATTCGCTTTTGATATTCGGCCTTAGCGGCTTTTCCGCAGCGGAGGTGAGCGAGCAAAACCTGAACATAATTCAAAATGACCAAAAGTACACTGTGCAATTTAGATAAAACATAAACGTGGTTTTAGTCGGACAACAATGATTACGAGTTACGAAATGTTTGACACTAGTAATTAGTCATTGGTAACTAGTCATTATCCAGTCAGCATTTCTCCACCAACCGCGCATTAAAGTACTCCACATCGTGCGATACTTCTTTTGCGACCCACTCCGGTACTGAAAAAACTTCATCTTCACTTTCGAGCTCAATTTCAGCCAAGATGAGCCCTTCAAGTTTTCCATGAAAAACATCGACTTCCCATAATTTTCCTTTAAACGTAATCTCGTAACGGTCTTTGTCGATGACTTTTTCGGCAAATTGAGCAATCAGTTCCTCCGAATCTTTTAAGGGAATTTCATATTCAAATTCACTGCGGCTGATTCCTTTTGTTGGACCCTTAATCGTGATAAAACCTTTATCCCCTTTGATGCGCACGCGAATTGTTTTTTCGGCCGTGTTGACCAAATACGCTTGTACGATTTTCTTCGGACTTGGCTTGATCACAGCATCCCAAATAGCTTGGTGAATGAGAAATTTTCGTTCGATTTCCATGCAACAAAGATAGCTTTTCGCGTTGAAGGAACGCATTGCATGAATTGTCAGTATCTTCGAAGCGCATGAAGTTTATTTCTCGAGAAAATATTGATTGTCAAAAATGGGATGACCTGGTAGCCAAAACACCTGGTGCATCTGTTTTCTCTTTGTCCTCTTATTTGGATGAAATCGGCGAAAACTGGATGGTCTACGTGGATGAAAACTACACGAAAGGAATTGCTGTTCCTTTTGCTGTTCGACTAGGAATCAAAACATGCTACACACCAATCTTCATTACACATCTCGAATGGTTCGGTGAAAATGATGGTGCCTTGGCGCAATTTGCAAAGGAGGTTAAAACTCATTTTCCCTTAGGGAACTTTTGCCTTCGTCAATCACTTGAGGATGTTCATTCAGAGGAATTCGTAGAACAAATAATTCCTTCGGATTCAATCCCTTCTCTTGGTTCTCAAGCAAAAAGGATGATCAATAAATCCCATAAACTGGCTCACCGAATAGAACTTTCCTCAGATCAGTCAGCGATTTTTTCCATGATTCGATCTGAACTCTTGCCTAAAATTTCAAGTTTGACAGAAGGAAGTATAGAGCGCTTAGAGCAGGTTGTCGATAATATGGCTGACAAAGGCCGTCTCCAAATCCTATCCGTTTTTGAAGATGATAACTTTGTTGGCGGACTATTTCTCATCGATTTTAATCAGACCGTGCTCTACCTGAAAGGTGCTTTCACGGACGATGCCAAAAAGAATGGTGCCATGTATGCAGCGATGCATCAAGCCATTCAGCAAGCCCTATCGAAAGGGAAAAGTTTTGATTTTGGAGGTTCGCGCATTGATGGTGTTCGCCATTTCAACCTGCAACTTGGGGGCCTTGACCGCACGTATTATTGCCACCAATGGGACAATTCGCCAGTTTGGTACCGATGGGCAAAACAACTGCGAAAGGCACTTAGAAAATGGTGAGATTTCTGAAGAACGAGTTATCCGCAATGGACTTGTTGAAACTTCGTGACGCATCAACTTTACTCTAAACTGATTTGAGTACCTTTGTGTATGTTCCGACTGCAGGCAAGCACACCACGATGGGTGATCGTACTCATGGATCTTGTGATCTCATTCATTGCATTGACTTTTGCATACCTGATCCGTTTTGACCTAAAAGCCGACCCGGAACTTATTCGTCAAGAATGGCAGGTTTTGTCCAAATCAATTGGCATTTATTTCTTGGTGAAACTTATTGTTTTTCTAGCGTTTAAAATTCAAAAAGGGATTGTTCGTCATACTTCTACGGAGGATTTAAAGCGAATTTTATTGGCTACAACAACGTGCTCACTTATCTTTTTTGGGCTGGGAATGCTTCGTTATTATTTTGTAGATGAGTACTTTCTGTTTCCAACATCGGTCCTCATTATCGAGTTTTTGACGGGCTTGCTTTTGATGATTGGCTCACGATTTTTCATCAAATTACTTTACCTCGAATCCATAAAATCAACTCAGGAATTTGAACGCGTGATCATTTATGGGGCTGGGATTTCAGGTTTAATCACGAAACGAACCATTGAAAAAGATGGCCGTATGAACTATAAAATTGTTGCTTTTATTGACGACAATAAAAAGAAGGACGGCACGCGTATGGAAGGAGTTACGGTGAGTCATACGAGTAGGTTGGAAGCCTTGATTCGTGATGAAGGTGTCAACAATTTGATTATCGCAATTCAACAACCGAATGAAGAAAATAGACAACATGTCGTTGAAGTTTGTCTTGCAAATGGTGTAAAAGTATCTAAAGTACCATCCCCGAAAAGTTGGATCAATGGTGAATTTTCAACCAAGCAGATCAGCCGAGTAAACATCGAAGATTTGCTAGGGAGAAGTCCGATTGTGTTGGATGAAAATAGAATTTCAAACCAGCTCACTGGACAAACCATTCTCGTTTCAGGTGCTGCAGGTTCTATAGGAAGTGGATTGGTGAAGCAAATTGCGCGCTACAACCCAGGGAAACTAATTTTGTTGGATCAAGCTGAATCTCCCTTGTATGATTTACAAATCGAATTGGGAGCGACTCAAAAAAATTTGAATTTTGAAGTGGTCATTGGTGATATCCGCAGTCAAGAACGCATGGAAAGAGTGTTTGACTTTTTCCGTCCAGACTTTGTCTTCCATGCTGCAGCTTACAAACATGTTCCCATGATGGAAAATAACCCATCTGAAGCAGTATTGACCAATGTCTTAGGGACCAAGAATCTCGTTGATCTGTCTAAGCGTTTTGGGGTGAAGAAATTCGTGATGATTTCAACGGACAAAGCGGTGAACCCAACGAATGTGATGGGAGCGTCTAAACGGATTGCTGAGATTTATGCACAGATGGCAAACAAAGAAGGTGCGACACGCTTTGTGACAACACGCTTTGGCAATGTCTTGGGTTCAAACGGTTCAGTTATTCCACTTTTTCAGCGTCAAATTGAACAAGGTGGACCAATTACTGTAACAGACGAACGAGTGACGCGTTTCTTCATGACGATACCTGAGGCATGTCAATTGGTATTGGAGGCGGGTTCAATGGGTGAGGGCGGCGAAATCTTCGTTTTTGACATGGGTGAATCCGTGAAAATTATTGATCTTGCGAAAAAAATGGTTCAATTGAGTGGGTTGCAATTGGGTAAAGACATCGAAATCAGAGTAACAGGCCTTCGTCCAGGTGAAAAATTGTACGAGGAACTGCTCGCGAAGGAGGAGAATACCATTGCCACGCACCACCCGAAAATTTTAAAAGCCAAAGTTCGCGATGAGGATGTTGCGCAAATTGAAGCGATAAATACATTGATTGGCCTTTTTGAAACACAGAAAAACGATGAAATCGTGGCCAAAATGAAACAGATTGTCCCTGAATTTATCAGCAACAATTCCGATTACGAAAAACTCGATAAAAAATGATTCAACCCGCCACCATTCAAGTGCGATTCTCTGATCTCGATGTTCTTGGTCATGTCAATAACACGATTTATTTCAGTTACTTCGAATTGGCTAGGGTGCATTACTTTCGGAAATTATTGGGCATCGACTGGGATTGGCGCCACCATGGCATTGTGCTCGTGAAGAACGAAGCAGAATACGTGAAATCGGTATTGATTTCCCACACACCTGAGGTTTTTGTGTTTACTGAAAATATAGGGATCAAAAGTTTCACGCTCGCTTATGAACTCAAAGTAAATGGCGAGGTTTTTGTCAAGGGGCGCTCCGTTCAGGTGTGTTACAATGCAGAAACACAGCAAACGATCGCCATTCCTGAAGAGATGAAATCCGCCTTAATGAAACTTCAAATTCACTAAAAGATGAAGCTATTTACATTTCTAACTGTATTTTTTTCGATGACCTCGCTCTTTGGCCAAGTTGATGGAAATAAAGTTCCGTGCTACGAGCGAGGTAAAAAGCAGGCAACTGGATTTGGCGATTGGGAGTGTGGTAAACTCGCGGGTGTTGTTGATTGCAACGAGAAGTTGACCTATGACGAAGGATCAAATACGGTATTGGCGGGAAATGCTGGTCTACCATTTACTGGAACTTGCGAAACATGTCATATGAATGGCTTGCTGGAACGCCGCATAACTTTCGTAGATGGAAAGGAAAACGGGAACGATACGACATACTATAAGACAGGTTGCTTGCAAGTTGTGCGCAATCACATTCAAGGGGTGGAGTCAGGGACTTGGACATTTTATTACGACAGCACCACTTTTGTAGCCTGGGAAATGAATTACAATCTTGGTCAAAAACATGGCGTTCAGACCTATTTTACGCGTCAAGGTGACACAACAAAGTTGGAGACTTACAGCAATGGCATACTCAATGGTGTAAAGAAAACGTACTATCCTAAATCAAAATTGGAGAAAGAGGTGCACTACGTGAACGGGATCTTTGATGGTTTATTCAAGCGATACAATGTGGAAGGTAAATTGCTTCAGGAATTGAATTACAAAGAAGGAAAAAAACACGGCGAACAAATGTACTACTACGAGGATGGCACCTTACTTTCCACGGAACGTTGGACTATGGATGTGAAGGATGGTGAGTTTAAAACGTTCTATTACAACGGAACCGTGCAATCCTTGGAAAATTACCGCAAAGGACTTCAAGAAGGCAGTTTCGAAGAGTATTGGCCTGATGGACGTTCGAAACGCAAGGCATTGTATAAAAAAGGGGGGCTAATTGAAGACCACGTATTCGATGAACAAGGCAATGAAACCTATTCATTTGGCGCTCCAACGAGCTCTGGCGATGAAGACGATGCTATGCCGGTCGATCAAAAGAAAAAGGGTAAAAAGAAGAAAAACTAGATGCCTAAATCAATTGCAGTCATTGGGGGGGGAGCCGCAGGTTTCTTTGCCGCACTAAGTGCGAAGTCAGCAAACCCAAACTGCAATGTATTTATTCTTGAAAGGTCAGCGAAAGTCCTGTCCAAAGTAAAAATTTCAGGAGGTGGCCGTTGCAACGTGACCAATGCCACTTTCGAGATCGATGCACTATCAAAAAACTATCCTCGAGGTGAACGCTTTCTTCGTAAAGCTTTTGCACAGTTCAATGCACAATCGACGGTGGATTGGTTTGAAACTCGAGGTATTCGTTTAAAAACCTATCCCGACAACTGCATTTTTCCACAGTCAAATACATCTCAATCCATCATTGATTGTTTCTTGTTTGATGCGACAGCCAAAAACATTGAAGTCATTTATCAGTTTCATGTGCAAGCAATTCGCAAGGACAATGAGGTGTTCACCATAACCTCGATTACAGGGAATGAAATGAAAGCGGATGCTGTCATTGTAACGGTTGGTGGACAGCCAAAGCGCTCTGGGATTTCTTGGGTAGAAAATCTTGGTCACACCATAATTGAACCTGTGCCTTCTTTGTTTACGTTCAACATGCCAAATGAAACCATTCGCGAGCTGATGGGCAACGTCGTTGAGAAAAGTACCGTTAAAATCGAAGGAACAAAATTGATGGGACAAGGCCCTTTGTTGGTTACACACTGGGGAATGAGCGGTCCTGCCATCTTACAATTGTCGGCTTGGGGAGCTCGGGTTTTGGAAGGCTTGAACTATCATTTCTTTGTCTTAGTGAATTGGTTAAATGAAACATCAGAGGAGTCGTTACGGGGAGTATTAGCTGCAACAATGACACAACATGGTGCGAAGAAAATGAGCAACTTAAATCCATTTCCTGTGACGAATCGCTTGTGGGAGTTTTTAGTGCAACGCGCTGAGATCAATCCAGAAAACCGATGGAATGAGCTGGGTAAAAAATCCCTAAATAAATTGGTCAATACCTTGATCAACGATCGCTACGCTGTGTCAGGAAAAACAACGTTTAAGGAAGAATTTGTCACAGCAGGTGGTGTCTCACTCTCCGAAATCGAGGTGAAATCAATGGAAAGTAAGATCATTCCTGGACTTTATTTCGCGGGTGAAGTAATGGATATCGATGGCATCACGGGTGGATTTAATTTTCAAGCTGCGTGGACGACTGGATTTATCGCTGGAAAAAATGCAGCATCGAGTTAAATCTCTGTGTGGTGGGTTTCTTCCATTTTTAAAAGAAGTCGGATAATATCAGCCGTAGTGACTATGCCTACAACATGTTCATCTTCAGTAATAATAACAGAATGAATTTCACCTTTCGCCAATTCCTGAGCTACCTTACCAATCGTCGTGTTGCTTGAAACTGAAACGGGGTGGATCGACATGATTTCACTGACTTTCTTCGTGTGGTATACAGCATCGTTGTCGTCTAAACTGGCATCACTAATGGCCCGCATAAAATCAATTAAACTAACTATACCGGTTAGTTTACCATTTTCTGTTACTGGAATGTGGTGATGAAAGGGTGCCCCTTCGTAAATGTGTTTTAAATCGAGAATGGGTTGCTGGGGTTGCACACATACGACCTTCTTGGTCATGATGTCTGCAACAGTTCTGTGTAAATTCATAGGTGGTTTCTTTTCGTGAATAAATGCCGATGATTGCTGACAAGCGTCATATTTTGATTCCATGCAATATACGACTTTTATAGGATAAACAATCGAATCATGAAAGCAAAAACCATTCTCGAATTGGCGACTTTGTCGGCCAGTCTCTACACAATTTCTAAAAACACACAAATCATCGAAAAAATGCGTCAACTCGCCGAAGAGGGAAAAGACAAAGTGAATGAATTCATGAAAGAACATCAAGTGGATGAGGATGGAAATGACATTGAATTTGTGGATAAAATGCTGCAGAAAGCTACTGAGTTGCGTGAGGATTTGGAACAGAAAATTTCACAAGTGGTTGCTGAGTTGTATGAGAAGTTAAACATTGCACATACAGACCAAATTAGTCAGCTTGAAGAAAAAATCGCATTGCTCTCCAACGATCTTGCACTTGCTGAAGCACGAATTGAGCACTTGGAGGGCAAGAAGGATTAAAAATGGCAATTTACACTTCGTTTCGTCAGCGCTTTCGGTCGTTTATTCGATACAATCAAATTCTCCGTGTTTTTGTCAAATATGGTTTTGAGCAAATTGTATCGTACATGGTGGCTAGTAAGCGATACAGCTTTATTCGGCGCATCATCCCAAAAACAACGCGCAAAAATGCGCAGAAGTACTCGAAATGGGAAAAGATGCGCTTGGTGTGCGAAGAGCTCGGACCAACCTTTGTTAAGTTCGGACAAATCTTAAGCAATCGCCCGGATTTGCTGCCAGAAGAATTGATTCTTCAATTGGAAAAATTGCAGGACAATGTTCCGCCTATGCCAAGTCAGATTGCTCAAGAGGTCATCGAAGAAGAATTGAAAAATTCTGTTGATCAGCTTTTTGCATATTTTGAAACGAACGCTTTTGCTTCAGCTTCCATGGCACAAGTACACCGCGCAACGCTGCACACAGGTGAAAAGGTAGCGATTAAGGTGCAACGGCCTGGGATCAAACAAACCATCTTGGAAGATATTCGTGTGATGTATTCGCTAGCTGACATTTTCGAAAAACGCATCCCATCGCTCAAGAGTTTTGATCCACATGGTTTGGTGCGTAGCTTTGAAGAGAGTATTCTCAAGGAGCTAGATTTCATTCATGAATCGGTAAACATTCAACGATTCACCAACAATATTGTAGCAGACTTATCCGATAAAACGACGCATTCACCAAAGGTCTACCGCACATTCACAACGCCAAGAGTTTTGGTATTGGAGTTTATTTCGGGAATCAAAATTTCAGATGTTGGTCAAATGGAAGCAAAAGGATATGACCGAAAAGTGATCGCTCGCCGATTGGCATTGACCTACATCAAACAAGTGTTCGATTATGGTTTTTTTCATGCCGATCCGCATCCGGGAAATATCTTGGTTACGCCTGGTCAACACATTTGTTTTTTAGATTTTGGGATGATGGGGGTCATTTTGGACAGGGATATTGAAATGTTTGGAAATTTGTTTTTGGCCGTGAAAGCCAAGGATGTAAAGCGCGTTATTCGTGTGCTTCAAAACATGTCAGAAAATTCTGCGATCAAGGATATGCGTGCATTGGAATATGCCATCAATGATTTTGTTCAAAGCTATGGCGTCAATAGCATTCACGAAAATGAAATGAGTTCAGTCCTTATGCAGCTCAAAGATGTGATTGTTGAGCATGGGCTAAAAGTACCTCCTCATTTCTTTCTTCTCGCACGCTCTATGGTGACGATTGAAGGGGTTATTCATCATCTCGATCCTAGTTTAGATCTTTTAAATCTGGCCCGTCCATACTTAGTGAAATCGATCAGCAGAAAATTGGACCCCATCAAAATGATTAAAAAAGTGCTGTCTGGCATCTATGATTTTGGAGCCTACATGGAAGATTTTCCGCAGGACTTTAAAAACGCCATCAAGAAGATCAATTCAGGTAAAATCAATGTGGACCTCACTCACCATGGAGTTGACCCGATGGTGCATACAATAAATCGCGTGACACGACAATTGGTGATGTCCTTGTTGATTTGTTCACTGATCATAGGCTCAACACTCTTAATGATCAATAACGTAAAACCACTCTGGGGACAAACTTCGGTGTATGGTCTTATTGGCGTGATCGCCGCGGTTTATTTGGCACTTCGCATGAGACGAGATCTTCGAAAGGGAGATCATGACGACTGGTCGGGATGGGATGAATAAAAAAAAAGGAATCGTTTCGGACTCCTTTCATTTTATACTTATTTCGATAATATCTCAAGCTGTTTGAATGAATGCATTTTTCAAATGACTATAGGCTTCAGTCATCTCTTTTTGAAAGACGTCAAAATGGTCTTCTTTTATCGTGTTGAACTTCTTTCTTAAATCGGCAATGATGTTTTCTACGGCTTCCATGCGTTCTTTCATGTTACGACGTGTTTTTTCGGTGCCACTTTCCATGTAGTCATTCAATACTTCGAGCTTCACTTGCAAACGTTCTAATACATCCAGCATAACAGCATATCCGCGAATGAAACGCGGGTTCACAATGATTTCTGAACGCACTTCTTGAATCGCATGAAGTATTTTTTTTCGCTGTTCGACATACTTCTCCAATGTTTCTGCCTTGCCCAAATACAACTGCAACCGCAAGGCTTCGACCTTCGTTTTCATGGTGTTGAAACGATCGGCCCCATAGTCAATACGGTTGTCGATGTCGTGCACCAAGTTGGAATAGGAATGTTTGACTTGTTCGAAAACTTTCATTACTTCCATCTTTCCCAAGGTGGCAGTGACTTCAAATTTTTCAAGTTCGACAGCTGTTTTACGCATGCTGTCTGCGACATAGTCGATGAAATGTAGATTGATTGTGGTTTCCATGAATGTTGTTTCTAACAAAAATAGAAAGAGTCATCTCCCTTTCGAATGACGAGTGTCAGCTATCGATGTGATACTTACTCCTTTTTGTCTTTCTTCAAGCGCAAACTTTGATAGTCTAACCAATAGATGACCTTAACTGAAAGACTGTTTAAGGGGTCATTCTGAAACAAACCGTTGATATTCGAAAGATATGCAGCTTTCACAGCCTCATCACTCGAGAAAATGGCATTTTTCCAAACCACATTGATTTCACTTCCTGGTTTGAACACCCAACGGTAAACGAAGTCAATCGTAAAGGCATTGTAATTTGTGTTGTACACCAAAACCCCTTGGTCATTCAATCCTGTCATCCCATTTTCTAAAAGGGTGCCATTGTCCTGTAAATCAAAGAACTTATGGTAGGAAACAATGGAGCGGTAATGTCTCAACCTGAAGGTGATGCCCATGCGGTTGGTAAAGGTGTACAGAACATTGATGGTATTGGTGATGTTTCTGCGGTCCCGCGATCCGAAGACGATATTTCCAGTTGTATAACTTGGAGTCCCAAATGCAACGGCATATCCTTGCTCACTCAACGTCAGTGTTTCTTCATAGTTGTAAATGAGAAAGATCTTGGAACTCAAGCGAATTCGTGGGCTAAAATTCCAAGAGTAATTTTTCCAATCGGGACGACCAACAAACGAAAAGCTACCCCCTGCATCGAAAGCAAGTCGCTTTTGATAATTCGTGGAAATCCATGGCGCAAAATCTACCCCTGCTGGTCCAACAAAATACCTTCCAGGCACACGTGGCTCAAAATAATCGTAGTATTTTGTTAGTCCACTGTTAATACTAATCCCTGATGCATGGAACTTTCTGTTGTTGTTGAAAAAGTTGATGGATAAGTAGGTGCCTGTATAGACGTTTGGGGCATACAATCGCTCGTACGAGAGTGAGGCCGAAAGAGCTGCTTGATTGATTCTCCAAAAGGGTTTAAATATGCGGTAAGAAATGCTAGCAGTAAGATTTCGTTTGTTGTTGTTGGCATTGAATCCAAGGTCGTTGGGATCATAGGTATTTGATTCAAGGAAATAGCCAGCATTATAAATCAAATTCCCAGTTTGTTTTCCTAGACTTATTCCAGCATTGTACCCATCTTGATTTCCTGTACTGAACAATTTCGCTGAATAGGCAGAACGTGCTGAAACATAATACGCATTGTCCTTCGTATTCAGTTTTGTATTCAATCCCGTCACGTTGGCATCGTAAAAATGACCCTCGCGCATCACATTGGTATTGGTTAATGTAACAGAACTGTTGTTTTTTAATGTTTGGTCGAGGACAAACACATTGTAATTCGTCAGTGGTGAAACGACAATTTCTCTTTCCAGTCCGCTGTCAAGATTCAAAGCCATGCCTTTCTGTTCGGCTGTAATTCCATTGAACACGCCAATTCCCAATCCTGATTTCGTTCTGCCAGAAACTTTCGTGGCGTTGTACAATTGTGAGGCACCAGGTGAATTCGCCAAAACCTCGTCAGGTGAAAGATTGGTTTTTAATACGTCGTAGGGTGATTGAATACCAATCCTTCGGGAATAAAATAGCCCCGATTTATTGAATAACTCAGTTCCTTCAGTAAAGAACTGACGATTCTCATTGAACTGAATTTCATACGGGGAAAGATTCAATATTTTATTGTCGAATACCACTTGACCAAAGTCAGGGACCAATGTCATGTCCAAGGTGAAAGCTTCGTTGATGCCATACTTGATATCCATTCCACCATTCAGTGATCGTGTCCAATTGCTGGTGCCTGCTTGATTGAGTGGGTAATGATCGGCATATCCAGAAATGTAAGGAATCAAGGCCAAACGCAATGGCGGTTCAATCCCTTGAACTCCTAATAAATCTCCACACTGTGCCAACCAGTTATCGAAGTCTGGTTTAATAGGACTCCAAACGGATTCTTCGCGTTGTCGGCTAATCTGTCGATAAAAATTCACCCCCCAAGTCTGTGTGTCCTTCTTTGGAAAACGTATAGCGGAATAGGGGATGCGCATCTCGACTTGATATCCTTTTTCATTTCGAATCACCGCACTGCTCCAAACCATGTTGACTTCTACACTTTCGGAAACAGCTGTGACTTTAGAATCAAACTGAACCCCCATGCTGCTTACACCAAATGAAAAGCCATTTTGGTTGTCATTGTAAGTGTCAAGAATAATTTGAAAATTGTCAACATTGGCATTGAAGTCATCGCGCTGACTTAGAATTTTTGAAACATGCTCAGGCTTGTCGTAACAAATCGCACTAACATAAAGCGCTTGGTCGTCGTAGATCACACGAACTTCAGTGCGTTGAGAGGACGAATCACCAGGATGAGGCTTGAACTGCACGAAGTTTCCTACAGGAATTGCCTTCGACCACGCCATTTCGGTAATATTTCCGTCAATATGGATCTTTTCATCGGTGCGCAAGGCAGTTATTGTCTGCTGTCCGAAAACAAAAACACTCGAGAAGACGAAAAGGAAACCAAAAATTCTTTGAATCATCGAGTACAAAAATAATAGAAGATTTGTGCACCGTGTGTTAAATTCATCTAATACATGTCACGAAAACTTTTTTCTAACCATTCGCGATGCGCGGGGTGGGCAATGGACGTAAGCAATCGAGCCCGCTCTTGTATTGTTTTTCCGTGCAAATTTACTGAGCCGTATTCTGTTACCAAATAATGTACATGTCCGCGTGTGGTTACTACGCCAGCGCCTGACCGGAGCACGGGAACAATGCGTGATTCACCACTTCGCGCAACAGAAGGCAAGGCGATAATCGGTTTTCCACCTTCAGACAAAGCTGCACCGCGAATGAAATCCATTTGTCCACCAATGCCCGAATAGATTTTTGTTCCCATCGAATCGGCACAGATTTGACCACTTAAATCGATTTCAATGGCACTATTGATTGCAGTGACTTTTGGATTTTCCCGAATCACCTCTACACTATTGACATAGGAGAAGTCAAGCATTTTTAGTAATGGATTGTCATGCATAAAGTCGTATAGTTTTTTTGTGCCAACAGCAAAAGATCCGACAATCATACCTCGGTGCTTATTTTTTTTGGAGCCATTGATGACACCTGATTCAACCAGGGGGAGAATTCCATCGGAGAACATTTCAGAATGGATGCCTAGGTTTTTATGATTGCCAAGAAAAGAAAGAACGGCATTCGGGATGGATCCAATGCCCAGTTGAAGTGTCGCGCCGTCTTCGATCAATTCTGCGACATGTTTTCCAATGGCCTTGGCTGTTTCATTTAAAGGCTCAGTGCTGATTTCTGGAAGTGCATCATCGCATTCTACTGCTTTATGTATTCTCGATATATGGATGAAGCCGTCGCCATGGGTGCGTGGCATTTGTGCATTGATTTGTGCAATTACGATCCGTGCAGTCTCAACCGCCGCTAAGGAGATATCAACGGAAGTACCCAGTGAACAATAGCCATGGATGTCGGGAGGTGAAACGGAAATCATAGCCACATCAATTTGAATGAGTCCACTGCGAAAAAGCGAAGGAGCTTCGCTTAGAAATACGGGGATATAGGAACCGCGACCTGATTGGATGTTTTCCCGGATATTTGGTCCAACAAACATGGGTTTGGGCGTGAAAGAATCGCGAAAATCGACATGCGAATAGGGAGCATCTCCCTCTGTATGCAATGAGTAGATGGAAACATTCCGTAAGTCATTGTGTCGTTGAGTGAGGGCCTTAACCAAGCGCAAGGGCGTTGCCGCCGCCGTATGTATGAAAATGTTGGAATTGGATTCAATCACGCTCACTGCGTCTGCTAAATTGGTTATCATGGTGGTTTCTTTTCGTAAAGGTACAGAAAGGTAAACGAATGAAGAATTAAAAGTGAAGAATGAAAAATGAAAAATGAAAAATGAAGAATGAAAAATGAAAAATACATTACGCGAGTATACATCGAACACTTAAATCCCTCTGCGCCTCTGAGATAGAAAGTAAATAATATTCTTTTTTCAAGTTGAATGAAGAATAAAAAAATAAGAATTAAAAGTGAAGAATTAAGAATTAAAAATGAAGAATGAAAAATACATTACACGAGTATACATCTAACACCTAAATCCCTCTGCGCCTATACGGTAGAAAGAAGTAGTTTGTCTAAAAGATGAGTATGATAGAACCCTAGACCAGTGATCGAAAAGTTAAATTGATGCGCTGATCAAGAATCTTCGTGGATTTCGCAATGCAATGTTTCCAATGGTGCTGCATAGATCCGCCCATGATGAGTAATGATCCATGTGGCAAAAGAACTTGCTTCGACACTCCCGTTGCCGCGTGTTTCATATCAAATCGACGTTCTATACCTAAACTGATCGAGGCAATGACAGGATTTTTTCCGAGTTCTTTTTCATTGTCAGCGTGCCATCCGTTGCTGTCTTTTCCATCGCGATAGAGATTGGCCAAAACACAGTTAAATGATTCACCACTCACGAATTCTATTTTGTTTTTCAGGTCTTCTAACTCTTCGGTAAACGGGTGAGCAACGAGTGTGTTCCCAGAATACTGGTATGACTTTCCTTCGGTCACATGGAGGGATTCGAGTCGCGGAGTAGCGTATGTTTTTCCGAACAGAGTTACTTTTCCTTGTGCCCAAGGCAGTGAGGAATGTAAGTGATGAAAAAGCGTATCGGCTTCCTTTTGGGACAGAAATTCAGGGTCGAATAGGAGCCAACCGTCTTCCAAGATTTCCTTGATCATAAGTAGCCAGAAACGCCGTACATAAGGTAACCCACCCATTCTTTGATGAGTTTATTCCATTCGGAAAAATTGTCAACGTTCGGAATAAGGTATTGGTCCCAATAATACGCTTGATTTTCCCCAGTCGACATGTCGGTGGAGAAGGTGTCGCATTGAATGCCTTCATGCACAAAACAAGCATGAGCTCTGCGCATATGACTTCCCGAAGTAATGAGTAAAACACGCACTTTCCCTTTAAATGCTTTGTCGAGTACTTTCCTCGATTCAACAGCATTTTCATGTGTATTTTTTGAACTATTTTCGATGAGGATATCCATTTTTGGAATTCCCCATTTTACCAAGACATCTTTAAATTGTTGGGCCTCATGCAGTCCACGGTCTGTGACATACCCATGATCCCCTGAAATTAGGATCTTTTTAATTTTTCCTGAATGATAAAGTGTTATCGCTTGCCAAATGCGATCTGCTCCCCGACGGATGCTCAAAACGTTTAAATCATTGTTGTATTCTGCCATACCCGTTAGGACAACTCCAACATCGTAATTTTTTACTTTTTCTATTGGCGTGCCTTTCACTTCCCAAACAGAATAACATTCTAACAAAATAAATGAATTCGAGAAGATGAGAAAAAAGGATAGGGCCAACCACTTCGAAATGCGTTTCCATCGCTCTTTTCGCAACAAAAACGCACCAATGGTGAATACGACCAACCAGAAAAATGGGGACAATAAAAAAAGCAGTGCTTTGGATAAAATGAAAAACATGCCTTAAAAATAGGGTCTTCTTGGCAACTGATGAGCATTCACCCGAAGATTCCTTTATTTTTGTACAAAAAAGAGAGTAAAGATGGCAAAAATGAACGAAATTTTCGGAATTCAATACAGTGAGATTCAAGACCTTCTTGTTCATGTAGGAACCAACATTGTTTTGGCCATTGTTATTCTCGTAGCTGGATTTTGGATTTCAAATTTGATTACTAGTGCCATTCGTAAAGTATTGAACAAGAGCAACACTGATGAGGGATTGGTTACCTTCATGTCGAGTTTTACCTCCTTGGTCTTTAAGGTAATGGTTGTTGTATCAGCTATTTCACAACTTGGTGTAGAAATGACATCGTTTGTAGCCCTTCTCGGTGCAGCTGGTTTGGCAATTGGTATGGCTTTTTCGGGTACGCTCTCAAATTTTGCCGGTGGAATTATGATCTTGGTTTTGAAACCATTCAAAGTGAACGACAAAATTATGGCGTTAGGGGAGCGAGGTGTAGTCAAAGAGATTCAAATTTTCAATACGTATTTGCATACTGAAGATCAGAAAGTTGTCATTTTGCCGAATGGCCCAGTCGCCAATGGAAATATCATCAATTTCACACGTCAACCACTGAGAAGAGTTGATTGCTATTTTAATTTGGACTTGAACACCGACTTAGAATTCATCAAAACTATTGTAAAAACTGTTTTGGCTGATGAAAAACGCATTGATACGAAGCAAAATCCTTTCATCGGTGTAGAATCAGTCCATGCAGGCTGTATTTTAATGGTCGTCCGGGTTTGGACGAAGACAGAGCAACATTTGGAAGTGTTTTATTCATTGAACGAGTCTATTTTCAATCGTCTCAAAGAGAACGGTGTTCAATTGTCTGATAACCCTGCAACTATTCCAGTTTCAAAATAATGAGCGATTTAAATCATCATCCGATTATTCAAAAATACATTGAATTCAATGCCTTTGGACGACTAATCGGGATGTCATTTAACATAACACAACCAGGTATTGTCGTTTATTCATTAACCATTCAGCCTGAACACCTCGCTACACCAAGGGCTGCACATGGAGGATTGATTGCTGGATTTTTAGATGCCGTGGTGGGTGTAGGTGCTTTGAGTGTTGTCTGTGAGGAAGGTATGATTGTATCGACCGTTGAAATGAAAGTGTCCTATTTCGAACCTGTCTTGCTTGGTGACCAAATCGTTGGTAAATCAATAGTGATGAAACGTGGTAAACGAATCCTCTTTATGGAAGGAGAAGTTCTAAATCAGCATGGAGTTCTAGTAGCTAAAGCCAGTGCTACGTTGAATGCCTACCCCGCACCAATCAAATCAGAGTGAGGAACAGCCCCGAAGAATCGGGACAAGATGTGAGAGCGAATAACTCGTAACTCGTCATTAGTTAGTCCATTGTCCCTTGTCCTTCGAAGCTCAACGAGCGAAGAAGTGTCATTTGTCCGTTGCGGCAGAGCCACCAAAATTTCTCAACTCGTAATTCGTAACTTGTAATTCACTAATTAAAACTGACTAATCAGTCAATGGTATAAATTCGTATCTTTGTCAAAAAAAAATGGACAAGCGGACCAAGCTCATTATTACGGCAAAGCGACTATTCTCCGAACATGGGTTTTATGGAACGGCAACGGCGCGAATAGCGCGTGAAGCTGGAGTGAGCAATGGAATTCTCTTTCACTATTTCCCAACCAAAGATCTTCTCATTAAGGCCATGTTTTTTGATGTGAAAGACCGACTTTTTGATTATTCTGTTGGTCAGGTGTACAAAGGTGCAACGCTCAAAGAAAGTATTTACACCCTTTGGTTGGCAGCAGTCGAATTTAATTTGGAAAATGCGAATGACTTTGAATTCATTCGACAGTTTGAAACATCGCCGTTTTACCGCACGGAAACGGAACTCGAACATCGTTATGTTCAGCTCTGCTTAGAATTGATTGACAAAGGAATTGAAGAGGGACAGTTCAAGCAAATTCCAGCAATGTTGATCTTCAAGTCGATTTCGGCCCAAGTTGAAACCACTGTTCGATTTTTGAAAATGAACAATATGGTCCTGGATGATGTTGAATTTACACACCGCCTATTTGAAATGGCGTGGGACTCCTTAGCAAAATAGAAAATATGAAAAATGTAGGATTGGTTACTGGTGCTTCGAGCGGAATCGGATTGGAACTCGCTCGAATTCATGCCGCGAAAGGAAGGGATTTGGTGCTCGTTGCGCGGAGAGTAGATGCTTTAAATCAGTTAAAGTTGGAGCTTGAATCTTCACATGGCATTCGCGTGTTGGTGATTGCCGAAGATTTGATGGAAGGAGGTGCTGCTCAACGAATTGTTGATGCCCTCCAATTGAACGATATTCATGTGGAATATTTATTCAACAACGCAGGTCTCGGTGGTTATGGGAAGTTTGTTGAGCGAAATTTAGCGGATGAACAAAAAATGATTCAGCTGAACATCGTAGCGCTTACTGAGCTCACACATCTGCTTCTTCCCGCCATGGTAGCGAAGCAGCGAGGTTTTATTTTGAATACAGCAAGCTCTGCTGGTTTCATGCCTGGACCACTTCAAAGTGTCTATTTTGCAACAAAGGCATTTGTTGTTTCCTTTTCCCAAGGTATTGCTCGAGAGTTAAAAGGCACAGGTGTTCGTGTATCAGCACTTTGTCCTGGACCGGTGAAAACAGGGTTTGAAAAGGCCGCAGGATTCAATGAAAGTCCTCTGTTCGAAAAAGCAAAAGACGCCTATTCGACAGCGAAAAAAGGATATGATGGCATGGAAAAAGGAAAAGTGATTGTTTTTAACGAGTACCCTCTTGGTTTCGCAATCAATTGGGTATTGCCACTTGTTCCGAGAAAAACTGTAGCATGGATGATCGAAAGACTTCAAACGGTGAAATAGGAGTATCCAAATATCGAAGTGAATTTACTACTTTTGCCCACAGATGATGGTTCTATTTTTAAACGATATTTCTGGTTCAGAGGTCCTGCTTATTTTGGTCTTCGTACTTATGTTTTTTGGGTCTAAAAGTATTCCAGGCTTGGCAAGAACTTTAGGCCGAACAATGCGTCAAATTAAAGATGCATCTAGTGACTTGCAAGATGAAATTCGCAAGTCTGGTGTGGACATAAAAAAAGATTTGAATTTAAAGGGATTGATCGAAGACACAACACGAGATATCCAGCAGCCCTTAGATCAATATGTTTCTGATTTGGACGATGCTGTGAGTTACCAGCCACCACCACGAACTCAAGCGCCACTACCAGAAGATCTTGTTCAATCGCCTCTTGAAAAAGCACAAAAGGTCGAATCAAAAGTGGATGATTCTCCTATCCCAGAAAGTGAAGCGCCTGAAGCATCAAAATAATAGTTCAGCTAAGTTTTTAACATTCCAACGAAGTTTCTGACGATATTAAATTGTTCGTTTAATAAAATCTGTATTTTTATCGGTGAAGATGAAAACTACAAAACTACCAGACGGAACCCGAGTGTATGCCTTGCGCGCGCCGGAAGCGCGAATGCTGGATCACCATG
>CALPWQ020000061.1 GCA_943327315.2 Chitinophaga pinensis
CATGCCCTCGACCCAGATCCAAATGCTCCATGTAAAGACATCGCCCATTCATTTACGGTAGGCAGTCTTCATGATTTTGACACCTTGTATGCCTTCGGTTGCGACAAAGATGTGATTACCGTTGAAATCGAAAATGTATGCATTGAAGCACTCGAAAAACTGGAAAATGAAGGCGTTCGGGTCTTCCCTCAACCACGCGTTTTACGTATTATTCGAGACAAAGGAATTCAAAAGGAATTTTATAAAGCACATGGAATTCCTAGCGCTGATTTTCAACTTTTCACCACCGCAGAAGAAATAATAGTCGCCGAAATAACAGCGCCCTTCGTGCAGAAACTTAGGACAGGTGGCTACGACGGCAGGGGAGTTCAATTGATTAAACGTCCAGAGGACTTCGCTCAGTTGTTTCATGCACCTTCTATTGTCGAACAACTGATTCCGTTTCAAAAAGAACTATCTGTCATTGTTGCGCGCAACGAAAAGGGTGAAATACGAACGTTTCCCGCCGTTGAATGTGAGTTTCATCCCGAAGCAAACCTCGTTGAGTTTCTTTTCTGTCCCGCGGATATAAGCAATGACATTGAGCGTGCAGCGAATGAATTGGCACAAAAGGTCATTCAAGACCTTGATATGGTTGGAATCTTGGCCGTTGAACTCTTTCTTACAAGCGACGGAAGACTTTTGGTGAATGAAATTGCACCTCGACCGCACAACAGCGGACACCATACCATCGAATGCAACATCACCTCGCAATTCGAGCAGCATTTAAGAGCTGTGCTCGGACTTCCATTGGGAGAAACAGACATCATTAGGGCTGGAGCTATGATTAATTTGCTCGGAGCCGAAGGATTTGAAGGCCCCGCGATTTATGAGGGAATGGAAAGCGCAATCGCTTTGCCTGGAGTGCACCCTCATTTGTATGGAAAATCGATCACAAAGCCATTTAGAAAAATGGGACATATCACCATTTCCGGAACCGAAATTGAGGGGGTAAAAACCACAGCGCGAACAGTTAACAACTTAATCGTAGTGAAATCCTGACGCGTTTCAGTCAAGATTAAATATCTATACAGCTGTTTATCAAGGCGTTCACTTTTTTTGACTATTAATTTTATTTTGTTTAACTTTTTTTTTGAAACATTAAACAGTTTTTGTTTAACTTTGGATGGTCATTGATTAAACAAAAAGATATGTCAACAGTAGAATTCAACGAAGCACTTATTGGAATGGAGAACAATCTTCAGTCATTCGCAATGAACTTTACCCGCAATCGAGAGGATGCACGGGATTTAACACAAGAGACGATGTTGAAAGCGATTACGTACCGTAATTACTACACGCCACAAACAAACTTCAAGGCATGGGTATTTACGATCATGCGCAATATCTTCATTAATCAATACCGCAGAAGGCAAAAATCAGGGTCTATTTTTGACCATTCGAAAGAGGATTTCGTGATGAATAACACCACAGATGGACAAGTTTATCCGATGAATATGCTCATAGAAAAAGAACTGAACAAAGAAATCAGTAAATTAGAGCGCGAATACAAGGAGCCATTTGAAATGCATTTTGAAGGCTTCAAGTATAAGGAAATTGCAGATAAACTGGGGATTCCAATTGGTACGGTGAAGAGTCGCATCTTCATCGCTCGCAAGAAACTAATGGAATATCTTCCGGATTATCACTATTCACTCAACTAATTCAATGGGTAAAAAAGTTACAATTGTAGGTGCTGGAATTTCTAGTCTTTCTTGCGCAAGTTTCTTGGGAAAAGCGGGTTACGATGTAACCATCCTTGAGAAAAACAGCAGTATTGGAGGGCGAGGACGTCAATTTTCCGAACAAGGATTTACCTTTGACATGGGGCCAAGTTGGTACTGGATGCCAGATGTATTTGAGGATTTCTATAAGCAGTTTGGATATACAGCGTCTGATTTCTACGATTTAAAACGTCTTGATCCCTCCTACCGTGTTTTTTGGCCCGACGACAGCCAGAGCAACATTCCTGCAAATGAAGAAGAGTTGTTCGCTTGGTTTGAGGAACAAGAACCTGGAAGTTCAGTACAACTGAAAAAATTCTTAAAAGACGCTGCGTACAAATATCAAGTCGGGATGAAAGAATTGGTGTTCAAACCAAGTCTTAAACTCACTGAATTTGCCGACATGCGTATCCTGAAAGGCTTGTTCAATATGCATTTATTGTCCTCCTTTTCGGGCTACATTCGCCGGTATTTCAAGAACGAAAAAATTCTGTCGCTTCTCGAGTTTCCCGTATTGTTTCTAGGTGCGATGCCAAAAGATACACCAGCATTGTATTCATTGATGAATTACGCTGATATTTCCTTAGGGACTTGGTATCCAATGGGTGGAATGTTTAAATTTTTCGAAGCATTTGAACGTATTGCCAAGGAAAATGGTGTAAAGATTTTAACTGATCACGAAGTAACAGGAATACGTTACAACGGAAAGACAGTGACACATGTAGAAACAGCACATGGGGCCTTTGAAACAGACGTCTTTATTTCAGGTGCAGACTACAACCATACGGACAAAAAAATACTCAGCGAGAAAGCCAACTATTCTGATAAATATTGGGATACACGTACCATGTCACCTTCAAGCTTGTTGTTTTATCTAGGAGTCAACAAGCGCGTGCCCAACTTGTTGCACCACAACCTTTTCTTCGATGAGGCCTTTGAACAACATGCCAAGGAGATTTATCAAAATCCACAATGGCCCTCATCGCCCTTGTTCTATGCCAGTGCACCATCCATTACGGATCCTACGGTAGCACCAGAGGGCATGGAGAATATTTTCTTATTGATTCCTATTGCACCTGACTTGACGGATGACGACGCGACGCGAGAGAAGTATTTCGACATGTTGATGGATCGTCTTGAAAAACACACAGGAACTTCCATACGCGAACACATCGTTTACAAGCGAAGCTACTGCATTAAAGACTTCAAAAACGACTACCACGCCTTTAAAGGAAATGCGTATGGGTTGGCGAACACCTTGATGCAAACTGCTTTCTTGAAGCCATCGTTAAAAAACAAGAAATTGACCAATGCCTTTTACACGGGACAACTAACGGTTCCTGGTCCTGGAGTGCCCCCTGGAATCATCTCTGGAGAAGTCGTTGCCCGCGAGGTTATTAAAAAATTCAACTAATAAAGTCAACACTTTGAATTGTTGATTGTAATATTGCAAAACCGAATACAAATATGAAGACATTGTTTGATAGTGTATCCCACGAAATGAGTCAGCTGACAACCAAGCGTTACAGCACCTCTTTTTCGCTGGGCATTAGTTTCTTGCACAAAGACTTACACCAACCAATCTATGCCATTTACGGTTTTGTTCGTTTTGCCGATGAAATCGTGGATAGCTTTCACGACTTCGACAAAGAAGCGCTATTGGCGGATTTCAAGCAACAAACGTACGCTGCTATTGACAAAGGCATTTCACTCAATCCCATTCTAAATAGTTTTCAATGGGCAGTAAATGCGTATCAAATTCCCTTTGAGTTGATCGAAACATTCCTTCAAAGCATGGAAATGGATTTGGACAAGAAAGCATACGATGTCGGCAACTACGAACAGTATATCCTTGGTTCGGCGGAAGTCGTTGGTTTAATGTGTCTCAAAGTATTTGTAAACGGCGATGAGGCGGAATACAATCGATTGAAACCTGCAGCAATGAAGTTGGGATCCGCATTTCAAAAAATCAATTTTTTAAGAGATTTGAAGGCCGATTATCAAGAACTAGGACGCACCTACTTTCCCAAAATTGATTTGAATGCCTTCGATACAACGGTGAAGAAAGAAATCGAAGCAGACATTGAAATCGATTTTCAGCTTGGCTATGAAGGAATAAAACAACTTCCAAAAAATGCCCGATTTGGTGTTTACATGGCCTACATCTACTATTACAAGTTGTTTAAGAAAATTAAAACGACCACTGCGGACACCATTTTAAACGAGCGCGTGCGCATTCCGAACAACAAAAAATACCGTTTATTTCTCACCTCATACGTGCGTCACAACCTCAACATGCTCTAAGAAATGGGATTCAATTTCAATGACGTTGTGCTTGTGGATAGCAATGACCAAGAAATTGGAACGTGCGAAAAAATGGAGGCCCACGTAAAAGGTTTACTCCACCGTGCATTTTCAGTGTTCATTTTTAATGAGGCTGGAGAATTGCTTTTGCAACAACGGGCTTTTGGAAAATACCATTCGGAAGGATTGTGGACGAATACCTGTTGCAGTCATCCAGCGCCTGGAGAATCGAATGTTGAAGCGGGAAAACGCCGTTTGATGGAAGAAATGGGAATGCAGTGTGAACTTCATCCATCCTTTTCTTTTGAATACCGTGCTTCCTTGGACCACTCACTGACCGAACACGAGCTCGACCATGTGATGTATGGGTATTCAAATGAATCACCGACGCTCAATCCTGAAGAAGCTATAGATTATAAATGGATTGGATTAGACGAACTGAAAAATGAAATCGCCAATCAACCCGAATTATATACCGCATGGCTAAAAATTATCCTGCGCGATCATCAACAACACATCGAATCATTTTCGCGTTATGAAAGTCTGTCGGAGAGAAACATTTAATGCTGCACATCGTCTCTATGACGAGCGTTGGAGCGATGAGAAGAATTTTGAAATATTTGGTAAGTGCAGCAATCCCAACTTCCATGGACACAATTATGTGCTAGAGACTTGGGTAGATGGACCTGTGGATGCCGACACGGGATATGTCATCGACTTGAAGATGCTTAAACATCTCATTCGCGATGAAATTACTGAGCGTTTCGACCACAGAAACCTAAATCTCGATTGTCCAGAATTTAAAGAATTAAAGCCTTCAGCTGAAAACATTGCGTATGTCATCTGGCATATTTTGCGCCAAAATTTGGATTCCAAATACGGTTTATCTGTACGTCTTTGGGAGACCGAAAACAACATCGTGGAATACGCGGGACTATGACAAGCATATTTTGGCACCGACGAGATCTGCGCATAGAAGACAATGCCGGCTTGTACAAGGCGCTCTCAAAAAGCACGGAAGTGTTTCCGCTGTTTATTTTCGATACCACCATTCTGAACCAACTTCCGAAAAACGATCAACGGGTTATTTTCATTCATCAAGAAATTCATCGTCTTAAAGAAGAATACCGCAAGCTTGGTTCAGACCTTCGGGTGGAGTACGGTGACCCAGTAGAAGTTATTCCAACCATTGCGAAAGAAATCAATGCAAGCACCGTCTTTACCAATCGGGACTATGAACCCTATGCCCGTAAGCGCGACCTAGTCATTTTCGATACGCTAAAAAACAGTGGTATTGCCTTCATCGGCGCCAAAGACCATGTCATTTTTGAAAAAGACGAAGTGCTGAAAAATGATGGCGGTCCATATACCGTGTTTACGCCTTATTCGCGCAAATGGAAAGATACCCTGAATGAGCATCCTATCAAATCCTATCCTACTGTTAATCATACTGAATCACTGGCAAAACTTCAGCAAAGCGACTGTATTTCATTGGAAGAGATGGGGTTTTCGTCCGAACAACATGTGGAATTTCCTGCCAGAGTTTTTCCAACTCAGATCATAAAAGACTACACACAAAAGCGCGATTTTCCTGCACTTTCGAGCACCAGTAAACTCGGCGTGCATTTGCGTTTTGGAACCATCAGCATCCGTGCGCTGGCGCGTGAAGCAGTAATATCCAATGAGACCTTTTTGAATGAACTGATCTGGAGGGATTTTTACCAAATGATCATTCACCACTTTCCCCATTCTGCAAAGGATGCCTTTCGGGAGAAATATGACCGAATTCCTTGGGAACACAACGAAGCACATTACAAAGCATGGTGTGAAGGAAAAACAGGATATCCACTTGTCGATGCGGGCATGCGCGAGTTGAATGCCACAGGATTCATGCACAACCGTGTGCGCATGGTTGTCGCAAGTTTTCTCAGCAAGCACCTCCTCCTCGACTGGCGCTTAGGGGAAGTTTACTTTGCTGAAAAATTGCTCGATTACGATCTAGCCAGCAATGTCGGTGGATGGCAATGGGCTGCAGGATGCGGCTGTGATGCTGCTCCTTATTTCCGTGTGTTCAATCCGCAAAGTCAGCAAGAAAAATTCGATAAAGATTTCGTCTATATACGCAAGTGGGTGCCCGAATTTGGCACACCTGCCTATCCGCAACCCATCGTCGAGCATTCAGTTGCACGCCTTCGTGCCATCGAACGGTATAAAACAGCACTTAATGAGCAATAAATCTCTTTCTGTCGGGGACCTTTGTCCTTCCTTTTCCTTGTTGGATCAACACGGAAAAACGATCAATTCATCCAACCTCATCGGTAAGCAAATCCTTGTGATTTACTTTTATCCAAAGGACGATACACCAGGTTGCACAAAGGAGGCCTGTTCATTTCGCGATAGCCACACCGATTTTTCCGATTTGGGCTGCACGGTGATTGGCATTTCATCGGACAGCGTCCATGCCCATTTAAAATTCGCCGAAAAGCACCGACTCAACTTTACTTTATTGGCGGATGAAGGAGGTGCAGTTCGAAAATCCTTTGGTGTTCCACGTGCTTTGTTTGGCATTCTCCCAGGAAGAGTGACCTACATTATCGATTTGAAAGGCACAGTGCAAGGCATTTTCAATTCCATGACAGACCCATCGGGACACATCTCACATGCACTAGAAACGGTTCGGACCTTGCAATCGACTGAGCGATAATCCTTTGCTTTAAACCTGACCAAAGTCTTTTCTTGACTGATGTGTTTTACCCAACTTTGTGTAAACCACCCTATCGATGAAAGGAATAAAAGTCAACATTGAAAAAGCGACACAAGAAAACACGGATTTTCGGCATGTGTTGTACACTTCGAGCCACAGTCAGCTCGTACTCATGCACCTGCAACCGGGTGAAGAAATCGGACAGGAAGTACACAACGCTAACGATCAATTTTTTCGTTTTGAATCAGGCATTGGAAAATGTGTGGTGGACGGTCACGAATATGTCGTAAAGTCAGGCGATGCCTTGCTCGTTCCTGCTGGCGCTATTCACAACATCATCAATCTCGACGATGCCTCATCGCTCAAGTTCTACACCTTGTATGCCCCTGCGCACCACAAAGATGGCATTCGACGAAAAACAAAAAAAGAAGCGGAAACCTTTGAGGCACCATTCGACGGGGCTACCTCAGAACAAGCTTATTTTTCTTGATGAAAAATCTCATCCACAACGGCAAAGCGGAAGGCAAAGATTTCTTCCAGCTTTTTCTTGACGAGGATCGGGTGTACCGCTTTCCCGAGCACACCGAAAGGCAGTTCATAGGAGACGATGTCCGTCATCTCGACACCCCCTTCTACCGCTTTGAAATGGTGCTCGTGGTGCCAAATGGTGTAGGGCCCTTTGCGTTGTTCGTCAACAAAGAACTTTCCCTCCTCGACATGCGTGATTTCCGTGATCCACTTCATCGGGATGTTCATTAGCGGACGAACACGGTACTCGATCATCATACCTGGATACATTTTCTCAGCGACCTCAGTCAAGACATCAAAGCCCATATATTTCGGCGTGATGCGTGACAAGTTAGCTGGTGAAGAAAAGAAATCCCAGCAGGTATTTAAATCTGTTTTGACGAATTGGGTGCGCTTGAATTGGTACATAATTGATCTTTTTTAATAAAACACGCAGTGGTATGAAATGTTTATCCTTTCGCTTTTCAAAAATGAATGACATCGCTTCAACCGTATAATTGCTCGGCCTTAGAATATCGAAATGAGCCAAAGTGTCTCCTTTCTATTGATTATATAGTAACATAATACCTTAAAAAAAATGGAAACAAACTGGAACATAGATGCCAAGCACAGCGAGATTGGGTTTAAGGTCAGACACATGATGATTTCGAACGTACACGGGAAATTCGCTGCATTCAAAGCGATTGCAAAAACACATGGAGAGGACTTCAGTTCAGCGAAGTTTGATTTCTCAGCTGCGATCAATTCAATCGACACAGGAGCCGATGACCGCGATGCGCATTTGAAGTCGGATGATTTCTTCAATGCAGAAAAATACCCGGACATGGTCTTTAAAAGCATCGGCATTGAAAAGAAAGACGATCACAACTTCATCATCAATGGAGAATTAACGATCCGCGACGTGACAAAACCCATTGCTTTGTCGGCAGAATTTGCCGGTATCGTGCAAGATCCTTACGGACAAACGAAGGCGGGCATGACCGTAAACGGAAAAATCAAACGCAGCGAATACGGATTGTTGTGGAGTGCAGTCACTGAGGCGGGTAAAATCGTGGTGAGTGACGACATCCAATTGAACTGTGAAATGCAGTTCGTGAAAGAGGCGTAAACGAAAGTAAAGTAAGTCGTAAGTAGTAAGTAGGTTAAATGACAAGCCCCGAGGAATTGATTCTTCGGGGCTTGTTGGTTAAATTATAGCTCTTACTATTTTAGAAGGAAGAACTCGATTTGGTTGGATCTTCACCTATTTCAGACCCTGCCTTTCGACAAATAAGTCGTTTGTCAGAATCATTTACGTTCCATGAATAGCATTCTTTTAGGAATTCCACAAAACCTATTTTAGTATAAAAGGTTTCCCTTTTGTTGATTCAAAGGATGAATTTGTACTTGTACATCTTTTGTTTTTTAAACTTATTCCATTTGGGTAAAAATAAAAAAACAGCATTCGTGTAAATGCTGTTTCAAATAAAATCTAATTCCTATTGATACTCTACTGGAAGTGCCTCAGAATTCTCTTCATTTTGTTCCATACCAGGTATATCCGCCTCAACGTCCGTGGTGTAAAATTCAATAATTTTGTTGTCCTTGACGATATACCCATATCCCTCATGCAAGTGTTCTCCATCCTTATCGCTCACCTCTAAATTCAACCATAAATCTTCAGAATGCAAATCATAGATGCTTGGTAATTTATCTACTCCATCGGCACCTTCAGCTGATGCATCAATCACATGGGGACTGCTAGTTTTATAAAAGTTGATTGCGTAATAAACCGCGCCACTTGTTAGCACGACAATCATTGCCAAAATAGTCCAACGCCAGGCTTTGACATTGTAAACACCCTTTACGAATTGGGTTAGTTTGTTTTTCATAATTGCATTTACGTTTAGTTTTCCAAATCTATTCGCTTTTCGAATTCCGCGTTTTATTCATACTTGATCACTACTGTCCGATAAAAATACAAATTAATCATTTCGTAGTCTGAAAGCCTTGATTTTACTTGTGTGTATGGCTTGATTTCAAAAGTAAGCCACGGTTTTTCTAAGAACTGCAAAATTTCATAGAAAATTGAGTGCTATTTTTTTGTTTGTAACATTATTATCCAAGATAAACTTTACTGGAGTAGGCTTATAATTCAAGAATCTCGCGATGTCGCCAATAAATGACAAGCCCCGAGGAATTGATTCTTCGGGGCTTGTTGGTTACATGTAAAGTCTAAATAACGAGATCAATTGGTTAATCCCCATAATCACCGCTATATTCAGAATCATATGAATCGTCAGAATAATCTCCTCCGTAATCACCTCCATAATCACCTCCATAATCACCTCCCATATCCATGGACTCTTCAGGAGCAGGTGGTTCATTTTGAGATGGTGCAGAAATGCTCACTTTCGGCTTTTCTTCTTCATCCGATTTTTCTGCTTTTTTCTGTTTGGCTTTCAATTCCGCTTTAATTTCATCCAAGCGCGCTTGGTCTTCACAAGAGTTCAACCCCATCGCCGCGACGCACAAAGTCATTATCAATAATCGTTTCATAATCAAATGGTATTGTTAGTTTTTAATGTCGAATTCAATTTTGCCAAGAAAACAATGATCACTCCGATAAATGCGAATAATAAACCGTTAAAGACAAAATCTCCCGCTGTTTTTCTATTTTCCTTGCGCAGAATTTCACGTGCTTTTTTCTCTAGATTGGCCGCTTCAAGTTTCTTCCCGAAAAGGTCCGTGTACTTGTTGTATTTGTTTTCCACATCATCCTTTGTGAAGTCAATTTTTCCACTCATGAAAAAATCGTCGATGCATTGCATTTCAAGTTCGTCAACAGACTCCCCTTCTTCTTTGTACTTCGTGAAATCTGTTTTCATCGCACTCGCCAAAACATTCAGCACGACCACCGTATCTTTGACTTTCTTCGTTTTCAATTGTTTCACCAAGGCATCCAACTGTGCAAGACGCGCCTCAGTCATTTCACCGTTTGCAGCTGCTTCATACATGTTAAACAATTCTGATTGACGTTCTTGAGGTGAATTCGGTGCAGTTAAACTAAACACTAGTGGGGTCTTTGTAATGCTTTTATGCAATTTCTCGACTGCCTTGATCTCCTCAATGGAAAGATCTTTACTGTTTACCAATACACTTTTGAACTTGTCGACCAACAAGGTATCCAAACCTTTCTTGTCGGTCATGTCCATGAAGTGCTCCATCTTCTCAACAATGCGAATCTTTGTGTCGAAATCTGTAGAATCTGTATCATAGCCCTTCAAGATATCGTCCATGAATCCTTTCATTGAATAAGGAAACATTTTTACACGCGTTGGGGCATCTGGATAATTCAAATAATCGGGAGGCGTCATTCCATTCATAAGATAAGAACCACGCATTTCGGCAATCGACTGAACGTTCTCTTCGTATTTTCTATATTCAACTGCGTATTCCCCCTCAGTCAATTCGCGCTTTGTTAGCTTCCACTCTGCTTTTGGGATTTTTCTAGATAAGGCCTTGTATTTGGCGTTGAAATCCTCAAACGTTGCCTCGCTTTCCACTTCATCGGTTTGGCTTAGGTCCTTGTTGACCTTGCCTTTCTTGAGTTCTTTCTTACTGATCGTCACATGGGGACGACTTGTTTCAAGGAAATTGATGGCATAATACACCGCTCCGCTGATGAGCACGGCAATCATTACCAAGACCGTCCAACGCCAAGTCTTGACATTGTAAATACCCTTCGCGAGTTGGGTCAATTTGTTTTTCATAGTAGCATTTAAGTTTAGTTTTCCTACTCTATTCGCTTTTCGGATTCCGCGTTTTATTGTTTAATTATCGTTAAAGGTAATGATTCATTGTTCAATTGAATGGAGTAAAAGCCTGAGGCAATTCCATCCAATGTTATTCGTGTCATTGTGCCTGTTAATCCACCTTCCAATACGTTGCGTCCTGCAGCATCAAAAAGTATAAATTCCCCTTTCAATGCTGAAGAACTTTCGATTGTCAATTCCTCACTTGCAGGATTTGGGTACACACGAATCGAATGACTCAATTCATCCAAGCCCGTAAAGCTCAGTGTGAGGTTCAGCGTAATCGTACTATCGCAACCCGCAGCGTTAGGAATCACTTGCGTATATGTACCTGACTGCGTGTAGGTTTGTCCGTTCAAGGTGTATGAATCCAATGCAGATTCAGTAAGGGTTGACGCTGAAGCCTCATTGACAGTGACAAGGACCTCATCCGTATTCACGCAGCCATTGGCATCCGTTCCGGAAACAGCATAGCTTGATGTTGCATTGGGGTTGAAGGCAACACCATCCACGATATTGTTGTCCCAAGAATACGTACTTGCTCCAGTTCCCGATAATGTCACCGCAGCGCCTTTACAGATACTTTGATCCGCACCCGCACTCACAATTGGTAAGTCATTCACGGTAACGGTAACCACATCTGAATTGACACAACCATTGGCATCTGTTCCACTTACCGAATATGTCGCTGTTGAAGCTGGAGTAAAGGTTACTCCATTGCTAATTCCGTTATTCCACGAATACGTGGCAGCTCCTGCGGCGTTCAACATAGCCGTTGCGCCAGAACAAAGCGATTGGTCCAAGCCCGCATTCACCGTTGGAAGTGAATTTACTGTTATAACAACTTGATCGCTGCTTGAGCACCCTGAGCTAAGATCTGTTGCAGTCAAGGTATAGGTAGCCGTTGCGACTGGTGCAAAGGCAAAACCATTGCTCACATTATTATCCCAAGAATACTGTGCATTTCCAGAAGCTTGAAGAGTCACAGTTTGCCCCTCACATAATGATTGATCAGCACCTGCATTCGCTACTGGTGAAGAATTTACTGTTACGACTACTTGATCTGTGGTCGTACACCCCGTGGCTGTGTTGGTGCCTGTAACAGTATATGTAGACGTATTCAAAGGTGTAAACGCAACGCCATTGCTGGCTCCATTAGACCACGAATATGTATTGGCGCCGCTTCCGTTTAATGTGATTGAGGTTCCAGGACATACAGCTATATCTGTTCCCGCATTGACAGGAGGCAAAGCACTACAATTTGCATATTTTGCAACAAATACCTTATTCACGCTACCTAAAGTTCGATAGCCTACAACATAGATTTCACTGCTATTATTACTTAGGGTATAAAGATGCGTTACCGAATATCCAGATAAAGAAACAGCAATATTGTGAAGTATTGTTCCTGAACTATTAATGACGCTAACACCAGTGCTTGTTGTTACATAAATATTGCCATTGGCATCATTACTCAAGGATTGAAAATTTGTAAATGGTAAGGACCAAATTTGTGCTCCAGTTGCTGGATTAAAGCATCGCACAACGTTATCTACACCGCCAATAATAATATTGCCATTAGAATTCACAACCAGTTCAGAATTACCGTCAGTTGTGCCAATTTGTTGTTGGTAAATTATGGACCCATTTGTACCATTAAGTTTTATCAATCGGATCGTTTTATTGGTCCAATTTGAACTATTTGCGATAATTAAATACACATCACCGTTGTTGTCAACTTTAAGTGACCGACCAATTATATGGTCCATTAATGAATTAAAATCATACGTTGTTTGCCATTGCTGAGCACCACTGCTATTTACTTTTCGAATGATGACATTATATGCATTTGGACTACTTTGAGTGGTTTGAATCTTACCCGTAAAAATAGTATTGCCATTATTGTCCATTGTCATCCTCCCATCATATCCGTACCACCAATCTAAATCGTTAATTAAACTTGACCATTGCAATGCACCTACTGAATTGTATGACATTGTGATGTGTGAGTTATATAGACTAGAAGCGATTCTTTGTCGGGAATACACATTGCATCCATTCGACGAATTGATTCGGATAGAAAGTAAATTATCCTCATCACTATTATTTATTGTATTACTGAATACTAGCCCTCCCGTAGGATCAAATTTTCTAAAGTATCCGTCGCTCGTGCTATGTGAAATTGTAAACAAATTATCACTTCCATCAAAATCCAAATCTCTTATATTGGCTGTGACCAAATGAGTATTTGAAAAAATCACTGAGCCATTTAAGGTGTTTAATGAGGTCGTCATTGGTTGAACCCCATTATTATTGACCACTGCAATTTTATCACCTGCATTATTTATATCGACAGGGAATTTTGAAACTCCTCCTCCATTAAACAAATCATTGGTCGTAGATACTGAATTAACGACCGTCAACCATTGCTGAACAGGTTGTGCATAAACCTTCATGCCCCACCCCAAAAACATTAAAATTAAACAAACCCCAAATCTCAAATAGTTCTTTTTCATCTTTACTAAATCTTTAATTTATTCCTTAATCATTCATTGTTAAATACCCCCTCCTGCCACTTCAACTCAATCTTGCCTTCCTCCGTAAAAAAGTAGGATTTTAATGCATGGTTGTATTTGATGGGTGCGCCAAATTCGTTTTTCAACACATCGAGGTAGTTGTACACCATGCGCTCGGACACATTGAGTTTTAGGGAAATCTCACGCGCATTTCCCGTCGATTTTTGCTCGATGGCCTCTATAAGTCGCTGCAGGTTTTCTAAATACATGGTCGATTGCTCGATTTTTTTTTTGCGTGTGTAAAATAAGCTCTGCCGACTGAAATATAAATTCAGTGACAAAGTTGATCCAACTATTTCTTTACCCACTCCCAATGAAGCTTTCCTGGCCGCTCAAATTGGTAAGACTTTCGGTATTTATTGAATTCAATCGGCGCATGAAACTTATTCTTCAACACCTGCACATAGTTGTAAATCATACGCTCACTCACTTGCAGTTTTTCTGCAATTTCTGCAGGTGTACCCGTACGTTCCTTTTCGACCAAATGAATGAAATACTTTATCTTTTTGATGTTCAACGCGCATGGATTTATTGCATTGTCGTATAATTCAATTGTTTGTCCCGAATGTTGCTGATGTTTTTTACAATAAAGTGTATCTTCGATTCCCAAATGTTTAAAACTCAGAAATATTGGACTCTTTTTCTGCGCGGTGATGACCGTGCCCTGGGAGATTTGTACCATGTTTTGTTTGAGCCTTTGGTCTTTGTTGCCTTTCATCGTGTAAAAAATATGGAGGTCGCTCGGGACATTGTGAGCGAACTCTTCGTCACTTTATTGGCAACCAGCACTGAGCTAAGAAAAACGAAGTGGCAAAATGTGGAATCTATACAGGCATATTTAACGACATCCGTGAAGCATAAAGCCATTGACTTCATTCGTGCTGAAAAATCACACTTCGACATTTTAGCCCAACTGCCCGAAAAGCAACTGATGGAAAACAATGATGATGTGTTGGATGGTTTGCATGCCCTAGCATCAAAAGAAACGGAATTGTTCCAACTTCATCTCGACGGGTATAGCAATATGGAAATTGCGAAACAAAACATGATTTCAGAAAAAACTGTGCGAAACAAATTGAGCATGACGCGCCAAAAAATGGCCTTGATGTATAAATCCCTATTAACGATTGCTTTATGGATGATCGTTCATTAAGTGCCTTGTTGGCGTTGTTGGATCAACCCATCCTCTTGCGTTTGCATGTGGCAGGATTGCGCAGTCGAAAAGATTTGGATGAATCTGTTCTGGGCTTTATTGAACTATTCGATGAATGTGCTGGAGATTGTATGCGCATCAGAAAACAACTGGCTGCAAACAAGAAATCCATTCTATCGCCCCTGCTGGCAAATAAGAACTCAAAATACCACATCCTTAAATACGCCGCAATCTTCATCTTTGCTGTGCTCAGCGGTGTTGGTGGCATACACCTTTTGCGTTCAAACCGGATTGAGCTTTCCCATACCTTTAAAGATCGAGGTTTGCCCAATTATATGGGTACATCGGCAAGTGTAGATTTATCCGATGCTATGTTTTACTATAAAAAACAGGACTTTGAGAAAGCAGAAGCTGCGATTCAACGCGTAAAAAGAATCCATGCCAATAACGATACGGTAAAGTATTACAGTGCATTGATTGCCTACGACAATGGAGAATACGAAGTTGCCTGTAAGCAATTTGAAACGATTTCGAAGAGCCAAAGTAAATTTGCGCATCGGGCCGCTTATTTCATTGGAGTCCATGCTGCAGAAATGGATCAACTTTCAAAAGCCATTCGAATTTTCAAGACACTTTCGACGAGCGAGGATGAGTTTGTCCGCGCTGCAGCAAAATCGCACCGCCAACAGTTACAGCGATATCTACACTAAACAGGACCAAGATCCACCACGAGAAATCGCGCGCAGGTGCTGATGGAATATACCTCAATTTGTAACTTTGAATCAACTGAAAGGCATTCCAAAATTGCGGATGGCGCATGCTTGGGTTTTTCTGGAAAAAGTCATTTTTCGCTTTATAAAAAGCCTCTTCGAACAGCATCCCGCTTTCAATGTTTTGATAGAAGGCCTTGAAGAAAATAGAAGAAAAATAGTCGTCCACATTTGAAGGAGAAACAAGTACCGCTTTGGCACCGTTACTCAAGATTCTAAGTGGAATAGAACGATTAAACTCATTCACTAGAAAATTCGCGTAGCCCGAAAAACAATTGTTCAAGACCACAAGATCGCGGTGCACTGGAAACTCACCCGTCAATCGCCGTTCTGATTTTTGACCATTCGATAAAAGGTAACGCAACTGAAAAGCTGGCGATTTTGCCTCTTCATCCATAGTAAATTCACCGTGACCATAGAGGTGGAAAATACCTGATGGATAGAGACTTTTTTTAATATCTCCTGAATAAGACTTTTTCGAATAACTGTATGATGTTTCAAACTGATCGAAAAACTCATTCATGAATGGCAGCTTCGTCCCATCCTTTTGGCGTAAAAAACGAACATCCATGCGACCTGGGGAAATCACCTTTTCTCCATTGAAATAGGTGATTGGATTGTACACACGAACAAAGTTGATGGAGTTCGCAAGATAATGAGCATTTGAATACCCCGTGGCCGAGGTATCTTTCAACATCATCTCGTAAGGATTCTTATCGTCATAACAGATGTACACCTTTCTCATCTTTGGAAAAGCCCTCAGCACATCTGAAAAGTTCTTCGTGAAATCTTGGTAACTTATCCGTTGAAAGGTCTTGAAATCGAGTGTGTCAAAAGATCTTTCGTTCAAAAGTCCAGTCGTCGTAGATTTCACAAAAGACACCTTCGAAGGTGTGACCAGGATTTTTTTTCCTTCCAACATTTCGCCCTCATTGAGCGTCAACAAAAAGCATTCGTTCTTTTTCAAATGCTTTTGAATAGAGGCAATTTGTACGAAGGGTGTGGATTGAAACGTTTGATCGGGCCAATTCTTTAAAAAATGGAAATAACTTTTCAAGGTAATTAAGTAGGATACTGCAATGGAGAAATCCTCCTTTCCATTTGCCTCGTGCATAGATTTTATCGCATACAAGTTAAATAGATTGATGTAGGGTGAGGTGCGGTAGGGATCATAAGGCAAATCATTTTTCGCATCAAAACTTCGCCAGAAATCGGGACGAAGCATCCGCAGGATAGCAATTTGCGCATCGATTGACTTGCTGTCGTAGGTCAAATTCAAAGTGTTTCGTGTATAAAACGTGAGAAAAACCATCAAAGGCTGATAGGCGACTTTAGACCGGTCGAAAAGTGTTTTTCGGGGTACCTTGTTCAGTGCATTTTTAAAAATCTCATCCGCCTCCTTGAATTTCTTCGTGTAGGTATGAATGGCTCCTTTTAATCCCGATAAGGTCAAACAATCATTCAGATGCCAAGGCTTTATGCACGCAAGTCCTTTATCGTACAAGTTGTTTGCTTTATTGAACGCAACAATCTGAAGCGGCGAGTTTGGGTTTCTCTTTTCGCCCGAAACGACGTCCAACCAACGATTGGCATAGGATCGATAAAGCATAGATAGATCACTTGTAAACTTGAATGGAAATTTTTGCTGGTAATAAAGTGCCGAATCGAACCATTGAAACTGCTTTCGTTTGAAATCAGCAATAGGCACATCCAAATAAGCGCTTGGTTTGATTCTGTCATTTCTATACAAATACGTAATCGCATAGACCTCGTACATAAAAGGCACGTCAATTTTTTCCATCGACGAACGATTCTTTCGAAACAGGTCCATGGCTTTATTGGAATACACCAAAGCACTGTCCGACCACATCATATAGTGCCAATAATAGGCTTTGTTCGCATAAACTTCCGAGACATAGATTGGGTCTAAACGCCGTGCAACCGTGAGTGCTTGATCACAACTCTTGAGGTATTTATCAAAAATCTGCTGATGCAAAAAAACCTTTGACAACAATTTTTGATAAGTATATCGTGCTGCAAGTGAACCAGCATTCGAATGAATGATTTGCTGCAAGAGCCCTTCTGCCTGCTTGAGTTGGCCCGATTGAATCCTATTCTCAATAGACGTGATGGTCGACTGCTCTTCTTGTGTCATTGAAAACACGGAAAAACTGAACAGCAAGGAACATACGAGCAGTAATCTTCTGCTTATTCCCTTCTTCACCTGTGCCATTATTGCGTTCGCTCCCATTCCAACTGCAAAAGAACACTTTTAATTTAACGTTCAATTTCAGTTTTCCGAAAATAATGGAAATCAGCACTTAGCGGAGTGACTCCTGCTTCAGCACAATCTGGTACACCTCGTTTTCCTCGCGAATATACCCATGGTCATAGCAGAAGAAATAATCGACACCTTCACGGGTGCGGTAGGTATTGGTGAAGTAATGAAAATTAAAGCCCTCATCAGCCAACTGAATGCCGTGTGCCTTGGTATTGCCATCGACAAGATAAGCTTTTAAGATCAGTCGGTTTTTACGCAAAATGTTGTTGATGCGGCGCATGTGTTCAGTCGCATCCTCATTTTTTCGGTTGTTGAAGGAGTTTCGGCAGTGGTCAGAACAAAATTTCTGATCTCTACGCCCAGTCAAAGCATGACTGCACTCTAGACAGGTTCGTTTAATCATAATCGTAAGTGGTTAGCTATACAATATTAACAAGAATTAACAGCACTTCCAAAGGTCATGGGGTGAATGTTTGTGAACTTTGTGTGTTTCGAACAATAAATTAAAATGAACGAGAATTCAAGCATCACAACTACTCCGGCAGAAGCACTGCGCTTATTAAATGATAAAA
>CALPWQ020000062.1 GCA_943327315.2 Chitinophaga pinensis
ATTGGTTGCTACTACCTGTATAGAATAAGAATTGGTGTACGTTGTTGATTGAATTACAGAATTAATTCCACATGAAGTTTGGGTGAACAAGTGTTCGATAGTCATGGGGTTTGAAGTCAATGCACTAACTGTGTCATTTGGTGACCCATCGTTGTAAATAATCACATAAGTTGTTCCTACAGGTGGTGTGGTATTCTGAGGTGAGCCAAGCTCAAAGGAAAACTCATTTGGTAAACAGGATGTTGAGGCGGTTCCAGATAAAGTGATAGCGGGAGGATTGGCTCCAACATAAACCTGATAGGTGACACTTACTGAACATCCAGAGGGAAGATTTACAGTATATACAAGGTTGTAATAACCTTGACCCACATAACTATGAAAAATAGATGAGGGGGCCCCTGTACTGCTTGTGCCATCCCCCCAAGAGTAATTAAATGTTGATCCAGCAGGGTAACTTGATAAATTGGGGTCATTGAAAGTGAAGTTAGCGATATTGCTTCCTCCACACTTTCTAAATATGGTAACTCCATTAAGTGAAGTGGTTGAATATTGGCCTCCTGCTGGCACCAAAACAAGCTGAGGATTTATACTGTTTGTATTAATGACGTTGACCGAAATTTGGACAGAGTTTCCTCCGCCAAGATTTAAGGTGGTGTTAAAATTCCCTGAATTTGAATAGGTAACAGTATGTGGTCCTATTGAGTTTGAATTGTTCGGATTTCCGCCTTGAAATGTCCAATTGTAATTCGTGCTGTTATTTGTCCCGGTTGAGGTATTCGTGTAGGTGATTGACTGACCTTTACAAATGGTTACAACGCCATTCACAGCAGCTGGAGACGTGGTAAATGCAGCGGTTTGTGCACCTGCAATGGATGCAAGCAACAAAACCAAAATTGAGAGAAGTGTGTTTTTAATCATAGGATATATAGCCCCCAAATATATGGCTTTTAAATAGAACAAATGACTAACTGTCAAAGCAATAACAGATTGGACAAACATATTCCCAGTAATGAGTGCTCTGGATGCTCATTTCAAATGAATGGACTAACGAGATGGACCATTTCAAATTTTTAGTCTATTGTTCTCTACTTCTTCTTAACTTAACATGAGCAAAGAAATGATTTGGGGTATCTAGCAAACACAATTGTCCTTGATTCTTGCTATTTTTTGTCTACACATCTGCAGCCGATTCCTTCAAACGGGACCCTTCTGAATGAAAGACAAACAACGCCAATTCATTTTGTTAAATTGTATCTGAACTTTTCTTCGTTTCAATGATTAATCCATGAACTCCAATTTTGTTCTTCATCTTTGAATTTTCAATTAAGACGGTGAAAAAGATTAAAAATCAAACGATTTGCGATTGCATTCATACCTCTCCATGACGGCTTTTTTTAGGTTTTTTTAAACAAGTAATAAAAAATAGTAGCACAGTGAATAAAACATTCTATCTTCACTACGCCAAACTTATATTCTCGGAGAAAATGAAAAAAACCTTTTTTCAAATTGCAGTCCTGTCCTTATCTCTTCAGGTTTTCGGACAGCGCACCTGTCACACGATGGAAAATCACGATCGATTGCTACAGGAAAACCCAAACCTTTCATCCAATGTTCAAGACATTGAGCAATTCACGAATCAAGTGATATCCAATGGAACTGTTGGTATGGAAAAAGCAGTAATCAATATTCCAGTGGTTGTTCACATCTTGTACAATACATCCGCTCAAAACATAAGTGATGCACAAATCCAATCTCAGTTAAATACCTTAAATCAAGATTTTAGGAAATTAAATAGTGATTGGACAAATACACCTTCGACGTTTACAAGCACCGTGGCAGATTGTGAATTTAATTTTTGCCTTGCAACAACATCACCTACTGGTAGTTCAACAACAGGTATAATTCGAAGATCTACTACGGTAGCTTCCTTTTCATCCAACGATGCCATGAAATACACTGCACAAGGTGGAAGTGATGCTTGGCCGGCGGGTCAATATTTGAATTTATGGGTGTGTAACCTAAGTGGCGGTCTTTTGGGATACGCACAATTTCCTGGTGGAGCTGCAGCAACAGATGGTGTGGTCATCAACTACACCGCATTTGGATCAACGGGTACAGCACAAGCACCATATAACAAAGGAAGAACAGCTACACACGAGGTAGGACATTGGCTCAACTTGCGTCACATTTGGGGAGATGCTACATGTGGCAGTGATTTGGTAACGGATACTCCAGTGCACAACACAAGCAATGGAGCTTGTCCAAGCCACCCAAAATCCAATACATGTGGAACAAGTGCAGAAATGTTCATGAATTACATGGATTATACAGATGATGCATGTATGTATATGTTTTCTACCGGTCAAAAAGATAGGATGCAAGCTCTATTTGTAAGCGGTGGTTTTCGAGCAAGTCTTAAGACATCTGTAGGATGTTCAGGTGGAACAGCAACTCCTCAATATTGTGCTGCGGGTGCTACAAACACTCAATTTGAATGGATCTCCAATGTTAAAATAGGAACCATTAATAATACGACGGCATCCAATGGCGGATACGGAAATTTCACCAATTTGTCATCCAATGTTACGAAAGGAACTGCTTACATTGTTTCTTTAACACCAGGATTTGCAAGTTCAGTTTATTCAGAATATTTTAGAGTGTACATTGATTACAATGCAGATTACGATTTCGTGGATGCAGGTGAATTGGTTTATACTTCTGCAGCTGTAACTGGATTGAATACAGTTTCCATTACAATCCCAACGACTGCCATTACAGGATCTACTCGTATGCGAGTAATGATGAAGGATGCTGCTCTAACTGGTTCATGTGAAGCATACACCTACGGGGAAGTAGAAGATTATACCTTGAATATTCAAGCCAGCGCAACAGGAACATGTAACCAGCCTGCTTCTTTGGCTGCTGCATCCATAACTACTACCTCTGCAAGTTTGAGTTGGGGAGCAGTTAGCGGAGCTACGAGTTATACGGTACAAATCAAACCATCCACCTCTTCTACTTGGACTTCCTATACAACAACCGGAGCATCCTATAGCGCAAGCGCTTTGACGGCAGGGATAAGCTATAATTGGCAAGTTAGAACGAATTGTTCTTCTGGAAGCAGCGCCTTTACTGCTGGAGCGAATTTCACAACTACGTCCACTTGTTCCGATGTGTTTGAACCAAACAACTCCCTTTCTGCAGCAAAAGTAATCACGGTAAACACAAATGTTTCAGCATTGATTAGCACGAGTACGGATATTGATTGGTTTAAATTTACCAATACCAGCGCAGCAAAAAACATACGAATTTCGCTCACCAATTTACCCTTGGATTATGACCTTAGAATGTATAACAGCGCTGGAACTTTATTGTATTCCAGTGAAAATGCGGGTACAACTGCCGAAACTATTACGTACAACAATGCTCCTGTAGCAACGTATTACATTCGGGTAATTAGTTACAATAGTGTTTTTTCCGCTTCGTCCTGCTACAGAGTGAATGCAAGCATTGGAAGTACCGCATTCAAATACAATATGGAATCAACCACGGAAGATGCTGCAATGGAATCTCTAGAAACAGCAGTTTCCATTTTCCCTAATCCTTCCGTTGATGGAAAATTTGCCTGTTACGTGACGAATGATATTATCGGATTAGTGCATCTGGATATTTATGATGCCGCCGGAAGATTGATCAACTCGAAGACTTTCGATAAAACAGAAAAGTTTGTCAAATCTGACGTAGATGTGAGTCAAAATGAAAAGGGAGTATATTACGTAAAAATATACAATCAAAACTTCCAACAGACGGTGAAATTGGTATTTGCGGATTAACAATACGGATAGTAGGTCCTTCATTTCGGTATGTTCAGAGCAAACTCCCTCATTTACCGGGCGAATGAAAATGTATTGTATTCCTGAATAAAATAAATACCCCGTCCCTTAGCGAGTGAAAGTGAAGGGGCAGGTTTATTTTTTCCTTCAAGCCTTTATCTACTCTTTCTAGCTCCTTGAAAAACGCTTCCCCGTTTTTCTTGCTAACTTTGCGGCGTCTCTGATTTTTATTTTTAACGAGACAAACCAAACATGAACCAACAAGCCGATTCATTTCGACAAACAGATTTACACACATTCCCATTGGGACGCTCCCGACATCACATTTTATGAAACGCATCAACGAGTACAAAAAATTATTTCAGATTGAAACCGAAATCGATCTGGCCGAATTGAAATCGACCTACCGCAAGTTGGTGAAGCAGTGGCATCCGGACAAATATCAGGATGGAGATCCGATGAAAGAGGAGGCGACCTTGATGGGGAGACAAGTGGTGGATGGCTATCATTTCTTGGTAAGTATCGCTCCTGAGACCACCGAAAGCAATTTGCCTGAATACCAGAAAACCATCATGGAATGTGGGATCTACGACTTCAAGCACAAAGGACTCTTGTTGGAAATCACCTTTACGGATGGCTCGACCTACGAGTATTTTGGGGTGAATGCCAACGTTTTCAAAAAATTCATGAGCACGGACAAACCTGTGCGCTTCGCAAAACGCTTCATTTACGATAGTTATACGTACCGTAAATCAAAGAAAGCGGCGGAAACAGAGGGTGAGAGTGGAGAGTGAGTGCGGTAGCAATAGAAATTACGCACCTTGATCGGTGAGGTAATCGAATAAATGATCCTCGACGTTAGTTGTCAGTTTATACGTCATGTGCACAACAGGTTCTTCGGAAACGGGCATTTTTTCTTGCTTAACGCTGCCAGGTAGAATATTCACAGGCCCCAAACAATAGAAATCGGTGCCTTCACCGTCTGATTTTTTCACGAAGAGGATGATGAGTTTGGAGTCAATTACGCCTTGAATTTCAGGGCTTTCTATTTTTCTTTTGGAACGTGATTCCCACGCAAAGGTTTGTGGGTCAACAAAATGATCATTGTACTGTGTGCTTTTCGAAATTGTACTTGATTTGTGATAGGTGACAAAGCAAGGGGTGCATTTATTTTGAGTACGATATCCATAAACGGTGCTGCTGATATCTGCTTCCCAGTTTAGAATGCGGCACACATCTTTTCGGCTGTATTTCTGCCCGAGCACAAAGCCATTTGTCAACTTAGTAAGCTTAAAACGTTTTTTGAAAGCATGCAAACCATACTGAACGTTATCGATCAAGTAGTGCTTGAAATCGTTTTTGGCAAGTGTGACGTTGAATTCTGGAGTTAATGAAAAGGTGTTATGTTTAAATTCGACAATGTTTCTTGGTTTTCGGACGAATTCAAAATTGAGATTCTGTAAAACCGAGCGCATTGTTTCATCACTTGGATTATATCCAAATGTTCTTGTCATGTGCGCATTGAAGTCTGAAAGTGAAACGTGACCATTTTCGATGAGCAGATTCAGTAATGCACTTTCCTCAACGCGTTTCGCATTGTTTATTTCTATCGAGAATAGGTCTAAAAGCTCCATTTGATCCTTGGAGCAAACGTGTTCAAAATCGGTTTCGATGTGACGTAGGAAGTTGTAATAGGACTTTGAATAATCCACATAACTAAAAGGATCACGAGATCCATGTGCCACAAAATCCATCATCATGGGAACTCTTCCAAGCTTATACTTCAATAATTTATAATCTGTGGTGAGGTCTTTTTTTAGCTGAAGATTTGCTGAATCAATGGCGGCAAAGATTTTCTCTTTGGTGATTTTATCAAAATTGATGGTGGACGTACCAGGCATGAATTGACTTCCCGTTGAAATGAGATTGCGCAGGGTGTCTTTGTTGTAGCTAGTATCTCCGTATAATGCGATGGGAACAAGGTAATTGTTGCTGTAGTTTCCGATGAAATCAATCACCGTCAAATACTCTTTGGTATTGACTTTCCGCAATCCACGTCCCAACTGTTGAACGAAAATAATAGCCGACTGCGTGGGACGGAGCATGATGATTTGATTGATGCGCGGTATGTCGATTCCTTCATTGAAGATATCAACTGTAAAAATGTAATCGAGTTTTTCGGAAAGTTGGTCACTCTCAAGTCGGCGAATTGCTTCCGCACGTGTTTCTTCTGAATCTTCGCTTGTCAAGGCAATGGTGTTGTAATAGGCACCATTTTTCTTTCGAAGGTGATTGAATGCTTTTGACAGCTCGTGGCATTCATTTTTTAAGGAACAGAAGATTAGTCCACGTACATTCCCGTCATCGCAGCCGTAAATAGTTGCTTTTTCAAGGATCCGTTCGATGCGTTCATGGGCTGTAAGAAGGTTAAAGTCGCTCTTGTCTTCGATGATTTCACCGTTTATACTCAGATCTGTAACCCCATAATAATGAAAGGGACTAAGCATTTCTTCTTCCAACGCTTTGTGTAACCGGATTTCATAGGCAATCGTGTTGTCAAACAGCTTAAAGACATCAAGTCCATCCATACGTTCTGGCGTAGCGGTCATCCCGAGCATGAAAGCAGGGGTGAAATACTCCATGATTTTCTGGTAGGATGCAGCACCTGCTCGATGGGTTTCATCGATGACGATGTAGTCGAAATGGTCTTTTGCAAATTGTCTTATATGCTCGTCTCTGGAGATGGTTTGTACCGTTGAAAAGATGAAATCCGCCTCCAATTCACGCGAAGCACCGGAATAGATTCCCATTTTGATATGGCTCCCAAACAAGTGTTGATAGGTTTCCATGGCTTTTTCGGCGATGGTTCTGCGGTGTACAATAAACAAAAATTTCTTTGGCTGATATGCCTTCACATCAAAAGCCGAAAGATAGGTTTTACCCGTTCCGGTGGCAGAGATGAGCAAAGCCTTGTTTTTGCCTTTTTGTCGAAGCTGTTTGATGTTTTCCAATGCTTCACGTTGCATTAGATTGGGCTTTACTTCTTTAAATTCTGGATATTGGGTCCGTTCTTGGATCTTCTTGTTGTATTCAAGTTGACTTTTGTAATAAAGTTCATAGCCCGCAATCCATTTGTCGTCGACTTCAGTTGCATCTTTAAATTCTCGTTCAAATTCCGTGGCGGTTTGCAGAATGAGTTCACTTTCTTCAGAAGCTGTCACTTTGAGGTTCCACTCTTTGTTGGTGCAGAGCGCATTGGCGGTTAAGTTGCTGCTTCCAATAATGAGATCAAACATGTCACCTTTCTTGAAAAGATAACCTTTCGAATGAAAATCCCCATCTGTAACGATCTTGAGTTCAATGTTCTCGAACTGTAAAATCATCCGCAAGGCCTCAGGTTGCGTGAAATTGAGGTATTGAGAAGCCAAGATTTTCCCCGGGATTTTTCTTTCTTGAAGCTCGATTAAGGTGTTTTTTAAGGTGGCAAGTCCACTTGTCGTGATAAACGCTACTGAAAGCCAGAATTCATCACAGGTGCGAAGTTCGCGTTCGATTGTCGTCAGGACTTTTCTCCCATTACCTTTATCGTTGACAAGTAGTTGCGGCCGATATTCGCGGTTCGATTGAACCACTTTGTCAACGAATCCTGTTTTAAGACTTTCGAATAAATCCCCCTTTAGCCAAGTCATTCCGCACAAATTTTCTCCACAATCGGAACATCCGCTGCAGCCCAATCCAATGTGTTCAATTCGCTTTTATCGAGCCATTTGAATTCGCTGTGTTCGGTCAAGGTGAGTGTGCCATCTGAACAAGTGCACAAGAAGGTATCCATCGTGAGGTGAAAATCAGGGTAACTGTGTTGAACAGTCGTCAGAAAGGCATCGACGGAAATGTCCATGTGCAACTCTTCGCTGATCTCGCGCTTGAGGGCTTCGATTTTGGTCTCGCCTTCTTCTACCTTGCCGCCAGGGAACTCCCATTTCTGGGAGATGTACGCGTATTTCGCAGGTCCACGTCGAACACATAAGATCTTGTTCTCGTGGATAATAACAGCGGCAACAACAGAGATGTGCTTCATGTTCAGATTTCTAGTTCCCCGAAAATAGCAAAAGCATTCAAGGTGACCAGGGATCGATTGAAAAAATGAAAACACTTCGATAAGGATGGGTTGATCTTAAGTTCTTTCCGCATGCTCAATGGTCCAGGTCACTTTTCGTGTCAGGTGATTTTACCCCTCCACGTGAACATCCTTCACCTCACTCACAATCCTCTTGTAAACAGCCTTCGCATTCATGTCAAATTCCACAAAAGAGGTAAAGATTGCATCTAGAGTTTGGTCCTCATCCAAAGGAAATGGTACATAAGTACTCATGGGAATCCATTCGTCCGAATTGTTGAGAAATAGGTTGTTATCGATCTGAATTTTAATGGATCCACTCAGCTTTTGCCAGCGTTTTCCTTGGGGGATTAGAATGCTCATGCATTCAATACGAATCAGTTTAGGATATTTATCGAGGACAAGTTGTTTTTTAGAAAATGAGCAAAGAGCTTTAATCCCTTACAACCCGCACATTCTCCCCACTTTCTAAACGAATCATGTACATTCCACTAGGAATACCTGCAAAATCAATCGAAGTGCTCGCGGATGAAAGCTGACCATCAAATAGGAGTTTCCCCGTTAAGTCAACGACAGAATAATGACTTCCAATCAACGCTTCACTCACGATAACAGTCAACTCATCCACAACCGGATTGGGGTAGGCATGCATCGCTGCCGAAAGTAGTTCGTCGATCCCCGAGGTGCCGTAGGTGAAGGATTGCATTTCACTGCAACCGTTGACATCGGTAACTGTCACGCTGTATACACCCGGTGTCTGACAAACAATACTTGAGGTGGTTTCTCCAGTGTTCCAACCATAGGAGTAAGGACCCGTTCCACCACTCACAATGGTGCTCAGGGCGTTTCCACTTTGTGTGATCATGACTGTTATTGCTTGCGGTTCGGTAATCGTAGTACTCAGCTGGTAGGTGCAGCCATTGGCGTCTGTGACGGTAGATGTATATATGCCCGCAGTCAAGTAGATTGGGAATTCGTCCATCGCGCCGTTCGACCAAGAATAGGTATAGGGCTGTGTTCCTCCAACAGTTCCGATGTGTATATAGCCCGAATTGCCACCGAAGCAATCTACATTGTTTAGCTCAAGGACGGTGGATAGCAGTGCTGGGGGCTCTGAAATGGTAGCTGAACCACTTGAAGTACATCCATTGGCGTCGGTCACGACAATGGAGTAGGTGCCAACTGCGAGGTTGGGAATCGTGAACGCACTCACACTCGAAACGCCACTGATGTTTGCTGGCGAAAGGGTGTAGGTAAAAGGTCCACTGCCATTGGCGGTGTTTACAGAAATCGCACCCGTTGTATTTCCATTGCATAAGGCATTGCTCGGTGCGCACGCGACAGCAAGGTTACAGATTGGTCCGCAGCCAGTCGATGGTGCTATGGAATAGTCAAAAGTTAAACTCGCACACGGAATATAGCTTGGAATACCTCCGGAAATCTGAAATACAGCACTCGGCTCATGAATGAATACATGAATCCCTCCATTCATGATCACTTTTGCCCCATTCTTGACATAAATCGTATCGATGCCCCCACCGGTGACCATGGTTGAATTCGACTCTAGAAAAGCCAAGAAAATCCCTCCATCAGAGTACAAGGTATCGCTGGGACAAACCCACTGTGGAGTGAATCCACCATTTACGGTTTGCGACGTGCTCACCACATTGGCGTTGGCTGGAATGGTCCGCGAGCACTGGGCGTAACTTAATGTCGAAAGGGCCAATAAAAAAAATGAGCAGATAAATAAAGGTGTTTTCATAGTAGTTGTCTGGTTCTGTGTTGCTTCGAAAATAATGGAAACTACTGAGACGACCAAAGCATGACGTGCATTTGGAAAAAACAGGGCTTTCGTCAGACTTCAAAAAGTGTATAGATTATTTCAATAGCTTTATAGATACAATCAATTTCAGCAATGGCAAATGCCCGCTAACTTCGCCGTCAAACGCGATAAAAGTAGTTTTTATGAAACATGTAATCTTATCCATCGGTCTTCTTACTTCCTTACCGAGTATGGCACAAAAAAAATCCGAAAGTCAAGCAAAATGTCCTGTGAATCACGGACAAATGACCGAAACATCAATGTCCACGAGTTCAGCTGGTCTTGATTCCTTAACGCCTCCAAAAGGGGATGGACCCACGAACAGCGATTGGTGGCCAAATCAATTGAACTTAGGTGTATTGCGTCAAAACTCATCGCTGACGAACCCTATGGGACCACAATTCGATTACCGCGTAGCCTTTGCAAGTTTGGACTATTTCGCGCTCAAAAATGAAATTAAAACCTTATTGACAGCTTCACAGGAGTGGTGGCCAGCCGATTATGGCAATTACGGTCCGCTGTTCATTCGTATGGCATGGCACAGCGCTGGAACTTACCGAAGTGGCGACGGTCGTGGAGGGTCATCGGCTGGACAACAGCGTTTTGCACCTTTAAACAGTTGGCCTGATAACGCCAATTTGGACAAAGCACGCCGCCTTTTGTGGCCGATCAAACAAAAGTATGGAGCGAAAATCAGTTGGGCCGATTTGATGGTGCTCGCTGGAAATGTGGCCTTGGAGTCGATGGGCTTTGAAACCTTTGGTTTTTCAGGTGGCCGCGAAGATGTATGGGAACCAGAATTGGATGTGTATTGGGGATCTGAAAATAAATGGCTTCAAGATAAACGCTACGCAGAAGGACGTCAACTCGAAAATCCATTGGCAGCAGTGCAAATGGGGTTGATTTATGTCAATCCGGAAGGTCCAAACGGAAATCCAGACCCACTCGCTTCCGCGAAAGATATTCGTGAAACATTCGGTCGAATGGGAATGAACGACGAAGAAACGGTGGCACTCATTGCGGGTGGACACTCCTTTGGAAAAACACACGGCGCTGGACCAGCTACCCATGTGGGTGCAGAACCAGAAGCGGCACCGATTGAAGAACAAGGCTTGGGTTGGAAAAGCACCTATGAAACAGGTAAAGGAAAAGATGCGATCACTTCTGGTTTAGAGGTAACGTGGACCTCTACTCCTGCTCAATGGAGTCACGACTACTTCAAATTCTTATTCAAATACGAATGGGAACTCACCACAAGTCCTGCAGGAGCGAAGCAATGGGTGGCGAAGAACGCGCCGAACATTATTCCGGATGCCTTTGATACCTTAAAGCGTCACAAACCGACGATGCTCACAACGGATTTGGCCTTGCGTTTTGATCCGGCCTACGAGAAAATCTCCCGTAAATTCATGGAAGATCAAAAAGCATTTGAAGATGCATTTGCGCGTGCTTGGTTCAAATTGACCCACCGTGACATGGGGCCGAATACAACCTACATCGGACCAGAAGCACCTAAAGAAGACCTTATTTGGCAGGATCCTCTTCCAGTTATAAGCTATGAAATCATCAATGCTACAGACATTCAGTCATTAAAAACGGAGATTTTGAAGTCTGGTTTGACAGTGAGTGAAATGGTTGAAACAGCATGGGCTTCCGCATCAACCTTTCGTGGTTCGGACAACCGCGGTGGAGCGAATGGTGCACGCATTTGTTTGGAACCGCAACGCAACTGGGCAGTGAACAATCCAACGCAACTGAACAAAGTACTAAAAGCTTTGGAGAAAATTCAAGCCGACTTCAACAAGAAATCTAGCGCGAAAAAAGTGTCTATGGCCGATTTGATTGTCTTGGCAGGAACAGTGGGTGTGGAACAAGCAGCAAAAAATGCGGGTGTTGCGGTACAAGTGCCATTCAAAGCAGGACGTGTCGATGCCACGCAAGCACAAACCGATGTTAAAGGAATGGCGGTGCTTGAGCCGAACGCTGATGGATTCCGCAATTACTTGAAAACGCAGTACACCATTGCAACTGAAGCTTTGCTCGTAGATAAAGCACAATTGTTAACCTTGACAGCACCAGAAATGACCGTGTTGATTGGTGGAATGCGTATGTTGAATACCAATGTTGACAACTCTACCGCTGGAGTTTTCACCGATAAAAAAGACATGCTAACGAATGACTTCTTTGTCAACTTGTTGGATATGAACATTGAATGGAAGGCCTTTGATGATACAAAAGAAGTGTTCATTGGGAGCGACCGTGCATCAGGGAAACCAAAATGGCATGCGACTCGAGCGGATTTAATCTTTGGATCCAACTCAGAATTGCGCGCCTTGGCAGAAGTATATGCGAGTGAAGATGCGAAGCAGAAGTTTGTCACTGATTTTATCGCAGCATGGGTGAAAGTAATGGAACTCGATCGCTTTGACCTGAGATAAATGACATAAGAATAGGGAGCATAGAACATGGGGCATGGATTGCTTCGCAAATTTGATCCTTTCAGGAATTTGCTTTAAAGTCCGCTGTGGCGGGATGCCTTCGGCAATTCGACGTACGGTTAAGTCTTTTGTGGCTTCGAGTCTGCTGCGCACCTCAGCCACCTAAGTATGAGCAAGTCTTAAAATCTTAATGTCTTGACATCTGCAAGTCTTTTGTCTCATGTCAATAAGTCTTTTGTCTTGACTTCCTAAAATCTTAACATCTTAACATCTTAACATCTACAAAGAGGGTTGACATTCGTGTTGGCTCTTTTTTTATGGTTAAAATTCACTTGGCTGTTATTTTTTAGGCCTACTTAGGTTAACATGTTACTCAAGCAAAGTTTAACCTACTAAATCCAATGGCCATGAAGACATTCACTTTCCTCCTTTTTTCCATCTCTCTTGTTTTTGTTGGATTCTCTCAAAACAGTTCTACCTCAACGCAAAAAGAAGCTGTTCTGATTGTAGGTGACCGCGCTCCAGCTGAAAATAAAGCGCGAATGGAGGAACTTGCTGTTATCTTGGAGGCACATAAGTACAAGGTGCATCGCTTTTATTCACCGAACAATAAATGGGTGGATATTAAAAAGGCGGCCTTGAATGCGTCGTTCTTCATTTACAACGGCCATGGTACCACATTAGGATTGAATGAGGGCTTTGGTGGACTTGTGATCAATGAATTTATTTCTGCGCAGCGCATCGTAGATGAACTTAAATTCAACCGAAATCCTGTCGTTATTTATCAGTCCGCATGCGGCGCAGCAGGTTCTTCTGAAGGAGATCCACTCGATATTGGTGTTGCAGAAGCTGCATCGCGGGTAAGTGAAACCGCGAAACCATTTTTGATGGTTGGTGCCAGCGCCTATTATGCAGACAATTATTACGGTGGGGTCAACACCTTTCTTCAGCATTTCTTGGCAGGAGAAGCCCTTGGGGCAATCTATCAGGAAATTGCGTCATCTTGGACAAGCATCGAAGTGAATCGCGCATTGAACGACAATGCCCTTGATAGCGATTTGTTCCTAGGTGTATCCTCAAGTGGTGGAGGAAAAAAAGAAATCATTACGCAGGTGAACGGCAAGCAAGTCAAGAAATACGAGCAACAGGAAAAAAAGTATTCGATTGCCTTTATCGGTCCAAATGCGCTTACTGTCAATGATGTTATGCTTGTGACAAGTCGATGAAATAAAAGAGACGATTTCTGAAATTCATTGCCTTCTCAAATTGGTTTTTTTTGAGTTAAAAAATTGATAATTAACCCTATGCGTCATTATCCATTTTTGACACATAATTTCTCGATTTGGGAATTAATTTTCACTTATATTATTTAAAGACTTGTTTTACAGTGTTTTGAGATGTAATTTCGTGGCGGTATGCCATTTGTTCTCCTAACATTAGATGAAAACAAAATTTTCGTTTTTCTTTGGTCTAAAGACATTTTTCCTGCTGCCATTTCTGCTAGGGATGACTTTTATTTTCTGTATAAACTTGTTTTTATCAGCACAGGTGGTTAACGGCTACGCGAAAGTTACTGGTTTAAGCGGAACTGCAGTCAGTGTTTCAGCTGTCAATGAAACGGCAGATAGTTTCGAAAATGGTGAAAAGGTAATGCTCATTCAAATGCAGGACAATGTCATAGGAACGAATGTCACGAATGCCAATACCTTTGGAACAATTGCATCGATTGGTTCGGCAGGCAATTATGAATTTTTAACCATCTCGACACATACAGAAGTTGGTGGCATACCGAACACCATGACATTCACGAGTACACCTGCGAGGACCTATACGTTTACAGCGAACAGCAGTGTGCAAGTTGTGTCTTTACGAAGATTAGGCGCACCTAACTTTTCTACTACTTCAGCGATGTCGGCCTTGGCTTGGAATGGAGATATCGGTGGAGTTGTTGCCATTGAAGTACTTGGTACCTTGACGCTGAATCATTCGATCAATGCCAATTTTTCAGGATTTAGAGGCGGATTGAAATCTACGAATTCGGGTCCTGGATGCTTGAATTCCGCTTATTTTTCCGCAACTACAGAGTATGGATACAAAGGCGAAGGGATACACAAAAATACCAATGTCACTTACACGAGCGCTCGCGGTAAAATCGCTAACGGAGGAGGAGGAGGACTAACTCACAACGCCGGGGGTGGTGGCGGTGCCAATGTTGCAACTGGGGGAATTGGTGGTATTGGTTGGCAATGCACCGCAGCGAATACAGGACATGGATTAGGTGGTCAGACCTTGTTGCCCTATTATTCCCAGAATCGAATTTTTATGGGTGGAGGTGGTGGAGGTGGTCAAATGAACAACAGCGTGGCTACCAACGGTGGAAATGGCGGTGGAATTGTTTATGTCAAAGCCAACCAAATCGTTACTTCAACTATCTGCACTACACCCATATCAATTACGGCGAGGGGTCAAACTTCTGCCAATTCAGGGAATGACGGCAGTGGAGGAGCAGGGGCAGCAGGAGCGGTAATCATTTACGCCAATTCGTTTGCATTTAGTTCGGCGTGTCTAGTTACTTTTTCCGCGAACGGTGGAACGGGTGGATCAGTAGGCAACGGGGGAATACATGGTGCCGGAGGTGGAGGTGGCCAAGGAGCAGTGATTTTTTTGGCGGCAATGCCAACATCAAATTATGTGGCTCAAACCTTAAACGGCGCAGGGGGCTGCAATAACTCGGCGGTTCCTTGTACAAGCTTTTCCGGGACTTCTCCCGAACCAAACAATTTGGGTGTTATGATGCTCATTCCGCTGGGCGTGTCATTTGTAGACTTTTCTGCTGAAGCAATCGATCGGAATGTATTGCTTCGCTGGTCCACGGCGTCAGAAATCAATAGTGACTATTTTACGATTGAACGCGCATTGGATGGAGAGAACTTTACCGTTATTGCTCAAGTTCAAGCCGCAGGGTCAAGCCAAAATCTTTTAGATTACGAATTTGTGGATGTCAATGCATTTGTGCCGAATATGCAGTTTTATTACCGAATTAAAGAAGAAGACTTCGATGGAAAATTCATGTATACGGAGCTAAGATTGGTACAAATGAATCAACAGCAGTCCAATCACATCGTTGTTTTTCCAAATCCATTTACTGAGGTGATGAACGTATTTATTCCTCAAAATAGTATACATGATCAAACCCAAATCTTTTTAATGGATGAGCTCAATCGAGTCATCGAAACCTATTCTGTTCAGCATGAAATGAACTCCTTGATGCTTGGTGGTTTATCAAAAGGAATCTATTTTATTTCTGTTGTTGATGGGGGAAGACTTGTTGAAACGGTTAGGGTGGTGAAGTAATAATTACGAATTACGAATTTGGTGGCTGAGGTGCGAGAGCAGAATCGAAGCCATGAATTACTAATTACGAATTACGAGTTACGAGTCACGAACTTTGGTGGCTCCGCCTCAGCGAACACGTGAGGTGCGAGAGCAGAATCGAAGCCATGAATTACTAATTACTAATTACGAATTACGAGTTACGAGTCACGAACTTTGGTGGCTCCGCCTCAGCGAACACGTGAGGTGCGATAGCAGACTCGAATTATGAATTACGTGGTGGCTGAGGTGCGCTAGCAGACTCGAAGCCACGAGTTACAAATTGCCTCTGGCATCAAATTCTATTAGACATTAAGATATCATGATTTTAAGATCTTAAGACTTTCAATTGGGACGAAAGACTCGCTTCGCTGAAAGACAAAGGACAAGAGACTTGCTCATACTTCTGTGGCGTAAGAAAATTACGAATTACAAATCATTGTTGTACGACTAAAACAACCTTTATGTTTTATCTGATGGTATTACTCAAGTTTATGGACCCCATCGGGGTCAAACCTCTGTAACCTTAGGCCCTCCCGAAAAGCCAATGACCCCATCGGGGTCAAACAATTCAAATCCATCTCGAAGTAAAATCAAGTCCTTTAGCGCAGCGGTCCTTTGTCTTTCGAAGCTCAAAGAGCGAAGAATTGTCCTTTGTCCCTTTTGCATCAAATTCCCGCAGGGATCAAATCCTGAATTGGCTCCGCCATCAAATTCCCGCAGGGATCAAATTTCTTACTATCGTTCTACAGCAAATCCATTTTCATAAATTTGAGTAAGTACCCATTCGCCATCATTGTACTGGGCTCTCGTTTCTCCATTTCCATTGATGAATTTGGTTGAATAAAATACGGCACCATTTAATTTGTAACTCGCATAATCTCCAGTGATTCTTCCATGATCATAATGAGCAACTTCTTTGAGATTTCCATTCGGATAGTACATGCGGTATTCGCCATGCAAGGAGTCATTGAGGTAGGTCTGGGTTTCGTAAACTGTTCCATTGTCGCAGCTGTAATTCTCGGCATCGTCACGTACCATGACCCAAGGACCTTCTCGCCTTCCATCGACATAAAGCCCTTTCAATAAGAAATAAGTTTCACCATCACCATAGTCAATGCGGTCCAATCTTCTGCAGTAATCGCCATGTAAGATGCCATTTGTAAAGTGCTCAATGGAGTAAATAGATCCATCCTCAAGAAACTCTTTTTTCGTTCCATGATGCACGCCGTCTTTGTATTCGGCGTCAACCCAAACCTTTCCGTCTATAAAGTAATTGGTGAAATGTTGCAGCAAACCATCTTTGAATGTATACTCAGCAAGTAGTTGATTTTCGAATACATAGCGCGCAGTTCCTGTAAATACTTCATCTTGATAATAGGCCACAGAGCGCAAGGTATCGCAAAATCGGGTGCCTACATACATCAAACATCCTTCTTCTCGACAGGTACTAAAAAGTTCTGATCCTTCGTTGGCGTCTACAAAATAGGCGTTTCCGCAGCCGAGGAATAGCTCATCTGTAGACTGGCTGAAGATGGACAAAGTCGTGCATAAAACGAAGATTAAACTGAGGTTTTTCATGTTGTTTTTTTTTAGTTAAAAATGGGTCAAGGTTGAGTGATAAATTGACTGTAGTTTTGAGCCGTGACACCCGCAATTCGAAAACTGCTCAATGTCTTCTCTTGGACAAGAAGAAGCTCTTTACAATAAGCCACATAATCTTTCTCGTAATAGTCGTAAGACCATTTCTCGGATGGATTTTCAGCGACAAGCTTTTCCATAATTTTAATGTCTTCCTTAAAACCTTGCTCCAGTAAGGTAAATGCTACACGGAAGTTTGTATTCTCCATAAGGGCTTTGTGCATGGCTAGTTGGTATTTTGCTCCGTAGTCTAAGTACCATGAAATGAAAAGTCGAAATTCATAATAGGCAAAATACGTAGGAAGGGATTCCTTTATAAAGTCCAATTTTCGCTTTTCATTTTTCGCCAACTTTGCTGCTATAGCTGCGTCAAGTGAAGCTTTTGTCCCATTTCGGTATGCTGAAAATTCATCCATTATACCATAAATACCAGAGAGATTGGCACTGACCCCGCTGCCATTTCCGACATATGATTTTAATCGAAAGATTTTATCGGAAGCCTCCTTTGGAACAATTGACAGAAACTTTTCTGACGTGTAAGTGGGTGTTCTTTGAAATTGGATGATTATCGTTGGATCTACACAGATTTCAGTATGCGAGTTGAAATGATGGGTAGACTCATGAACCACCGTGTTAAAACTATGAATCAATCGATCATTGGTAGTGTCCTTACTAGCGGGAACACTTGCATTATTGACAACGGAATAGTAGCATCCAGGTCCGCAGTAGTTGGTGTCGATAAAACTTTTGTAGATAGGTGCAAAATCATTGAAAAGATTCATGAAATACACTTTTGCTTGGTCGCTCGGGTTTTTTTCGTTGACCGTTTTTTCTTCTCTAACCACTTTAGGATTTGGATTCAACGGGTTATAGTCGGTGGTTTGAAAGTA
>CALPWQ020000063.1 GCA_943327315.2 Chitinophaga pinensis
ATGAACTACTATTGGATGATGGGAGACAATCGCTACAATTCGGCTGACTCAAGAGTTTGGGGTTTTGTACCAGAAGATCATATCGTTGGTAAAGCATCGATGGTGTGGTTCTCGAAAAGTCCTTACCTCGGTATTCGCTGGGAGCGCTTGTTTAAATTCATTCGCTAATGACATCTGTGTTTCCAACAGCTTATTTTGGAAGCATTGCCTATTTCCGAGAACTTGTTCGTGCACAAAAGGTGCTCCTTGAAGCGAAGGAGCATTTCGTAAAACAATCCATTCGCACACGTTGTGACATCCTAGTTTCCAATGGGCTTCGTCATTTATCCGTTCCCGTCATTAAGAAAAATGGGAATAAGACGGCAATGGAGGACATTGAAATTTCTTATACCGATAATTGGCAAAACGACCATTGGCGGACGATTGCAAGTGCGTATTCTTCTGCTCCATTTTTTGAGCACTACGGTGAGGAAGTGAAAGCTCTCATCTTTTTAAATGAAGAAAACTTGCTGCGTTTAAATGAAAAGATCATCAAGACGATATTGGCTTGGCTGTCCATTGATTTAGTAACGATGGAATCTACCACGGAATTTGTACAAAGTGATTCGGATTTTAGGGCCTTCCCTTTTGACGATCGATTGAACACTAAAAAATACACCCAAGTTTTTGAAGCTGAAAATGGATTTATTCCGAATCTTTCCATCCTCGATCTCATCATGAACGAGGGTCCGATGGCGAGAAGATGGTTGCTATCTGAAAACTGAACTTATTCTTCAATCGTCGGCGCATCGCCCTCAAGCACGCGCGACGTTCCAAATTCGTAGGGCAAGCGTTCCTTGTACAAGAAACGTTTTTGAACCGATTCAAAAGGTCGATAGACGTAATAGACATGGTTGTTGTACACCTGTACTTTGTCGATGTATCTAAACTCCAATTTCACTTTCTCCGTAATTTGTCCACTTGTCAAATCGACCAATCCGAGATACGTATATCCCGCTCGATCAAATAAGGCATACACTTGTCCTGTCACACGGTCTTGAATCAGTTGACGCTTCCACCCAGATACTTTGGGTTGATAATGGTGATAAATGGCTACACTGTCCAAACGATTACCTTGCGCGTCAAAATGAAACAATACATCTTTGTAATAGTCAAAAACGAAGACAGAATCGTTCCTGTAAAAGAGCGGTGCATACACCTCTTTGTAATAAAGGGACTGTGTAAAGTAATTGGCACCAACCCAAACTTCAGCATCGATGCCTGTAGCATTCTCCTGCTCCTTCGCCCACAGTTTTGTACGAACATCGGCCCACTTGTATTCCGAACGGTACAACTCCATCATCAAATCATCTTGAACATCAATGATTTTCGAATAGGTCGAATCGTATTGGTCAAAGGTAAAATAGGTAAATGCCGGATAGACGTCGCTGTAATTGGAAAAGAACATTTTTGAATGCACGGTATCCACAATGGGGGCTACATATTTTAGGAAATACGCCTTCTCGAGCGATGCCACCCCCACTTGCTTCTCATTCACCAATAGTCCAAATACATTGTCTTGACACACCACATGTGCATTGCCTCGATAGTCGCGTGTCAACTCTTCTGCCCTGCCTGGTACTCGGAATGAATTCAAGATGGACAATCCATCATAAAGCAAAAGTTCACTGCCCTTTTTCAAATTCTTAGGATACGTGAGCAACACCATTCGACCATCCTTCAAGACCTCGAAATCCGCAACGCTCAAGCGCGAGGATTCAAAAACGGTATCAGGAACCCCTGGAGCTTTTACGACCACTTCATTCAAAAGCTGATTGCGAATTGGACGCATTTCCACAGAAATCTGTAAGGTATCCGAGGATTTTTGGACTTTCTTGGTTACCGTTACCGGATTGAATAAAGGATGCGAAAAATACAAAGTCAATGACGCAGGAACAGCTGCCGAAAAGCAACTTACACCCTTCATGTAGGTGCGAAAAATTGCTTGTTCACCTTGTTTTAATCCATTGATTTGAATGGACACATTTTGAATGGGTTCGCCCCGTTCATCATCGGTGACGTTGACACAAACAACTATAGAATCTTGCGCATTCGATTGCACGGCACAGGATAGTAAAAAGAAAGCAAGGATTACAGATTTCATAGTTGCATTTCGCAGTAGATGCCTGAAACGCTTAGAATCCATAAGAAAATCGGAAATGAACCTCGTTCGTTAAACGTGCAGGCACCAACCGTGGGTGTCTTCCACTTTACCTCCTTTTAAATCGTCGAGGTAATTCTTAATTTTTATAGAGATTTCTCTTCCTTCCAATGGTGGCAAATTCAATACTTCATCGCGGAAACCAATTTTCACAATTGGAGCGATCGTAGCGGCCGTTCCAGCACCAAAAGCATCGGTAAGCGAACCATCTTTGATTGCATTCACAATTTCTTCCACCGAAACTTTACGCTCCTCCACTGGAATTCCCCAGCTTTGCGCCACTTCAATCACTGAGCGTTTTGTGATACCACGTAAAATCGTATCGGCCTCTTCTGAAGGAGTCACGAGCACGCCATTGATGACAAAAACGATATTCATGGTACCCGATTCCTCGATGTATTTATGCTCTTTGCTGTCTGTCCATACGAGTTGATGAAATCCTTTCAATTGTCCTTGTTTCGCAGGATACAAGGCAGCACCATAGTTCCCTGCCGTCTTCGCACGACCAACACCACCTTCAGAAGCACGGGTATAGAACTCTTCGATTTTCACATTTACCGGCTCAGAGTAATACGCTCCAACTGGACATGTGAAAATCACAAATTTGTATGTTTCAGAAGGTTTGATCCCAATAAAATCATCTGTAGCAAACATGTATGGGCGGATATACAAAGAATCTCCTTCTTTGGAAGGCACCCAATTTTTATCCACTTCCACTGTTTTTCGCACCAATTCGATGAACACATCATCTGGAATTGTCGGCATGCACATGCGCTCACACGATTCTTTGAAACGGTGCGCATTCATGTCTGGACGGAAAATTAGGATTTCACCATCCTCTGCTTTATTTGCCTTCATGCCTTCAAAAATGGATTGACCATAATGAATTGCTGACGTTGCTGGATGCAAAGAAAGATTACCAAAGGCCATGATTTCAGGCTGTTGCCATTCCCCATCTTTGTAATCCATGACAAGCATGTGATCAGAGAAAATACGACCAAACGGTAGATTTTCAAAATCTACCTCACCGATTCGGCTATGAGCTGTTGGTGTTACTTTAATGGAAAGAGTTTCTGGCAACATATAAAAAATTGTATGCGAATATACGTACAAAACTCGAAGTGAACAACTAGTGGCATAGGCAAATACCGTATCTTTGGTTTGCACAATTATCCATGCAGAAAAGCCGCGACATATTAAAAAAATATTGGGGGTTTGACCACTTCAGGCCGCTTCAGGAAGAAATTTCGGATGCGGTCATCAATGGTCATGATGTGCTCGCGTTATTGCCTACTGGCGGAGGAAAATCTGTATGCTTCCAAGTACCAGGTTTGGCTCGGGAAGGATTAACCCTAGTCATATCCCCACTTATCGCATTGATGCAAGACCAAGTGGATCAGTTGGAAAAGCGCGGCGTTCGGGCGAAATCAATCGTAAGTGGCATGAGTTACAGAGAGATTGATCTCACCCTAGACAACGCGCGCTTTGGAGGCTTAGATTTCTTGTACACCTCGCCGGAACGGGTTCAATCAAAGCTGTTTAAAGAGCGTTTTCAGCTGATGAACATCGGATTGATTGTGGTGGATGAAGCGCATTGCATTTCAGAATGGGGACACGATTTTAGGCCATCATTCTTAGCCATCAAAGAATTAAGGATATTGCAACCAGCAGTTCCAATGATTGCCCTCACAGCAACAGCGACAAGCACTGTGCGGAAAGACATTTTAGAACAGCTCGAGTTAAGAAAACCACAGGTTTTTGAAGCTTCGTTTAATCGGTCGAATTTGAGTTATGAGTGTTATGCATCAACGAACAAATCGAAGGACATTATAGATTTTTGCAAAACAGTTACAGGTCAGACGGGAATTGTGTACTGTCAAACACGAAAAAGTGTAAAAGACCTTGCTCAATTGCTTCACGCACATGGTTTAAGCGTCGGTGTTTACCACGGGGGAATGAACAAAGATGACCGATCGAAGATGATGAGCGCATGGATTTCTGATAAAGCAAAAATCATGGTGGCGACCAATGCTTTTGGGATGGGGATTGACAAACCGGATGTGCGCTTTGTATTGCATTTTGAATTTCCATCATCACTTGAAGCCTACTTTCAAGAGGCAGGGCGTGCTGGTAGAGATGGAAAAGCGAGTAGAGCCATCACCTACTTGGCAAAGGATGATATTCAAAAGCTTGAAGATCAAATTAGTCAACAATTTCCTCCGATTGATCAAATTAAACTTACCTACAGAGCCCTTTGCAGTTTTCTAAAAATTGCCATTGGATCTGGCAAGGACGAAACCTACCCTTTTGACCTCAAGTCATTTTGCAGCACCTTCAGTTTGGATGTATCAACGACATTCAACAGCTTAAAGCTATTGGAAATGAATGGTGAAATAACGCTGTCTGAAGCCATTCACCAACCTACAAAAATTCGATTTGCAATTGGAAATACCGCTCTATATGATTTTCAAGTTCACCATGAGGTTTTCCGTCCCTTGATTTCCATGTTGAGCAGAAGTTATCCCGGGATCTTTGATCAATACTTTGCTATTGATGAGAAAATTTTTTCACAGCGCTTAAAACTGACCTATCCACAAATAGAAAAACAACTCAAGGACTTAGAGAAATATGGTATTTTAGACGTTACTTGGAAAACAGACATGCCCACGATTACATTCATCCACGAGCGCTTACCGGACGACTATTTAAATCTTCAACCTGAAATTTACGTTCAGCGAAAAGAATACGCCGAAAAACGTCTTTCGGCAGCGCGTAATTTCCTACAGGCGAATACGTGTCGCACGACTGAGGTGCTGCATTATTTTGGTCAAACTTCTGAGGACTGTGGCATTTGCGATGTCTGTCGTTCAAAGATGCTTCATGAGTCGCACGCAACATACTTTACCACAAAAAAAATCCTAAACTTTTTAAAGGAACCTCGGACCGAACAGGAATGTTTATCAGAAATTGAAATCAGCAAAGAAAATTTAATAAAAACGCTGAAAACATTGCACTTGGAAGAAAAGATCAGCTATGTGAATGGAAAGTTTCAGGTAAAATAGGTTGTTGGGGCTTCTTCAAAAGGATTGTTCAAGAAAAATATTACACACATTGAGTCAAATGATACGAATTCTAACCCTCTTTTCTTTTTTATTTTGTATTTCCTGCGTTTATTCCCAAGAGAAAGTAATCATTGGTCATTGGGTATTGGAAAAAATTGAATACCAACAGGAAAAAGATAGCGCTGTTTATGAAAACACCAGCTCACAGCGTTGGATAAAATTCGAGAAAAATCACACGCTTAAACATGGTTCATACCCAGACCAAATTTCAAATACTGGGACTTGGGAATATGACAACAAAAACAACCATATCATTGTTTTTTTTGAAAGTAGCATAAAACCTGAAGGCGAAAAAATCATTTGGGAGCTGAGCAAACTAACAAAAAATGAATTGATTATTGGAGCGAAATACCCGTACATTCATTTTAGAAAAGTTTCATAAATATTCTTGATAAACAAATTCAATTAAACAATTTAGCAATTTTGGTAATGAAACTTTTGCTTTCGACTTTACACTTTTGAAAAGTTAAATTCAGCATTCCATAAAAATTAAACGCTTGTCGAAAAGTCTTAAAATCTCAGGAAAGTCCTCCCACTTCATCCCTCCCTTACCGTTCCTCACGGGACAAGCACTCTGAGAGGGTATCACAAATCAATTCTGCCTTAGTCTTAGAATCTTGATGTCTCAAAGTCTATTGTCTTTCCGTCCTTTGTCTCTTGTCTTTCCGTCCTTTGTCCCTTGTCTTTCCTTCTTCAGTCCCTTGGTCTACACCCTTACTTCCCCATTGCCACCTTCAACTCATGCACTTCTTTTTGCAGGCTTTGAATGGACTTGCTTAAATCGTTGTCATCCATGCGTACTTCCGGCAATTCAGGAGAAATGTAATTCACGAATTTCCACATTTCAATAATGTTGTTGGCATGCACCAGGTAAGGTGAATAAAACGTATTCGTTGAACACAATTGGAACGATTGACTTGATTCCAAAAGATTGTGCACCACTTTAAATACAATACCTTCATCCTTTGTCACTACGATACATGGCGTCCCTGAACGAATGGTCATCCAATTTTGGATGTATTCCGCAACGACATATGAACCTTCCACAACAGGTGGCATTGAATCCCCTTTAATCGGGAATGAACGGTATTTTTTATTCTTCGATAAGAATGGCAGATAAAACGTGGGCAACACTTTTAAATAATCAGGATCGGCATAACCAGAAGCATACCCTGCACTTGCCTGCATGGGAATCATTTCAATCATCTCCTCTTCATCGTTGTTCACCACCGTCGTTAGCACCCGTAATTTCTGACCTTTCAGATCATTCAATGGCAGCTTGCCAAGTTGTTCCCACTCCTTTTCAGTCATGGAATCCAAATCTTTACGCAAAAAATCATCAATTGGAATGAGGTAATAATCACACAAGGTCACCAACAAATCAATGCCGGGTTGGGCCACTCCATTTTCATACCCACTGTACGAAGAACGCGTTAATCCAAGGTCCTGTGCTACCTCTTCCTGCGATCGCTTCACGCGCTTTCTCAATAATTTTAAGTTCGTCCCGATATTCATGTGCTCGATTTTTAATCAAAATTAATGATTCCGATTAAATAATCAAAGACATGACTATATTTTAATCAACTTAATGTTTAAATTTTATAGGACGCCCCATGTAATTGGCATAAGCAGCAGTAAATTTCGCTCCGAAGAAAATAATTTGAGAGGTATAATACACCCAAGCCAAAAGGATAAATAATGTTCCCGCTAGTCCTCCGCTCGCAGCAAAAAAGAAATGGAAGAGATAGTACTTGATCAACAATTGGCCAATATAAAGCAACAAGGAAGTCACCAATGCACCACCAATCGCAAGTTTCCAAGAAACAAAACCATCGTGCACATACTTAAAGACCACGCTGAAAATGATGAGATTGCTCAACAATGAAAATCCATGTTTGGCCAGATTGAAAAAGAGCAAACTCAACCATTCCTTTTGATCGAAAAGATGATGACCAAAGGAAATGACAATGGTTTGAGCGAAATAAAGGGAAACAATTAATCCTGTAAAAATGGCGACCCCAAGAATGGAAAGAAGTCTGAACAATACATTCTGGACGAACTTCTTCCGTGTCGAAGAAAAATTAACTTCAATATCAAAAAAAGCATTGATGCTATTTTTCAAACACACCAAAAACGCGGAACACGCAATGAGTAAGGCAATGATACTCATCGCCTCCAAGAAAAAATTGCCTTTTTCAAAATCCAATGAACTCATAAATTCCATGATCCCCTTCACATCGGTAATTCCCACTTTATTTTTGAGCACATCTCCAATAATCTCGATTATCACATCCTTGCCAATAACTCTGCCAACATAAGTGATGCTCAAATACAGTAAAGGAACGAGCGCAAAAAGAGCATAATACGCCAAGGCAGCCCCGTGATGAAGCCCTTTTTCCTCTAAAAATCCCTTGAATGCATTTTTAATGAGGATCCAAACATCTTTAATCGTGAGGTGTCTAAAACTTTTTGACGATGGTAAATCCGCTGACATACTGGAGTTTATTAAAACTATACAAAACTACCTTTTCCTTTCGTTCCGTCATAAAATAATTCTGATACACAGGACCAGTAAATAAGGAATGGCTATGGGTCACTTGAATCCTCGGTGCATTAGAAACATCTTCCAAGGTGTATTCATCAGGTCTGAAATACAAACGTTTACCGTCAACCATCACGGAATTGACAGCACCAAACAAGCGCGCCTCCTCTATACTTGCAAAGCGGTAATAGAAACTCTCCGGATTGGATTTTCGTGCAATTTTTCCGTTTTTCATGTGAATGATTTGATCGGCAAATCCAAGCATCTCTGCCCCATCGTGCGAAACCAAAACAAAAGACATCTTTCTCAAATTCTTCAATTCGAGAAAATAATTAATTAGCTTATTTCTCATCCGCGAATCCAGATGAGCAAAAGGTTCATCCATTAAAATGATTCGAGGTTCACAGGCCAAAGCACGCGCCAAGGCCAAACGCTGTTGTTCTCCTCCGGATAAATACCTTGACTGTTTTTTTCGAAAATCCTCTAACTCCATGAGTTCAATCATCTCATTGACCAACTTGTCGCGTTGTTTAAGCGGTAAATAAAGGACCGTCTCGCGAATATTCTCCTCTACCGTATGGAAGGCATCCAGATGAAACTGTTGGTCGACCAATTGAATGTCAGGATGGCCGGGAACAAGCTTGCCTGCGGGGCCTTTCACCTGTTTTCCATCGAAAATCACCACACCAGCATCTGCATCCAGTAATCCCGCCATGATCTTCAATAAAGATGTTTTTCCAGCGCCACTTTTACCCGCAATACCAAGCACCTGCCCTTCGTTCAAAACGAAGGACACACCGTTGATGACTTCCTTATCATAGCTGAGATGAATATCTTCAACACGTAGCATCATTCATGCAGCTCTTTAGGAAATTCTTTTGAGGCAATGTATATCCCAGGAATTGGATTTGCCCATGGTTCATAATCTTTCAAATAAATGCGCAATGTCAATGCATCGCCCTCCTTTATTTGTTCAGCTCGTTCTAAGATACTTTCTGATGCACCAACGAACACCGTTGGACCATCCGACGAGGCAATTTCGTACAAACGCATCTTGTTCACTTCATGATGAAAAGCTGTTCCATCGGGGAAGGTTCCTTCCAAGGGAAAAGAAACAAATTCATGCGTTGTAATTCCTGTCACATCCGACTTAATGTGCAACTCATCTTCCCAATCATAACGGCGATTATTTTCTGAATCTTTTCCTCCAAAATGTGCCTCAGCATGTTCAGGTGAAAAATCATCATTCAGCATATAAGCATGTACAGTACAACGCATATTCTTTTTTAGCAAAACTAAGGCCTATAAATCAAGTCAAATGTGTCCGCAATAACATTCAATCCACATTCATTTGTTACTTTTGTGTGAAACAGACCGACCACATTTGAAAACGCTAAACATTCACCGTCAGAAAACAGATTCAATCCTTCGCAAACACCCATGGGTATTTAGCGGTGCAATTGCTAGCGACACCTCTCAATTGGATGATGGCGAATGTGTGACTTTGCTGGATAAAGCCGGACAATTTCTTGCCTCTGGGCATTTTCAGCATGGAACAATTGCCGTTCGAATTCTTCGTTTTACCGAAGGTCCAATTGATGCTGCATTTTTTACGGCATGTATCTCAAATGCCGTTCAATTGCGAAAAGACCTCGGACTGATGACATCAGAAAATACCATTTGTCGGCTCGTGCATGGCGAAGGAGACCAACTCCCGGGACTGATCATCGACTTTTACAATGGCGTAGCTGTTGTTCAATGCCATAGCATTGGAATGTATCGCTCAGTTAACCATATTGCTGAAGCCTTGAAGTACACCTTGGGCAACGATTTAATTGCGATCTATTCGAAATCATCCGACACCCTACCAGAGCGCATTGAAGCTGTAGATGGATACGTGTTTGGAAGTTGCGAAACTCCCCACATTGCCAAAGAACACGGTGTTCAAATTAACATAGATTGGATAAAAGGTCAAAAGACAGGATTCTTCATTGACCAGCGTGAAAACCGCCATTTATTGGGGAAATATTCCAATGGCAAGAAAGTATTGAACACCTTTTGCTATTCTGGAGGATTCAGTTTATCAGCTCTACAAAATGGCGCAAGCCTTGTCCATTCATTGGATAGTTCACGAAAAGCGATTGATTTAACCAACGACAACATTGAGCTGAATGGCTTTAATGACCGTCACGATTCCATCGTTGCCGATGCCATGGAATACATGAAAGACTTGAAGGAAGAATACGATATCATCGTCTTAGATCCTCCGGCCTTTGCCAAGCACCGCGAAAAAAGACACAAGGCCATTCAAGGGTACAAACGCTTGAATGCACATGCCATTCGACAAATTCGTCCGGGTGGAATCATTTTTACCTTCTCTTGTTCTCAAGTGGTGGACAAAAGCCTTTTCAATAATACCATCATTGCTGCAGCGATTGAAGCAGGGCGCAAGGTGCGTATATTGGAACAACTGCATCAGCCCGCAGACCATCCAATCTCTGCTTTTCATCCTGAAGGAGAGTACCTCAAAGGACTTGTAATTCGTGTCGATTAATGTTGGACTTGCGGTATAAAACAATCCTTGGCGTAGCCTTACCCCTGATGACTTCAAGTTTCATTCAGGCCATTGTTTTAATCACGGACTCTTCATTTATAAGTCGCTACGACCCAACATCTTTGGCCTTTGACGCAGTTGGAAATGGCGGATTGTTGTATATCACAGTGTTCATGGCCTTGGCGGGCATGGGTGATGGCGCTCAGATACTCATCGCAAGACGTATTGGTCAGCGGCAAATTGATGCCATCGGTAGAATCTTCGGGACGACCATTTTCACCTTATTTTTTATTGCCATTGTACTTTTCGTCTTGCTCCAGTTTGCTTTGCCTGATGCCTTGCGCTATTACTCGGCCAACAAAACATTGGCTGGCATGCAAAACGATTACATTGGCATTCGAAGTTACGCGCTCTTTTTCGCGATGATTTCATTGGCAATCCAAGCATTCTTTATCGCCAATGGAAAAACCTGGATCGTGCTTATTGCGGCCTTGACCACTGCATTATCGAATGTGCTACTCGACTACTTCATGATTTTTGGAGAAGGTGGATTCCCTGAGCTTGGGTTGAAAGGAGCGGCATGGGCTTCGACAATCGCTGACTTTTTAGGCATGGTGGTTTTAATGGTATTTCTATTCTTTTCCAAAGAAGGAAAACAAATGCAAGTTTTCTCTCACTTCTCCTTCAATTTACCCTCGATGAAGGAGCTTTTTAATGTGGGAAGTCCACTGATGCTGCAAGGATTTATTGCCTTGACCACATGGACCGTGTTTTTCACTTGGCTTGAGCAACGAGGAAGTGCGGAGCTTACCGTTTCTCAAAACATACGTTCCATTTATTTCTTGTGCTACGTTCCTGTTTGGGGCTTTGCAGGAACCACCAAAACATACATCTCGCAATACATCGGACGTGGAAAACAGCAATCCTTGAAATTCATTCAACGCAGAATCCAGTTCTTAACCTTGATTTTTTTATTCATCTCCTTCCATGGTGCCATTTTTTATCCGGAAGTTTTAATTCGGATGATCAATCCAAACCAAGCATATATAGCTCAAAGTGCCGAGACCCTGCGTTTTATTTCAGGTTCTATTTTTATGTATGGATTTTTCAGCGTGTATTTCCAAACCATCAATGGAAGTGGCAATACCAAAGTGACATTTCTGATTGAAATCGTATGTGGTGTATGCTACCTTATCTATTCCTACTATTTAATAAAAGTGGCCAATCTGGACATCATGTGGATTTGGTCCAATGAATACATCTACTTCGGGGTGATGGGCATATTGTCTATCGTGTACCTTCGGTATTTTGATTGGAAGAAAAAAGAAATCTAATGAAGAAAGATTTTCGCATCGTTTTCATGGGGACACCAGATTTCGCTTCCCATATACTTAAAGCACTTTGCGACCATGGCGCTAACATCGTTGCTGTAGTTACCGTTGCCGATAAACCTGCTGGACGAGGACAGCAAATCACTGAAAGCGCCGTAAAAGTGGAAGCCCTGAACCAAGGAATTCCCGTTTTACAACCCATAAACCTTAAAGACGAATCTTTTCGGGAATCCTTAGAAAGCTATCGTGCCGATCTTTTTGTCGTTGTCGCGTTTAGAATGCTGCCTGAATCGATTTGGTCCATGCCACCGTTAGGAACAATCAACCTGCACGCCTCATTGCTGCCTAACTACAGAGGGGCCGCCCCTATTCATCGCGCTGTTATGAACGGAGAAAGTGAAACTGGTGTAAGCACCTTTTTCATTCAAAAAGAAATGGATACGGGCAAACTTATCGAGCAAAACAAATTGACCATAGGTCCAAACGACACCGTTGGAATGGTCTATGCACAATTGATGGCGCTCGGAGCGACAACCACATGTTCAACCGTCGATAAAATATACTCAGGTGACATTCTGCCAATTGATCAAAGTCAATTGATTGAAGGACACGAAAAATTGGCGAATAAATTATTCAAAGCCGATTGCGAAATCAATTGGAATCAGCCCGTAAAAAATGTACACAACTTCATCCGTGGACTCGACCCATTTCCTAGCGCATGGTGTACCTTATATAATAGAGTAAAAAACGAACGCAAAAGCTTCAAGTTTTTTGCGTCAGAGCAAACGAGCATTCCTTCAGCCAATGAACTTCGCTCGAATGAACGTGGAATTCTTTTTCCTTGCAGCGATTATTACCTCTTAATACAGGAAATTCAACCTGAAGGGAAGCGAAAAATGGATGCACAAGCCTTCCTTGCAGGCAATTCATTGGCCGATTGGCAATTGATACGCGAAAAAAATTAGACGAAGTTTTTTTGTTGTTGGTCGAAAACCCCTTGTAAAACAAGGGTTTCAGGCGTGTTTATCAACAATTACCCACTTTTATTAACAAATTTCACATTTTTTTCGCTGAAAGCCCTTGTAGGCTTAGGAATTCAGATATATTTGTCTTGTTAATTTATTACAAACAAACTAAAAAACATTATCATGAACAAAGCAGAATTAATTGATGCAATGGCGACTAACGCTGGATTGTCAAAAGCAGATGCAAAGAAAGCATTAGATGGTTTTATCGCAGCTACAACTGACGCATTGAAAAGCAACGACAAAATTTCACTTGTTGGATTCGGAACATTCAAAGTAAACACTCGTGCTGCAAGAACTGGACGTAACCCACAATCTGGAAAAGAAATTCAAATTGCTGCAAAAAACGTTGTAAGTTTCAAAGCTGGTGCTGATTTGACTGGTAACGTAAACTAATTCTCTTTGAGAAATTGAAGAAGAGGAACTTTCGGGTTCCTCTTTTTTTTGTTTTACACCTATTAAAAAAATGAACGAGCACGAGCAAAATTTGCGTGTTTTGAGTGAGTTGTATTCCATCATCACACCATCTAAGCGGGAAATGTTTGATCGCATTGCAGCGAATCGAACGCGACACGTGACTATTGCCTTAGAAAATATCTATCAAGAGCACAATGCCTCTGCGGTTATGCGTTCGTGCGATTGTTTTGGCATTCAAGAATTGCATGTCATCGAAAAGGACAATCCATATAAAATTCAACGTGACATTGCACTCGGCGCTGGTCGTTGGGTAGATTTATTTAGTTATAACCAAGACATTTCGCCTGAAAAACATTGCATCAATCAGCTACGCAGTCAAGGATACCGAATTGTAGCTACATCACCGCATGGAGATATACCTAGTATTCATGACATCGATGTGTCCAAACCTTTCGCATTGATTTTTGGCACCGAGCGTCGCGGAATTTCAGAAGAGGTAAAATTGGCCGCTGACGAATTTGTACGCATTCCAATGTATGGATTTTCTGAAAGCTTCAATATCTCAGTTTCTGTTGCCATCATGTTGAATGTTTTTCGTCAACGCCTAGAAGAAAGTGACATAACATGGAAACTCAACGAAATTGAACGGACAAAACTCAAATTGAACTGGTGCAAAAGCATTTTGAATGGCGGAACACACATCGAGGCAGAGATTCGTCGCCGCTTATTAGAAAAAGAATAATATATTTGTATCCGTTTTCAGGATTACTGAAAATGCAATTAAAATAAAATCTACACTTATGGGAAGAGGTGATAAAAAAACAGCCAAAGGAAAAAGAACAATGGGTTCTTTCGGGAATAGCCGCAAAAGAAAAACAACAACGACAGCAGCTCCAGTTGCGAAAGTGAAAGCTGAAAAACCTGTTAAAGATGCTGACACTGAAAAAAAACCTGCTGCTAAAAAGCCCGCTGCTAAAAAAGCAACGACAAAAACCAAAGAAACTTCTGCGGAATAAAAATTTAAGCTGTCTATTTGACAGCTTTTTTTTTGTCTATTAACGATGTGCCGTGAAAAAATAGTTTTAATCCAAGAAGTGCATCGTCAATTAAATAGCAATTTTGAAAAAAACAAAAAAAAGCGATTCAAATGAAACATAATTTTGGTGCCGGACCGTGCATACTTCCTCAAGAAGTTTTTCATCAAGCAGCTGATGCTGTTCTTGATTTCAATGGCTTATCGATCCTTGAAGTGTCGCACAGACATAAAGATTTTGTGGCTGTTATGGACGAGGCCATTGATTTAGTCAAAAAAGCCCTACATGTTCCCGAAGGTTATTCTGTTGCCTATTTGCAAGGTGGCGCATCACTTGGCTTTACGATTGCTGCATTGAACATGATGCGTGACACCAAAAAAGCTGGGTACATGAACACCGGCACTTGGGCATCAGGAGCCATTAAAGAAGCTAAAAAAGTAGGCATTGATGTAAATGTATTCGCATCCTCTGAGGACAAAAAGTTTTCATACATCCCGAAAGATTATTCAATTCCGTCTGATGCCGATTACATTCATTTCACGTCAAACAACACGATATACGGAACACAGTTCCATGCTTTCCCTAGCACTCATTTACCTTTGGTGTGCGACATGTCCTCCGATATTTTCTCGAAAGAAATAAATGTAGCTGATTTCGATTTGATTTATGCCGGTGCTCAAAAAAATCTTGGTCCAGCTGGTGCAACTTTGTATATCGTAAAAGATGAAGTTCTCGGGAAATCGACTTCTCCATTTATGCCTACGTATTTGGATCTTAAACAACACGTGGAGAAAGAATCAATGCTCAACACTCCTCCTGTTTTCAGTGTATATGTGGCTATGCTCAATCTGCGCAATTTAATGGCGAATGGTGGGGTAAAAGCGATGGAAGCAAAAAACAACGCGAAGGCAACAATGCTCTATACCGAGATTGATAAGAACCCGCTCTTCAATGGCAGTGTAGCGCCAGAGGACCGTTCGAAAATGAATGTAACATTTACATTGAATGATGAAGCTCACCAAGCAGCTTTTGATCTACTTTGGAAATCTGCAGATATTGTTGGACTCCCAGGTCACCGTTCTACAGGTGGATATCGTGCGTCAATGTACAATGCCCTGCCTCTTGAAAGCGTTCAGGTTTTGGTTGAAGTAATGCGCGAGTTTACGCGTAAAAATGGCTAATAGACTTTAATTATTTGACTATGAAAATACTAGCGAACGACGGAATATCTGCTCTCGGAAAGTCACTTTTGGAAGAAGCCGGATTTACCGTAATTACCGAAAAAGTTGCCCAAGAAAATTTAGCACATGCTGTAAATGAACAAGGCATCGAAATGATATTGGTGCGCAGTGCAACGACAGTGCGTAGAGAAGTAATAGACGCGTGTCCAGGCATTAAACTCATAGGGCGTGGTGGTGTAGGAATGGACAACATTGATGTGAGCTACGCGCGAGAGAAAGGCATTCAAGTCATTAATACTCCGGCATCGTCGTCACAATCTGTTGCCGAATTGGTCATGGGACACCTTTTTGCCCTATCGCGCTTTTTGAACGACTCCTATAAACAAATGGAATCTGGTGACTTTTCAACATTGAAAAAGAACTTTGCAAAAGGAGTTGAGCTTCGCGGTAAAACCCTCGGAATCATAGGATTTGGACGTATTGGTCAAAGTGTTGCTTCGTATGCATTGGGCTGTGGAATGAACGTCATCGCCATTGATAAAAAATCCAATCCTGTGCTTGTACCTATTCCTCTTGGAAATGGATTAAATGCAACAGCTACGATAACCCCACATACCTCTCTCGCATCGGTTTTGGGAGATTTGGATTACATCTCGATCCATGTGCCGAAACAAGCGGATGGCTCTGCAGTCATTGCGGCTGAACAATTTGCACAAATGAAAAAAGGTGTGCGTTTGGTGAATGCTGCTCGAGGGGGGGTGATCAATGAGGATGATTTACTTGAAGCTCTAGACAGTGGCCATGTTGCTGGTTGCGCATTGGATGTCTTTGAAAACGAACCAAACCCGCGTAAGGAGCTTTTGTCTCATCCGAAAATTGCGTGTACACCCCATATTGGTGCGGCTACAGTTGAGGCACAAGACCGTATTGGTGAAGAACTTGCTTCTTTAATCATTACTGCCTTCGGGAAGCATAGCTAAGCCAAACGTTCAACTCCGATACAGATGGCTCGAATATCTCCATTCAAAGCAATAAGACCTGTGCGTGACAAAGTACATCTTGTCGCTACTCGTCCTTATTATTCTTACACACAAAATGTACTGAAAGCAAAATTGGAGGACAATCCCTTTACTCTTTTGCGCATCATCAATCCAGAGTTTGAAAGTAAAAAACAGACTTCACCCAATACGCCAGAACGCTTTGAATTGGTAAAGGAAAAGTATGCTGAATTCATGGCTGATGGGGTCTTATTTCAAGACTCGGAAGCACATCTTTATATTTACAGACAATCGAAAGGTGAACACATTTTTACTGGTGTCATTGCAGGTGCGAGTATCGACGAATATGAAACTGATTTGATTCGAAAGCACGAAGCAACTTTAACTTCGCGCGAAGAAATGTTTACCAATTATCTAGATATTGTAGGTTACAATGCTGAGCCTGTATTGCTTGCGCATCCCCATCACATGGGCGTACAACAGCTTTTGAATGAATGCACAGCCCTTCGGCCAGAATATGAGTTTACAACTACTGACCGCATCAAACATGAGCTTTGGGTGGTCAACGCGGAACAAACAGCTGCACTTCAAAACGCTTTTCTTGATATTCCTGTGACTTACATTGCGGATGGTCATCACCGTTCGGCATCGTCCGCTCGATTGAAAAAGGAACGTGAACGAAAAGGAACTTCCCATTTTTCAAATGAAGACTACTTTCTCGCTTTTTTCATTGATGAGGAGGTCCTTCAAATTTTGGAATTCAACCGCATTGTTAAAACATTAAATGGTCTTTCAACTGAAGAGTTTATCGCTCAGTTATCGCTGTCCTTTGATGTCCTTCCCTTGAAAGAATTCCAAAAACCTGCCCACGAACACCTTATGTCCATGTGTCTCGATGGGAATTGGTATAGCTTAAATTGCCACAGCAACATTGTGGACGAGAATCACCCAGTTCGTTGCTTGGATGCAGAAATCTTAACTCAATTTGTGCTCACCCCAATCTTGGGTATCAATGATTTAAAGACAGATGAAAACATTGAGTTCATGAGTGGCGCAGAACCTATACGTAAAATGGAAGAGAAAATTGCAACATCCAAATTTAGAGTGGCTTTCGTTCTTTACCCTGTTTCGATGGATGAAGTGAAACGTGTTGCAGATCACCAGATGATTATGCCTCCGAAATCGACATGGGTAGAACCAAAACTGCGAAGTGGCCTCACCATTTACAACATCAACGAATGAGTGTCGAGCAGCATATTGCGTCCATTCGAAAGGAAATAAATGGCTCTGTTACCCTAGTTGCCGTTTCAAAAACGAAACCTGTAGAAGCCATTTTAGAAGCATACACCGCTGGCCAACGAGAATTTGGGGAGAATAAAGTTCAAGAATTGGTAGGGAAATTTGAGCTCCTTCCAAAAGACATACATTGGCACTTGATTGGTCACCTTCAAAGCAACAAAGTGAAGTACATTGCGCCCTTTGTGTCTTTAATCCACTCCGTTGATGGTTTAAAATTATTGGCCGAGATCAATAAACAAGCACTTAAGAACAAGCGAATCATAGATTGTCTACTCCAGTTTCATGTGGCCACCGAAGAAACAAAATTTGGCTTGAATCAAATTGAAGCTATTGAATTATTGAATTCAGATACCTATACATCAATGA
>CALPWQ020000064.1 GCA_943327315.2 Chitinophaga pinensis
ATCAACATCCTTGACAGCAACGGGAGGAGTGACCTACACTTGGTCACCTGCAACGGGCTTGAGTGGAACGACAGGAGCAAGTGTAACAGCGAACCCAACGACAACAACGACATATTCAGTCACAGGAACAGATGCCAGTGGCTGTATTGGAACAGATCAGGTGGTGGTTACTGTAAATCCATTGCCAATCATCAATGGCGGAGCAGATCAAACGGTTTGTGCTGGTCAGACAGTAACATTGACAGCGACAGGAGCTGCGACCTACACATGGTCACCCGTTGTAACGAACGGAACAGCATTTACGCCAGTTGTTGGGACAACGACCTACACTGTTACAGGAACGCTTATTGGATGTACATCAACTGATCAAGTTGTAGTCACAGTGAATCCACTCCCTGTAATCGGAGCAGGAGTTGATGCAGCGATATGTATAAATGGTTTAACTTCGTTAACAGCTACTGGTGGATTGAGTTATGCATGGACACCATCAACTGGCTTGAGTGCAACTACAGGTGCAAGTGTTACAGCAAACCCAATCGCAACAACGACTTATACGGTTACTGGTACTGATGTGAATGGTTGTTTATCTACAGATCAAGTTATAGTTACTGTTAACCCTTTACCAACAGTAAATGCGGGACTGGATGTGTCTGTTTGTGATGGGCAATCCGCAACATTGACTGCGAGCGGTGCCCTGAGCTATGAATGGACTGCACCTGTTGTGAATGGTGTTCCATTTACACCTGTATCAACCGCTAATTATACGGTTTTAGGAACGGATGCCAATGGATGTATCAATACGGATCAGGTATTAATCACTGTCAACCCTATACCAACGGTTATAGGTGGGGCTGATCAAATTATATGTTTTGGAGATCAAGTTACCCTTGTTGGAAATGGAGCTGTCACATACACATGGTCACCAACGGTAACAAATGGATTGGCATTTACTCCTGCTGTGGGAACAACCATTTATACCGTAACTGGAACAACAGCTGCTGGATGTACATCCACAGATCAGGTTATTTTGGTTGTTAATGCAGCTCCACTCGTCAATGCAGGAACAGATATATCTATTTGTGATGATGGTACTCAAGTGACTTTGAATGCCACAGGAGCAATGAATTATACATGGTTCCCAGTAGTTACCAATGGGGTATCGTTTGTTCCAGTGGTTGGAACGACCACCTATTTTGTCACAGGGACAGATGTTAATGGTTGCATTGCATCTGATCAAGTAGCGGTGATTGTGAATCCATTACCTACAGTAATTGCAGGAAATGACATTCTTATTTGTACAGGTGTACCAATTACACTTTCAGCCTCTGGAGCAGCAACTTATTCGTGGTTGCCAGCTGTTGTCAACAATGTACCATTTATGCCTACCTTGGGTACAATGGTCTATTCTGTTACGGGAACTACTGCTGCTGGATGTATCGGCACAGATCAATTGTCGGTTACGGTGAATCCAAATTTAGCGGCAGACTTCACACCGGTTGTGAGTGTAGGTTGCTCACCATTGACCGTTACCTTCACAAACAATACACCTAATTCGCAGAACTGTGTATGGGCTATGGGTGATGGTACAATCCTCAATGACTGTTCGACAGTAACAAATACATATGAGCAGCCTGGGTGCTACGATGTGACATTAACAGTTACGGCTCCGAATGGGTGCATATCGGAACTAACACTACTTGATGCAGTGTGTGTAGAAGAGTTGCCAGTTGCAGAATTTTTTCAGTCGACAAATGAGATTAATATGTATTCTACTGAAGTATCATTCAACAACAATAGTTCAGGTGCAGATCAGTATATATGGAGTTTCGGAGATGGGTCGCCAACAACAAACGATGTTGACCCAATTCATGATTATATAAATATTGGATATGGCAGCTACCAGGTGATGCTTGTAGCAATTAATGAAAATGGTTGTGTTGATACCGCATATTCCTATGTTGAACTCGTCGAGGAGTTGATCTACTATGTGCCAAATACATTCACACCAGATGGTGATACGTACAATCCAATTTTCAAACCTGTTTTCACTTCTGGATTTGATATCCATGATTATGTACTTTACATATATGATCGTTGGGGAGAATTAATATTTGAATCGCACGATGCTACAGTTGGTTGGGATGGTTCATACGGGGCTAATGATCAAATTGAAATTGTTCAAGACGGAACTTACACGTGGGTCATTGAATTTAAAGTCACAAAAAATGATGAACACATGCGCGTCAATGGACACGTGAATGTGATCAGGTAACATTAAAAGGTGAGATGAAAGTCTCACTTTTTTTTTTCAAGGTTAAAAAGCCGATAACTATTTGGTAACTTTACGTTCGAGATCTTCCCATGAAGCCCAATGAACTAAATATCCGGAATAAGCGAGCAAGGTTTGAATACCACCTGCTTGATGAATATACTGCAGGTATGCAGCTGTCTGGAACTGAAGTGAAAAGTATTCGAAGCGGAAAAGCAAGTATTCTTGAGGCCTATTGCATCATGCACAATGGTGAAGTGTGGATCCGAAACATGCACATCTCAGAATATTCAAACGCTTCGTTTTATACACATAAACCACGAAGCGACCGTAAATTATTGCTCAGTAAAAAAGAAATAGTTCGAATCGAGAAGTTTCTTCAAGTCAAAGGAAATACACTTATTCCACTTAAAATGTATATTTCTGAAAAAGGTTGGGTGAAGATTGATATTGCTTGTGCCCAAGGCAAGAAACTTCATGACAAGCGTCACGACATGAAAGAACGCGATGATCGCAGAGAGATGGATCGTGCCATGAAAAAGTAACTTACACAAATCCAAGTGTGAGTAGATGCAGCCAATGCATATTTGATATTAGAAACAAGAGCATTAATCCTGTACTTAAGTAAAGACTTAAATAATAGAGTATGGTGAACGTGATTGTTTTTCGTCTATAGAACCATGTAAAAGCGGGAAAGAGAAAAATGGGGATTAGTAAGTGCGCAAAAGAGAAATAGGTGTATTGAACAGGATAAAACACAAATTTTCCTTGTTGAATCGACACTAAGTTTGTAGGATCTTGAAAAATCCAAGATCGTTGAACGTAGAAATCTGGATATTGACCGTAAAAAGGAAAATCTAAATCTTCAATCCAAAATTCCTCATTTTTTACTGTCTTAACTAATGACACCCACTTTTCAACGGTTTGACCTGATGAATAGACATCAAGTGAATAGTGTGTAATTCGATCCTCGGAATAATGGTGAGGAAGAAAAAAATCCAAGATTAAACAAAATGAGAGAATCGCACCAACAACAGCACTGAACGAGACGACCTTCCAACCACGACTTTTTAATAGTCCCTTGAAATACCTTTCCGATTCTTCTTGCTCTCTAATGACTTGCTCATAATGACGTTTGCGTGCTTCACGAACACGTTCTTTTTGTTGAGGACGAGCAGATCCAGTTCGTTTAGATTCCAATGAATGAACTAGTTTTCTTTTTCCCGTTAGAATCTCATAGGCCTCAGTAATTTTTAAAAACTCCTCTCGAGCGATTTCTGATGGATTTCTATCGGGATGGTATTTCATGGCCAGCTTACGATACTGACGACGCACATCCTCCGAGCTTGACGCTTCAGATAGACCAAGTCTATTATAGTATTTTTTCAACGACACAGTCTTGAATCAATTCTTTTGTTCGAATACGATCAATCTTACCGCTGAGAGTGCGAACAAAAGTATGTATATGAAATACTTCCTTGGGGATCTCGTGACTAGCTAACAAAGCAGAAAATTGTTCTTTTTTGAACGGGATAGATTTTTCTGATTCGACACATAAAACTACACGCTGCCCAAGATGAACATCATCAAGCGCTGAAATGAAAAATGGAAATGTGATAAGTTCTTGAATTTTCATTTCTATTTCTTCGGTATAAAATTTCTTTCCACCACTAAGGATCACAAAATCTGCTCGTCCAATCCATTCGAAATGTGAATCGTCAATTATGATAATTAAATCGTTTGTTTGGATTGGTCCGCTATCTAATAAATGGTCATTGATTACTAATTTTCCGTCAATCTCATCAATCTCAACATCAGGCAATACGGTGAAGTGAGGTTCTGTGATTTTACCTATGGGGCGCAGTGCAATGTGTGAAATGGTTTCTGTCATTCCAAACGTATGGTAGGCAAGATGACCGGTGGAATGCAGTAAATCAATAGCAGCTGTTGAAATAGGACCGCCACCGATTAGATTAATCCGAATGGTGTCTAGTTGACTTGGTGTATTTTCCAGAATGTACATCAACTGCATGGGTACCATGGCGCACAATTCAATCGTGAAATTGGATGGGATATTTAGTTTTGCTGTGCTGTCACCAACGAAAAGGTTTAATTTTCCTACGATCGAGCGCACAATCATCATTTTTCCCGCAATGGTCTCAGGTGATAAGCAAAGAAATGCATTTGAACCTGTTTTGCTTTTAAAATGGTTTAAGGTTCGTTGGGCAGAAAGAATCATTGAAGATTTTTTCAAGGTGATTTCTTTTGGTTCGCCGGTTGATCCAGAACTTTTAGCAGTGATGCTATCACTTTCATTGTGCCATTCATTCAGAAACCGCTCAACAAGCAGTTTCTGTTCCGATTGGCAATATGAATAATCAACGTTCAACATTCGAGTAGTTGGAATGATATTTGATTCAAAGGTAACAACTTTTGAAAGGGGAAACTTTGAGTATGTTTACCTTTGTATCATAAAAATAGATTAATTTAAAAAGAAAAACATGAAAAGAATCGCACTTATCGCCGCAATTGGTTTTGTCGCCATGGCCTTTGTTACATCAACTTCAAAAAAATCATCAATAACAGGTTCAGAAGGTTCAGGCATTAAGTTTAGTCACATGACGCTCGAAGCGGCTAAAAAGGAAGCAGTTAAAACGGGAAAATTAATTTTTATTGATGCGCATACCTCGTGGTGCGGTCCATGCAAGAAGATGGCAGCAACTTCGTTTATGGACGCAAAAGTAGGGGAGTTGTTCAATGATAATTTTGTAAATCTTAAAATTGATTGTGAAAAGGACGCTGACGGAGCTGAAATCAGTCGTTTGTACAAGATTAGTGCATATCCAACCTTATTGTTTATCGATGCGAAAGGGAAGCTGGTAAAGCAATCTATTGGATTTAAAACCGAAGATCAACTTGTTGCCTTAGGCAATTCAGTTTTATAAATAAGTTTAAAACAAAAAAAACCGACTTCTTTGCAGGAGTCGGTTTTTTTTATGTCTTGGCTTTGGGTTATTTATTTCCCTTGTCCATTTTTTCTTTCAATTCAGCAAGTGCATCAAGGTCTCCAAGAGTTGATTTCTCAGAGTTTTGGTTGATTGCTTTTACTGCTTGTGAAGTTGATGATTCACCACCTGATTTCTTTCCAGCTCCTTTAGGTGCCGTTGGACGATCTTCACCTTCTTCGAAAGTGCGTGAGTGAGAAACAACGATTTTCTTCGATTCTTTGTTGAATTCGATTACTTTGAAATCAAGAATTTCTTCCAATTTCGCGTTAGATCCATCTTCTTTACGTAAGTGTTTCGACGGACAGATTCCTTCAACACCATAAGGCAATGAAACGATACCTGACTTGTCTTTCATCTCGATGATTGTTCCTTGGTGCACTGAACCTTCGTTGAACATAGATTCAAATACATCCCATGGGTTTTCTTCAAGCTGTTTGTGACCTAAAGAAATACGACGGCTTTCACGATCTATTTCCAATACAATCACTTCCATCTCGTCGCCTATTTTACAGAATTCAGATGGGTGCTTGATTTTCTTCTGCCAAGAAAGGTCAGAAATGTGAATCAATCCATCAACACCTTCTTCAAGTTCTACAAATACACCAAAGTTGGTGAAGTTGCGCACTTTCGCATTGTGTTTTGTACCTACTGCATATTTCGATTCGATTTCAGACCATGGATCTGGCATCAATTGTTTGATTCCAAGAGACATTTTACGCTCTTCGCGGTCCAATGTAAGGATTACTGCTTCAACTGCGTCTCCAACATTCAAGAAATCTTGAGCCGAGCGCAAGTGCTGAGACCAGCTCATTTCAGAAACGTGAATCAAGCCTTCAACTCCAGCTGCGATTTCAACAAACGCACCATAGTCAGCCATGACAACAACTTTTCCAGAAACTTTATCACCTACATTCATGTTCACATCAAGTGCATCCCATGGATGTGGTTGAAGTTGTTTCAATCCAAGAGCGATACGCTTTTTATCGTCATCAAAATCAAGGATTACAACATTCAATTTCTCGTCAAGTGAAACGATTTCTTCTGGGTGATTCACGCGACCCCAAGAAAGGTCTGTAATGTGAATCAAACCATCTACGCCACCAAGGTCGATAAACACACCATACGAAGTGATGTTTTTAACTGTACCTTCCAATACTTGTCCTTTCTCAAGGCCAGAGATAATTTGTTTCTTTTGTTCTTCAAGCTCAGCTTCGATAAGTGCTTTGTGTGAAACAACAACATTTCTGAATTCTTGGTTGATTTTCACCACTTTGAATTCCATGTTCTTTCCAACATAGATGTCGTAATCACGAATTGGCTTCACATCAATTTGTGAACCTGGTAGGAATGCTTCGATTCCGAATACATCCACAATCAAACCACCTTTCGTGCGGCACTTCACAAATCCAGTAATCACTTCACCAGTGCGAAGAACATCATTTACACGAATCCATGCTTTGTGCATACGAGCTGTGCGGTGAGATACGATCAACTGACCATACTTGTCTTCTTGACATTCAACAAATACGTCAACTGTATCCCCAACCTTTAGTTCCGTGTTGTAACGGAATTCAGAAGCGGCAACAACACCTTCAGATTTGAATCCGATGTTGATAATCACTTCTTTTTTGTTGAGTAAAACCACCGTTCCTTCAACAACTTCTTTTTCGTTGATTGAGGTCAATGTGTTTTCGTAACGATCTGACAATTCAGAACGTTGTACTAGAGAATACCCGTCTAATGCGAGTGCATCCCAATCAAAATCTGCAGAACCCTGCGTTGGTTTTTCTTTTGCCATTTTGGCTTTGTTTACTTGTATTTCGGCACCCTATACATCCGAAAGATATGAATACATGCTGTTTTAACAGGGATACAGCTCTTTTTTAAGGGTGCAAAGATAGGTAAAATCTCCTGAAACTCCAATAGATTCAATAAAAAAAGCCACCAGTAAAAGAACTGATGGCTTTCAATTGGTTAAAGGGTGCAATTGTTATTTGATCGCGTCTGCTCGTTTCTTAAATTCAATCGCTTTTTCTGTGTTTCCCAGACTTCTGTGAAGCTGAAACAAAATAGTCAATACATCTTTGTCATTGGGATTCTTGGCGATGTATTTTTCCAAAGGAATCAATGCTCTTTTGTAGATGTCATCTGCTTCTTTCAACATAGAATCGTAGCGTGCATCGCCAAATTTCAATTGGTTAGCAGCAGTTTTAGTTTCACCAGCCCATGTGACCAAGATTGCACCAAGTTGGTACATTGCATCGTCAAACTGTGGATCAATTTCTAAAGCTTTGTTAAGGGCTAATTCCGCTTTGTCGTTCTGCTTCAATTGGCTGTAGATTGTTCCGATTGTGTAGTGCAAAATTTTGTTGTTAGGATCCGTGGCAATTGCAGCAGCAAGTGCAGCTTCAGCGCCCGCGTTGTCACCTTCATCAATACTGATGTTTACCAACTCAAGAAGCAAGTCACGATCGGTTGGGTATTTCTTTCTACCTTCTGAAATAATTGCTTTCGCTAAATCACTTTTTCCAGCAAGACGATAATTTCCAGATGCTTTTGCATACGAATAGGGCAATTTGTAGTTGAATCCTGCTGCCTCGCTAAATTTATTGCCAGCCTTTTCGTAAAGTTTTGCTTTTTCGTAGCAAATTCCTGCATTGTACAATGAAACCGTATCCACTTGATTCATGGCATCCGATAGTTTTACTTGCAACTCATAAGCTTCAGCTGTTTCAGCATACTTCTCTTGCTGATACATCTGATCGATACCCATTCCGAAAAGTTGTTTTTTCTGGTAAATCGATTCTTGAATATCGCCTTTGAATTTAGCGCTTACTGAAAGGGATTGCTTGTACGCGGATAAACCGATGTTTAAATAGTTTTCACTATCTGTTTTCGCAAAAACTGTATCCATCGCAAACGCCATCAAATAGCCCGTGTAAATCTCTCCTTTAAAGAAGAGCGTTTTAGGACTCAATTTTGTGGTTTCGTTTGCTGCGGCCAAGTCGATGTATTCTTTTGCCTTTTTGATGGTTGTTTGCATGGCTGCGAAATCACTTCCGCCACCCATCATCATCATCGTTACCTGATCTTTGAATTTAAGGTATTCAATTGCTGCAGATGTTTCATTGTTTTTCTGAGCGAACGCACTTGACGAAAGAAGTGCTGCCCCGATAAGAATCGCTAGATTTTTCATACGTTTTTTCATTTTTATTTATTACGATGCAAGTTTGTTATTTATTCCACAGCGCCGTCGTTGTCAACTTCTGTGCCATTCTCTGATTCTGGACTAGTTTCAATGGGATCAACTGGATTTTCACCATCGATTTCCATTTCTTCATCCTCGTCTTCGCTTCTTGGAACTCTCGCAATCGCAGCAATCTCTGAATTTCCTTTGAGGTTAATCAAACGAACTCCTTGTGCGGCACGTCCCATAGTGCGGATGGTATCGATGTGCATGCGAATTGTAACTCCTGATTTCGTGATGATCATTAAATCCTCTTCGTCGTCCACATTCAAGATAGACAATAAAGGTCCTGTTTTATCCGTGATGTTCAATGTTTTTACTCCTTTTCCACCGCGGTTCGTGATGCGGTAAACTGGCTCTTGATCTTCAGGGTCGTTCAAGAAAGTACGTTTACCATATCCTTTTTCTGAAACCACTAGAATTGTTGAGAATACATCTTCAACGCAAATCATACCAACAACTTGATCGTGATCTCCTCCTAGGGATACTCCGCGAACTCCAGATGCATTTCTTCCCATAGGACGTACTGTCGATTCATTAAATCGTATCGCACGGCCAGATGATGTTGCCAGAACGATTTCATTTGTTCCATTGGTCAATTTTGCCTCGAGCAACTCATCATTATCACGAATTGTTATGGCATTGATGCCATTTGATCGTGGACGTGAGTAGGCCTCAAGCGATGTTTTCTTGATTACTCCTTGTTTTGAACACATCACAATGAAGTTATTCTCAACATATTCCTTATCCGTCAAATCCTTCACTTTCACATAGGCTTTCACTTTATCGTCTTGAGGGATGTTGATTAAGTTTTGGATGGCTCGGCCTTTTGATAATTTATTTCCTTCAGGAATTTCGTAAACGCGCATCCAGAAACAACGTCCTTTTTCTGTAAACACCAGTAGGTAGTTGTGGTTTGTTGCCACGAAGAGGTGTTCTAAGAAGTCTTTGTCGCGTGTTGCAGAACCTTTCGACCCCATTCCTCCACGGTTTTGCACCTTGTATTCGTTCAAACTTGTGCGTTTGATATATCCTGCATGTGAAATAGTAATAACTACCTCCTCATCGGCGATCAAATCCTCCATGCGCATTTCGCTCGCTGAGTATTCAATGATCGAACGGCGCTCGTCACCATATTTCTCGCGTACCTCAATCAATTCATTCTTGATAATTTCCATGCGACGGCTTTCATTCTCAAGGATGTCTTTCAAATCAGCAATCAAGGTCATTAACTCATCGAATTCAGCACGCAGTTTATCTTGCTCAAGTCCTGTCAAATGACGCAAACGCATATCTACGATGGCTCGGGTCTGAATCTCAGACAAGCCAAAACGAGTCGACAAGCGATCACGCGCATCATCTGGACTAGCAGATGATTTAATGATTTCAATGACTTCATCAATATTGTCAGATGCAATGATCAACCCTTCTAGGATGTGGGCACGTTCTTCGGCCTTACGCAATTCAAAACGCGTACGACGAATGACTACCTCGTGGCGGAATTCCACGAATTTAGAGATCATGCTCTTCAAGTTGAGCAATTGCGGACGACCATCCACCAAACAAATATTGTTTACCGAGAATGACGTTTGAAGTGCTGTAAACTTGTACAACTTGTTCAATACCACATTGGCAATTGCATCGCGTTTGATTTCGTAAACGATACGCATTCCATTGCGGTCAGACTCATCGCGCAAATCAGAAATCCCTTCGATTTTCTTGTCATTAACAAGGTCTGCCGTTTTCTTGATCATTTCCGCTTTGTTCACCTGGTACGGAATTTCCGTCACGATGATTTGCTCACGGCCATTGTGCTCTTCAATTTCGGCTTTAGCGCGAATAACGATTTTGCCACGACCTGTGAGCAAGGCTTCGCGTGCCCCATCGTACCCATAGATTGTACCACCAGTAGGAAAGTCAGGGGCTTTAACGTAGTTCAGAAGTTCTTCGTCTTCAATATCTTTATTATCAACATAAGCGATGATTCCATCCACAACCTCTGTTAAGTTGTGTGGAGCCATGTTCGTGGCCATTCCCACTGCGATCCCCGACGCCCCATTCACCAAAAGGTTCGGGATTTTCGTCGGCATAACCGTTGGCTCTTCTAAGCTATCGTCAAAATTCGGTGCAAAGTCTACCGTATCTTTATCGAGGTCATTGAGCATTTCCTCCGCGATTTTACGAAGGCGTGCTTCAGTATATCGCATTGCAGCAGGGCTATCGCCATCAACGGACCCGAAGTTACCTTGTCCGTCAACAAGAGGGTAGCGCAATGACCACGGTTGCGCCATACGCACCATGGTGTCATACACAGAGCTATCGCCGTGTGGGTGGTATTTACCCAAAACTTCTCCAACGATTCTCGCTGACTTTTTGTGAGGCCGGTTCGATAGTACACCTAAGTCCTGCATGCCATACAATACGCGGCGGTGCACAGGTTTAAATCCATCCCGAACATCGGGAAGGGCTCTGGAAACGATTACGGACATCGAATAATCGATGTAAGCCGATTTCATTTCATCTTCAATATTGATCTTGATTATTTTTTCTCCGTCTGCCATGTTGTCAGATTAATTTTTGAGCACGCTTGTTGATTATTTTAGCAAGGTCCGAAATTAGTGAATTTGTTAGTTTTAAAAGGAGCGAAATTATCCTTTTTACTAACAAAAATGTGTGGAAAATGGACTTTTTTGGCCACTTATTAACAATTTATTCGTTTTATATTTGTCATGTGGCAGAAATGCGGATTTTTACCTAAAAATGGTTGTGGAATATGGAAGCAAAGTTTTCACCTCGAGTTAAAGATGTAATCAGTTACAGCAGAGAAGAGGCACTTCGTTTGGAGAATAATTTTATTGGGGTTGAGCATTTGTTGCTAGGTTTAATTCGTGAAGGAGACGGGAAAGCAATTCGGATATTGAAAGAGTTTCAACTTGATTTGAAGCAAATACGCACCGAAGTTGAAAAGAGTCTTTCCGCATCGCCGAAGTCGAGTTTGCAAACGCTTGGAAACATTCCTTTGACTAAGCAGGCAGAGAAAGTGCTCAAAGTTACTTACCTTGAAGCAAAATTGTATAAAAGTCCAATGATTGGCACAGAGCACCTGTTGTTGTCGATGCTCAAAGACGAGAACAACTTCGTGTGTAGTTTATTAAATAAGTATGGAGTAATATATCATAACGTGAAAGACGAATTAGAAGCAATGATGGACGAGAACACGACACCACGTTCTGAGTTTCCTGGCGGACAGGAAGATGAAACGGATCCTTTTGCGCCTCAACGCAAACCGGCAGATCCAAAATCCAAAACTCCGGTATTGGACAATTTTGGACGAGACCTTACAAAGATGGCAGAGGCGGGGAAGCTTGATCCAATTGTTGGTCGTGAGAAAGAGATTGAGCGTGTAAGCCAGATTTTATCGCGACGCAAAAAGAACAATCCAATTTTGATTGGTGAACCTGGAGTTGGAAAAAGTGCCATTGCTGAGGGATTGGCATTGCGTATTGTTCAGCGTAAAGTATCGCGTATATTATTTAATAAACGTGTCATTTCTTTGGACTTAGGTTCCTTGGTGGCGGGTACAAAATACCGTGGTCAGTTTGAAGAACGGATGAAGGCGGTGATGCAGGAGATTGAAAAAAATCCAGACATCATCTTGTTTATCGATGAGATTCATACCATCATTGGTGCAGGAGGTGCAAGTGGTTCTTTGGATGCATCCAATATGTTTAAGCCTGCTCTTGCCCGCGGTGAAATGCAAGCGATTGGTGCTACAACCTTGGATGAGTACCGCCAATATATCGAGAAGGATGGAGCCCTAGAACGCCGCTTCCAAAAAGTGATTATTGAACCAACAACCATTGATGAAACGATTCAAATCTTGAACAACATCAAGGAGCGCTACGAAGATCACCACAATGTGTCCTATACGCAAGAGGCTATCGATGCGTGTGTGAAATTGACGGAGCGCTACATTACGGACCGTCATCTTCCAGATAAGGCAATTGATGCCTTGGATGAAGTTGGTTCGCGTGTGCACATCACAAACATCAATGTTCCTCAAGAAATCATAGATATCGAAGGGAAGATTGAGGCCTTGAAAGATCAGAAAAATGAAGTGATTAAATCACAGCAATATGAGAAGGCCGCTGAATTGCGAGATTCTGAACGTAAACTTCAAGAACAATTGGAGGACGAGAAGAAGAAGTGGGAGGCAGATTCAAAAGTGAATAAAGTAATTGTTACTGAAGAGAATGTTGCTGAAGTAGTTTCTATGATGTGTGGGATTCCTGTGACGAAGGTTTCTCAATCTGAAACGGGTAAACTGGTGAATATGGCCGAATCCCTTCGTGGAAAAATTGTCGGTCAAGACGAAGCGGTTTCTAAAGTGGTGAAAGCCATTCAACGGAATCGTGCAGGATTGAAAGACCCAAACAAACCAATTGGATCATTCTTCTTCCTCGGGCCAACAGGTGTTGGGAAAACCCAATTGGCGAAAGTGCTTGCCAAATATTTGTTCGACTCTGACGATTCGTTGATTCGCATTGATATGTCTGAATACATGGAGAAATTCTCCATCTCTCGCTTGGTAGGAGCGCCTCCAGGATATGTGGGCTACGAAGAAGGTGGTCAGTTGACTGAAAAAGTGCGTAGAAAGCCATATTCAATCATTCTTTTAGACGAAATTGAAAAAGCGCACCCTGATGTGTTTAATCTATTGCTTCAAGTGCTCGATGATGGACACATGACTGATGGCTTGGGCAGAAAAATTGATTTCAAGAATACGATATTGATTATGACTTCCAATATTGGAGCGCGCCAATTGGCTGATTTCGGTTCAGGTGTTGGTTTTGGAACAAAAGCGAAGGAAGAATCGCGTGATGAAAATGCGAAGTCAGTGATTCAAAACGCGTTGAGGAAAGCATTCTCTCCTGAGTTCTTGAACCGTGTCGATGACATGATCTTGTTCAAGTCATTGCAACGTGACGATATCCATAAAATTATTGATCTCGAATTGGAGAAATTGTACGGACGAATCAATGATTTGGGCTACAAAATCGAAATGACAGAAGGGGCCAAGGATTTAATCGTTGAGAAGGGGTATGATGAAAAATTTGGTGCTCGACCGCTCAAACGTGCGATTCAAAAGTACATCGAGGATCCACTCGCAGAGGAAATCATTAAAGCAACCTTGACGACAGGAGATACAATCAAAATTGATTTGTCTGAATCGAAAGATGAATTGGTCATCAACATCGATAAAGCTCAGGCAAAGTCCAAGACAAAAGAATAATCTTTAAGGGCCGTGCAAACGGCCTTTTTTGTTTTAACAAAAAAATATATGCGTTTTAAAATCGCCATTTTATCCTCCTGTTTGCTGACGTTCTTGGTTTCGTGTGAAAGCGATAAGGTACCAATGAAATCATACAAAACCCAATATGTGTTTGTGTTGATCATGGATGGTGCTCGATATACAGAAACATGGGGAGATGCGAACCATAGCTATATTCCCCGTTTGTCGAATGACATGGCTCAATTTGGTGTCATCAATACGAACTTTTCGAACAATGGCTATACGCACACGACGGCTGGACATACAGCCATCATGACAGGACATTATCAGTCGATTAACAACACGGGAGGGGAGTTCCCAAGTTCTCCTTCCTTCATGCAAATTTGGCGCTGTTTCAAAGGTCAAGAAGCTTCAAATGCCTGGGTGATTGCCAGTAAGGATAAATTGGAGGTGCTTTCAAACACCAAGGATCTTCGATGGAAAAATAAATTCAGACCTTTGGTAAATTGTGGGATCAATGGAAATGGAACAGGCTACCGTGACGACAGTACTACGTCGGTTCGCGTCATGGAAGTGCTCGAGACCTATTCGCCTCATTTGATGATTGTCAATTTTAAGGAACCTGATTATTCAGGCCATCAAGCCAATTGGGTGAATTATTTGAATGGAATACAATCCTCGGATGAATACATCTACCGAGTATGGAATTTCATTCAGACAAGTCCAATATACAAGGACAAAACGACACTATTCGTGACCAACGACCATGGACGGCACCCTGATGGCACGGCAGATGGATTTGTTTCACATGGTGACGGTTGTTCAGGTTGTCGTCACATCATGTTCTATGCATTTGGTCCTGACTTCAAACAAGATGTAGTCATTTCACAACCGCGTGAATTGATTGACATCAATGCAACCATACTTGAGTTGCTTGGGATTTCAGGTGTTTATTCGGATGGTGAAGTGATGCGTGAATTGTTTCAATGAGTATAGTACTTCTTTTTTAGCCAGAAAGCCAAGCGCACCATTAAAATTAAGGCAGGAACCTCCACTAAAGGGCCGATCACCCCAGCAAAAGCTTGCCCAGATTGAATCCCAAACACACCAATGGCTACAGCGATGGCCAATTCAAAATTGTTGCCTGAAGCTGTGAAGGATAGAGCTGCATTGTCGTGATAATCGGCGCCAGCCCATTTGCCTGTGAAGAACATCAAAAGAAACATCACACAAAAGAAGATCACAAGGGGTAAGGAAATACGCAATACATCGAAAGGTAATTCTACAATCATTTGTCCTTTTAAACTGAACATGACAACGATGGTGAAAAGCAAGGCAATCAATGTAATTGGTGAAATGAAGGGAAGGTATCGATTTTCAAACCATTCTTGTCCTTTTGCTTTTATAAGCACGAACCTTGAAATTAAGGCAATGGCAAAAGGAATTCCCAAATAAATCCCAACTGTCTGTGAAATTTCAGCGATGGTGATGTCAATCGATAAACCTGAAATACCGAAGAGCGGCAACATGATTTCCAAGTAGAAATAAGCATAAGCGCTGAAGAAAAGCATTTGAAGCATGCTATTGATTCCGACAAGTCCTGCAACTAGCTCTCGATTGCCATCGGCCAATTCATTCCAAACGATGACCATGGCAATGCAAGGCGCCAATCCGATAATAATTAGTCCAGTCATGTACTCTGGGTAATCGCGCAGAAAAGTGATGGCCAGAATGAACATGAAGAAGGGCCCGACAATCCATGTGATAAAAAATGAAAGTGCCAGTAATTTTGGTTTTGCTAGAACGGCTGGGATTTTAGAAAATTTCACTTTCGACAAAGGCGGAACCATCATTAAAATCAACCCAATGGCTAAAGGAATATTGGTTGTTCCTGTGGAGAATGAGTTGATGAACGTATCCGACTCTGGGATGAAATAACCAATCCCCACACCAACGATCATGGCAAGAAAAATCCAAAGTGTTAAATAGCGGTCTAGAAATCCGAGTTGTTTTGCTTGGGTTGTTTTCATGGTATAGCGCTTAATTCTTAATTCTTAATTTTTCATTTTCAATCATTGTTGCCCGATAAATTTTGCTTCACTTCTTGAATCCATTGGTCTGTATGAAGTGGCTTTAAAGTTAGGGGGGTGGTTTTATTTTATCATGTAGTATTTAAACTGTTTGACCCCGATGGGGTCATTGGCCTTTCGGGAGGGCTTATGGTTACAAAGATTCGACCCCGATGGGGTCAGTAAATCAAAGTTAAACTGATTGGATAAAACATGAAGGTGGATTTAGTTGGATAACAATGATTTTCAATTCTTCATTTTCAATTCTTCACCTTTAATTTCGAAAAAACATAAAGGCATTCACGCCCAATTTGCAGTGAACGTTCTAGATATTTTTCGTTCTGCAGGTTCGTGCCGTCGAAAGCTTTTGGGTCTTCGTAGGTCGTTCCTATACGCAATTCGACACCTGAAATAAAAGGACAATTTTCATCCGCATCCGAACAGGTCATGATGGCTGCAAATTCGCTTTGAGGATTGGCAGGATCATGCACTGTTTTTGAAAAGCATGACACATAATCCGTTGGTGATCCGAACTTCACTGAATATAAGGGGTTTTTGTTTTCATTTTCCTGAACAACAAAAAAACCACTTTCACGAAGAGCAGCGATGGCATTGGGATGAAATGCTGTCGCTTCAGTTCCTGCAGAGTAGGTATGTACATTTTTGATGTTGAAGTAATTGGCTGCAACCGCCGCCCAGATCTGCCCGAAGTGACTTCGGCGGGAATTGTGGGTGCACACATACATCAGGTTGACAGGTAAACTCGAATCCACTTTTTGTTGGATGTAGTCCGAAATTTTCAATAACAGAACTTTTCGGTCCGCCGTGATGAGGTCAAATTCAGAAACAAGTTGGTCGCAGTTGGATTGAATTGCAGGGTAGAGCATAGGCAAGGATTTAACAGCATCCACTGCCCGGTGTGCAGCTTGGATTTTCGGAGCCAATGGTTTTTAACTCAACTTTTTTCTTCGGGATACCGCACTGATCTTCTGCAAGACATGCCGTCCGTTTTTCGGTCAAAAGAAAATTTGCGCCGTTGAAATCCAATCCATATTTGCTAATGGTACCTTCTTGGTATTCCACCTCGATTTCTGCATCGGGCAGACCAATTTTGTTTTCAGAAAGCTGAATGATGGACAACAGTTTTTCTGCCGATAGCCGATGGTCGAAATCTTCTGCTTCAAATAACTGAAAATTAATCGTTTGTTCAGTGCGCTCAACCCCGCCGCAATCGATAAAATGCTTGGAGATTCGTCCAACCTCCGTCACGTGAAAATGTGGCGACACAAAGCTGCCATTCGGTAAAATAAATCTGATTTCTGTGCACTGCGTTAATGCGTCTTTAAGTGTTGAAAGTTTCATATCTCCTTGTATTTGTGTGCATTTAATTCAACAGCATTCTTTCGTGTTTTTCTGGTCCAATTCCTTGAATTCATGTAAGGTGTTGATCATTGTTTCGAACACGTTTGAATTCAAGCAATAACAGACGGAGGTTCCATCGATGGTGCCTTTAATTATTTGAGCTTCTTTAAGCTCCCGCAAGTGCTGTGAAATGGTCGCTTGCGACAAAGGCAAGATACCCACTAAATCATTGCAAATACATGATTTTATATTCATTAAATGCTGTATAATAGCAATTCTTGCAGGATGTCCCAAGGCCTTGAATACCTGTGAAATATCGTTTTGTTCTTCGGTAAATCCTGCTGACTTTGAAGCTCCCATTTCGCTGATTGGATATTTATCGCAATATTACGATATAAATAGATAATAAGATGTAAGGATACTAAGATTTTAAGACAACTTCTACGCTCGATGAGCTTCGAAGGACATTAAAAAAGTTACGAGTTACTAATTACGAATTACGAGTTGGATATTCTGGTGACGAAAAATGAGATGCGAGTAAATTCCAACATCGATTTTAAAGCCCGTCAGATATTATTTTACTCGAGGTCATGAATCATCAAATTCCGTAAGGATCAAATTTTAAATTGCGCAGCATCAAATCCGATTAAACATCAAGATGTTAGGATTTTAAGACATTAGGACTTTAAAAAAGTTACGAGTTACTAATTACGAATTACGAGTTAGAGCCAACTTCGATACTTAAGTTTGCAAGATATCAGGACAGATTAGATGTCGAA
>CALPWQ020000065.1 GCA_943327315.2 Chitinophaga pinensis
ATCACCCATTGAGTTTTCAAGATCCTTCCATGTATTGGGGATGGTCTTCAGGATACATGCACATGATCATCGGAGGGTGGGCAGACACCGACGGAAATGGAGATGCCGCAAGCACAGAGAGCTATTTTGAATTGCACAACCTTGGTGATCACAACTACGCACCAGTGAATTTACCCGTTGTGCAATCCAACAGTTATCCCGATCAAATTGATATCCATGTCAACTGTCATGTCGATCAATGGCTTAAAGGGATCAATTTGCTCACTTGTGATATTCAACATGGAACGACGGGATTGAATGAATTGGTCATGAACAACGTCGGTACCTATGTCGTTTTTGATCAAAGTCCAAATGCGGGAACGATTACACCTACACCCAACGCGGGCCAGATTTACTATTCTGCCGACGCTTGGTCAATGCAATTGTTTTGGAAGGACATGGTCAATGCGGGTGCAGCTGAACTCATAGATGCATCTGGAAGAATCATCGACACGTTTACTCCAAAGCACTCATCGGGTTCAACGATCCTTACGGATTTAGAAAGTGGAATCTACGTATTCAACATGTATGATACATCTGGAAAGTTGATCCATTCATTGAAGGTCATGCAACAATGAAGATTGTAAAAAGCATCGGTTTTATTGGATTTTTCGGGGCATTGATAGTGCCCCTTTTTTTGGTGCGATGCAAAACTGGGCCAACTGAAGTTTCTACGATACAAATTCCTACGCCGGAGGACAATCCAATGAGTGAAGAGAAAGTCGCTCTGGGCAGAGCCTTATTCTTTGACAAACGACTTTCCATTGATGAATCGATTTCTTGTGCGTCGTGTCATCTCCCGAAATACGCCTTCACGGATCAAAAGATCGTAAGCACCGGAGTGGAAGGAAGGAAGGTCCAGCGAAATGCGCCATCTCTACTGAATTCAGCGTTTCTAAAAACGGCAATGTTTGATGCGCACCTAGCTTCTTTGGAGGTGCAAGTGTTGGTTCCCATTCAGGAACATACCGAGATGGATATTCCAATGAATGAATTGCTCAAGCGTTTGCGGAAAATTGAAAAGTACCAACAAGCCGCTAGAGCTATTTTCAACAGGGATTTCGATGCGTATGTGCTCACCCGAAGTATCGCTGCATTCGAGCGTTCCTTGATCTCCATGAATTCGCGCTTCGATCAATTTCAACAAGGCAAAAAATCAGCTTTAACAAAAGAAGAAAAACGAGGGTGGGACCTGTTTTCCAATCAGCTGTACTGCACCAAATGTCATCCAGCGCCCTACTTCACCACATTTGTGGCTGAAAACAACGGTTTGTATGTAGAATACGGCGAGGACAAAGGAAGATTTCGAATTCATGGAGACACTAGTGATATTGGGAAGTTCAAGGTTCCATCACTTCGAAACATAGAATTGACCTTCCCGTACATGCACGACGGCAGCTTTGTAGATCTTGACAAGGTGCTCAAGCATTATGCTCTAGGAGGAGTAGGACACCCGAATCAAAACAAGGTCATTCAGCCATTTGTACTGAGCGAAAAAGACAAGAAAGCAGTCAAAGCATTTCTTTTTTCACTCACGGACACCAGTTATCTGGTGAATTTTAGGTAAAAATCAGTTGAATAAAATCGAATCAACTATTTCATTTTCAAATAGTTGAATTTTATTGTTACTTTTTTCAAGCCCAGCATTGACAAGAAGTGTTACATAACACCATGCGTTGCGTTTTAGCCACAGTAAGGACTGCAAGCCTTGCGAAACAAACCAGAAATAAAACTCAATGTTATGACAGTTAACCCCATGTATCACCAGACAAACCAGCGGATGGAGGAAGAGCTCTGCTGGATTACACGTGCGAAAGAGAACCCCGAAAGTTTCGGACCTTTGTACAGACGGTACCACGAGCAGATCTTTCGGTACATCCATCAACGCATGAATGACGAGGAGACCGCGTTTGATGTCACTTCTCAAGTCTTCATGAAAGCGCTCAATAATTTACACCGCTACGAGTTTCGAGGTGTGCCATTTTCATCCTGGTTGTACCGAATTGCAAAAAGTGAGTTATACCAAGCATTTCGCGACAAAAAGGCTGAGAGAACAGTGAATATTGAAAGTTATCAGTTGTTTGAAATCATTGATGAATTCGATGAAGACAATTCAGAAGCGAACAAAAAGAAATTGTTTGAGTCATTATCGAAATTAAAAGAAGGTGACATGCAGCTCTTGGAGCTACGTTTTTTTGAGAAAAGATCATTTCGCGAAATCGGAGAAATCTTGGATCTCACGGAGAACAATGCCAAGGTCAAATCCTTTAGGGCCTTGGAAAAGTTGAAGAAAATTTTTAACAACAAATAATGCATATGGAAATAAAAACAATCCGGTTGGATCGAAGCAGATTAAGCTCAGAGTACATCGCTTCCAGACAAAATTTTAAACAGATTGTAACGTGTTGTGAGGCACCCTCTATTTCCCCTTTCAAAAGCCCATTGTTCTTCGGAGCAATGGGCTTGTCTTCGTTGACTTTGGCAATGATGTTGAGCATCAATGGCCACATGATTTCCGATGAAAATGAATGGCCAAATAGGGGGGTAGAAATGCACTGAAACACAACAACGTCATTCGGTTTTTTATGATGAATCAGATAAATCGGTCTCAATGAATGGATCGTTTTATCTGATTTTTTTATTTTTTTTCAGTATTTCTCGACGTTGTGAACAACTTAAAATGGAAAATAATCACTGCATTTCCTCGGTAGTTTGAAAAGAAATTGATATTTTCGCTATGTACAATAGTGTTATAATGCCCTTAAATTAAAGAAATGAGAATTTCAATTGTAGTTATCACTTTGTTGTTGAGCACCTTAACTCTTGCTCAACACACAAACTTTAACACCCAGAGAAACTGGTCTTTGAATAAAAAAGAATTGGTTTTTGGTTTCGGCGCAACACAGTTTACTGGCGATTTGGGTGGACGGAACATGGTTGGTAAAGATTTCAGCCTTGTTGACATCGATTTTCCGGCAACAGGATTTGGAGGAATGATTGGTTACCGATACCGTTTTCATCCATTTTGGGCAACATCAACAAACTTGAATATTTCGATGATTCGTGGAAATGACGCGAACACCAATGAATTGATTCGTGAAAGCAGAAATTTATCATTTCGTTCAATGGTGATTGAATTAAGTCAGCGTATTGAATGTATCGTTTTTGCCAATGAGAAATTTGGTCAGCGCTATAGCCTTCCAGGTCACTCTGGTGCTCGAAATCATAATGAACAAGTCTATATTTTTGCAGGAGTTGGGATAAACTACTTCAATCCAAAAGCACAATACCAAGGTTCTTGGGTAGCTCTCGATCCTTTGAATACAGAAGGTCAAGGTCTTGAAGGTGGGGCAAAAGAAACATTGCCTATATCTGCAACGATCCCAATGGGAATCGGATTCCGATTTGGCGTGGGTCGAATGTGGAGATTTGGTATTGAAGCAACCTATGTGAAAACATTCACCGATTACATGGACGATGTTTCAACGAGCTATTACGATCCATCATTGCTTAGTTCACCTGCAGCGCAATACCTTTCCAATCCAGCAATCGACAATACAACATGGTTCGCTCCAGGTCAACAACGTGGTCAATTGCAAAAGGATGCATACTACTACTTGAACATCGTCGTACAGAAAAACATTACGTACAAGGATTATGTGCAAAAGCGACGCTCTTACCATTGGAGTAAAAACCGCTACAAATTCTAATGTTGAAAATATTGTGAATAGATGAAACGAGGTGGCTGATGTCACCTCGTTTTGCTTTGGTACATTTGTTTAAACAATCTTTATGTACGCTCTGATCCGCTCAGTTTTATTTCTATTCGATCCTGAAAAGGTACACTACTTTACTTCAGCTATGCTGCGTATTGTTTTGAGTATCCCCGGTGTGAATTTTCTGTGGCGCAAGTACTTCGTCTTTGAGGACAAACGGCTTGAACGCCATTTGTTTGGACTGACCTTTAAAAATCCTGTCGGACTAGCTGCTGGATTTGACAAGAATGCCAACATGTACAATGAATTGGCTCAGTGTGGCTTTGGCTTCATTGAAATTGGAACAGTCACACCATTGGCACAACCGGGCAATGATAAACCGAGATTATTCCGTTTAAAAAAAGATAAGGCAATCATCAACCGCATGGGTTTCAATAACGATGGGGTAGACGCAGCAGTGTTACACTTGAAAAAACGTAAAACGAAGGTGCTCATTGGTGGAAATATTGGGAAAAACAAGATGACCGAAAATGAAAATGCCGTTGATGATTATGTCTTAGCATTTGAGGGTCTGCATGATTATGTGGATTATTTCGTTGTGAATGTATCGTCGCCAAACACCCCGAATTTAAGAGCACTTCAAGAAAAAGAACCTTTAACGGCTTTACTTTCGGAATTGAAAAGCCGAAACAAGAAGAAAACGGTTCAACGGCCAATACTTTTAAAAATAGCACCTGATCTTACCACGGGACAATTGGACGATATCATTGAGATTGTATTGAACACGGAAATAGATGGAGTCATAGCTACCAACACAACAATCCATCGCGAGGGCTTGCTGGAGAGCAAGCAGGCATTGGAAGAAATTGGGGCGGGTGGATTGTCCGGAAAACCATTGACTAAACAGTCAACCGAAGTGATTCGTTATTTACATGCACATTCTCAAGGGAAATTCCCGATTATTGGAGTAGGAGGGATTCACTCGCCAGAAGATGCCATTGAAAAATTAGAGGCAGGCGCTTCCCTTGTTCAATTGTATACGGGATTCATCTATGAAGGTCCTGGATTGATTAAGCGAATCAACAAAGCGTTGATTCAAAAAACCACGGTATAAGATGATTGACGTAAAACTAGTTGAATGTCCAAGAGATGCCATGCAGGGCATTCACGACTTTATTCCCACAGACGTAAAAGCAGGTTACATCAACCGAATACTCAAGTGTGGCTTTGATACGGTTGATTTTGGAAGCTTCGTTTCTCCGAAAGCAATCCCGCAAATGCGAGATACGGCCGATGTATTGTCGAAGTTGGACTTAACGGATAAAACGTCATTGTTGGCCATTGTCGCCAATGAACGGGGCGCAGAAGATGCCAGTGTTTTTGATGAAATTGCAGTTCTTGGTTTTCCATTTTCCATCTCAGAAACATTTCAGCAAAGGAATACGAATTCAACGCGGGAAGAATCACTGTTGAGAATTGAAGAAATCGCCAAAATATGTCGGCGGAAAAACAAAGAACTGGTCGTTTATCTTTCTATGGGCTTTGGCAATCCGTATGGCGATGAATGGAGTCCTGAGACCATTATCGAGTGGGGGAGCTTATTGCATGATCGTTTTGGGGTATCTACACTCGCATTGTCTGACACAATAGGGGCGGCAACACCTGAGCTTGTTAAGTCGGTATTCGAAACAAGCATCATTGAATTGCCAAAGGTCGAGATTGGAGCACATCTTCACACTTTGAGAGAAAACGCAATATCTTTAACTGAAGCGGCATACCAAGCTGGTTGCAGACGCTTCGACGGAGCAATCAAAGGTTTTGGAGGATGCCCGATGGCCAAAGATGAACTAACAGGAAATATGCCTACAGAGTTGATGTTGGAATGGTTTGAGTCGAATTCCGTTTTAACAGGAATCAATTCAGATTATTTCAATGCTGCAATGTATTATGCAGGAACGGTATTCCCAGTGTAACGAGGATTTAAAATAGAATTATAGAGCACATTATGAGAAGGTTATTGATTTTTAGTTTGCTGTCAGTCGCGTTGTTTTCATGCACCGATTCTGAAGAGCAAGACAAAGTAAAAAAGGATGAGCCCAAGGCTATTGTCGGTGTTCAAACGCTTTTTAACGAGGATAAATTCACCGACCAGCGACACCTGGCTTTGCTGAAGGAATTACACATTTGCAACGAGTTTCAAAAGGACACGAGCAACTATATGGAACCCGCTTGCTCTCCTCGTTTTTTTCGAGTGCTAGCCATTTCAGATGTTGTTCCAGTTGAAAATGCGTTTGTCGTTCAGATCAAAGCAATGGTAGGCGGAATAAACCTTAGAAGATCTGTGGTCTTCATCCGAGAAAGAGGGGAGTTGATTAAGGCAAATACATTCGTTGCCAATTTAATTGGTTTTCAAAAGAATAAAAGTGGCTACAACGACTTAATTCTCCGATTTAACGACAATATTGAAGGAGAAATCATCTTTTACAATTGCATTTTTCAATGGAACAAGGGGAAGTATAACTTTAAGTCCTGTGAGTTGATCGAAGGCGCTACATGGAGGCAACGCATTAAGCCTGAGTTCAAAGATTCCGTATCTAACGACATTCGCAATACATTGATTAAGAATCAAATGATTCTATAAATATGAAGCTTTACTTTATATATATCCTGTTTGTTTTAAGCGCGTGTTCGACAGGTGTTTCCTTGAAGAAAGTCCCCTTTGGACCGATTTTTCACGACAATGGGAGTAAGGTTTGGATGATTGACGAAGTTATTACAAGCGGAAAAAATTATGCACCCATTGAAAACACAGACAAAGACATCATTGTTTTCTATGATTCAGGAGTTTGCATGTTTCAGCCGATGAAATCCTTGGGTGATGTAACCGGAAAAAAGGGGGAATACTCCATTTACTCTGATGAAGGAAGTCTGAGTATTTTCTTTAAAAATGAACGGTGGGATTTCACCATCAAGAGCATAAAAGAGACGCGAATCGAGCTCATTCCACTTAAAAAATCAGCATTCAAGTACTCATTGGTCTTGATACCTTTCCCGGAAATTTAAAGTTTAATGAAGCGCTGGGTGATCACTCCTTGATTTGTATACACACGTACGATGTGAACTCCGTCAGGCAATGATTGAATTTGAATGTCAGTCGCTGTAGAACTTAACAGTAAGCTTCCGTCCATGGCATAAATTTCAGAACGTATATATCCTTGATCAACCCCGATATGGATTGTTTCACTAGCTGGATTAGGGGATATATGGAATGATGGCTTTACAAGTTCATTGACTGAAACCGGGTCTTCTTTCCATGCATGAATGTCATCGATATAGAGCTTAAATCCATTTTCTGTAACATTGACAAAAGCAATATAGACCGTTTGATTGACATAACCTTGTGTACTCAGGTTTACAAAACGATCAGTCCATTCCGCAAATTCTCCAGCTATTGTTCCTAAGGTATCTGTGAAACTTGTGATATTGTTGTCAGTAGTTGACAATAACACCCGGTAATCATCTGGAAATGAAGCATCTTGAGAACGCGAGGACCATGCGATGTAATTTCCATAAGCTCCTAAATCAAGTGCAGGTGTAATCAACCAACGATCTGCAATTCCGCTAGGATCAAAAAATGAGGTTGAAGCAGCAACAGAATCGCTAGGATTATTAGGGTCAGTGACAACAATCCAGGCATCTGTATATTCAGCGACTTGTGCGGCTGGTGTCAAATTGTCATTGTCAACAATCGTATACGCAGCAGGCATTCCAGACTGAAAGTCTGTGACAAACAAATCGACCTGTGCGATCAATGCGTGTGATGAAATAAGAACTGCTCCGAATAATAGTCGCTTCATGGCTTGAATGTAAAGTGTACAAAAATAATCCTATTCGCTGAGTGTGATGAGTATTTCTTTGAATTCCTGATAGAATTCGTCAAATTCAACCATTCGGTCGCATAAAAAAGAATAAATCTCAGGCCAATCTTCATCTCTGTAAAAACTCTTAGCTGTCAATTCCCAAGAAATACGTCCGTGATAAAATCCTTCTGGGGAAATACATTCGGGATCCCAATGGGTCTCATAATGCACGGCGTCTTCAAGGACCTTTTTCAATTCTGTCATCTGTTCCCACATGATGGCTCGGATGCCTGGATCTTTTTGCTGGAAATCCATGCACAATCGCGCGCCCTGATGATCGCACTGCAAGCGAATATAGATTCCTTTCACGTCGGACGGATAATTCAACCAGTTCATACGACGGCCATTGGAGGAGGGATACTTTTTGATATAGTTCCGAAATCCTTCCCAAAATTGGATGTTCCTTTGTTTTTGTTCTTCGCGGCCTAACATGGTGTAAAGTTATCGATCTGTTTGCTGCTTTAATATTCTGCGTTTTAAAATTATAAATTTAAATTGTTGACATCAGAATAGCATCAATTCTATTTAACATAACTTAACGTCTTAGATTTTGAGAGAATAGTTGTTTGTGGGATTTGGTTGTGTTTCAAAGAAGGAGTGACGAATTATTAATTACTAATGACGAATTACTAATTACTAATTACTAATTACTAATTACTAATGACGAATTACTAATGACTAATGACGAATGACGAATGACGAATTACTAGTGATTACTAGTAACTAATTACGTATTGAATTACTGTTCGTAGTCTTGATTGGCATCTTTTGTTCAGCAGTCCATTGTCTATTGTCTTCAGTCCCTTCTTCTATTTAACATAATGTTAATTATAAGACAAATGAAGCCATCGATGAAAGATCCGTATACAAGGTTCCTATGTCTACTGGTCCTGATAATGCTCTTCCCAATGGTCATTGAGCAAAGCAACGAAGCGACGCGCTATGTTATTGAAATATCTTTTCGTTCGGTAACCACTGACCCAATTGATTCCACGGATGGCATTTGTCAAGAAAATTTCATCGGCTGCCAATAAGTTTTGAGGGAGAATATTGCACTCGTAAACTTTTATGCCATTGGCAATCGCCAGATTAATGATTTGCATGCGCATAGTTCCAGCCAAACAACCTTCTTCTAAACCTGGTGTATACAAAACGCCGTTGCTGACGACAAACAAATTACAACTCGAACTTTCAAGAATCCCTCCTCGGTCGTTCGCAATCAATACGTCGTCAAGCTTTCGGTCTGTTGCATTGATGGCAGCCATCACATAAACAAGTCCACTTTTGGTTTTGAAATTTGACAAAAAGTTCTTCTGCTTTTTAATCTCTGTGTACAAGTCAATTTCTAACCCTTTGGCATTCAGCTCAAAATTATTTGATTCGTAAGGGTAAACTTCAATGAAAAATGTACACTCATTGGAATCTGGTTTCCATGCACCACCGGTAACTCGGTCGAGAGAAATTCGACAACGGCCACCTTCAGTTATTTCAGATTTCTGACAAAGCTCAACAATCTTTTCCCGGAAAAATTCGACCGTTAAATAACTTGAAGGACGCATGCGTATGGCCTTTGAACCCTCCATCAAACGCTGAATGTGGTTTGACAAATTCAATGGTACGCCATTCATAATTCGTACACTTTCAAATACACCATCCCCATAAACGTGCCCGCGGTTCCCCGCATGAATCGTTGGTGCCTCGTTCGCAAGTATGGTACTGTTGTTATTGATGTAAAGCATAATCTTATCCGAATAAAGCGCTAAGAAATTCCTTTCCTTTGTCAATATTAATAATTAATACGTAAAGTACACCAAAGATTGCCCCCCCAATGTGTGCGTCATGAGCGATTCCTGTGCCCCCACGACGATCTGCCCAATATTCAAAGGCAATGTATAAAGGACCAAAAATATAGGCGGGAATTGGAATTGGTAAAAATAGAATCATCAATTCCATTTGGGGATTCCAAATAATTGCCGCAAAAATCACTGCCGATACGGCTCCAGATGCACCAAGCGATCGGTAGGATGGGTTGTCTTGGTGACGAATATAGGGAATCAAGGTCGCAAACAATCCCCCGAGGATGTAGATCACAAGAAAATGTACCTCCCCTCTTGCCCCCCCATACGTATACATGAGCTCTTGTTCAAGAATGGTTCCGAGAAAATAAAGCGACATCATGTTAAAGGACAGGTGCATGATGTCTGAATGAATAAATAAATGGCCAATCATCCTGAAGTAAGCCCCCTCATGTTTACAAGCGTATGGAGAGTATAACAACTTGTCAGTCAATTTACTATTATTGAATGCACGCAATGAAATCACCACTGTGATGACGATAATAATGAGTAAAACAGATAGTGACATTTTGATTTTTTTACTTTACCTTTCCCCTTTCAAATCTACTCAATTCTGTGATTCGTTCTTGTTATTTTTTTATTGCCGGTGCATTAATAATCACTCTTCAATCGTGTTCAGGTGTCGATGGTGAAAATTCTGGCGAGAATTCTTATTTCCTATCGGACAACTATTCCATCCAAGACAAAATAAAAACCATGCTACAAGATGAATATCTTGATGCTTTTGGATATTCTTCTGATGAAAAACAATGGTTGAGAGAATTTTACGCAAAAAGAAAATTCTCACCACTTTGGGTAAATGACTCTTGTTTGACAGAAAGGGGAATTGAACTTCAAAAAGCAATTGGCCACTCTCTCTGGTTTGGAATTCCTGAAAACAGAGTAAAAAACCCAGATTTCGAAACTAACATTTTCGTCCGTGATGAAATCCTGTTAACGGCAAACGCTTCTTTTATGGTGCGCGATTTAGATTCTGGATTTATGAATCTAGCCGAAAAAAAGTACAACAATCGCTCATTTTCACCGCAAGATAAAATGCATAAATTGCTAAAAAAAGGCATTCCATTGGATTCTATTTTTCTTCAGCGTGGCCCTTTGGATTCAACCTATCGCTTTTTTGCTACCCACCTCTACACGCATTGTAAATCAAGACCTTTAGACAAAACAACCTTCAAGATAAAACCTCAAAAAGAAGACTCTCTGAACAGCTTTAAGGACACTAGATCTGCGCTCATTGCGAAGGGCTATCTTTCCGAGAAAGCAAAGGACAGCTTGAACATTGTGGAGGCGTTAAAAGTTTTTCAAGCGCAAAATGGATTGAAACCAGATGGAAAAGTCGGTAAATACACAGCCTTAGCGTTGAATGAAAGTTCCTATGACAAAGTACTTCGAGCAGCACTAAATCTGGAGAAAATCAGAGTAAAAGAAAAGGATCCTGAGAAATTTATCCGCATCAATTTACCCGAGTATCGCTTGCGTTATTACGCTCACGACAGTTTGAAAAGTGTACACAACATCGTCATTGGGAAAACTGAAAATCAAACACCAGAACTGAATTCGAAAATCCGAAACATCGTCGTATTTCCCTTTTGGAAGGTTCCCTACTCGATAGCCAGCAAGGAGATTTTACCTGATTTAAAGCGAAATAGCGGGTATTTGGAGAAACACAATTATAAATTATACCGCAATAAAACAGAAATTGACGCACACCAAATCAATTGGAGAAAAATCAAAGAAAATACATTTCCCTATACCATTATCCAGCAACCTGGACCGAGCAATAGCCTAGGAATCATCAAGTTTGAATTCTTCAACGATTTCAGTGTGTATGTGCACGATACACCTTCGAAGAGCCTGTTTAGCACGGATGTCCGCTCCTATTCCCACGGATGTATGCGTTGTCAAAACCCCGTTGATTTAGGCAAAATGATGCTGGATTATGATTCACTTGGCACAAAACGGAATGACCTTACGGGAGATTCATTGGACAGTTTACTACTTCTAAAAGAAAACTATGTGATTCGTCTCAAGTCACAAGTACCCATCTTTATCGAATACTCTACTGTAACGGCTGATACGGATCGAATCATTTTTTGGCTTGATATCTATAAACGGGATGAAGAATATCTAAAGTTCTTGAAGAACTAAATCTAAAAAGGTAACTTTGAATCCTAAACGTCTCCTATGAGTATCCTTATTTCGCCTTCCGTTCTTTCTTGTGATTTTGCCAATATCCAACGGGATGTTGAAATGATCAATAAATCCAACGCAGATTGGTTTCACATCGACGTGATGGACGGAGTTTTTGTGCCGAACATTTCATTTGGTTTCCCCGTTTTATCAGCGATTGCAAAGCACGCGACCAAACCTTTGGATGTCCATTTAATGATTGCGAATCCCGACCCATATATCCTCGATTTCAAAAAAGCTGGAGCCGACATGTTGACAGTACATTACGAAGCATGCACCCACCTGCACAGAACGATTCAGGCAATTAAAGATGCCGGAATGAAAGCTGGAGTAGCACTGAACCCTCACACTCCTGTAGACGTGCTTCAAGATGTCATTGCTGATCTCGACTTGGTATTGATTATGTCGGTGAACCCAGGATTTGGTGGGCAGAAATTCATTAAAAATGCTATTTTCAAGGTTGCGCAAGTGAAGAATTTAATTCACCGACGTGGCAGCCGTGCTCTCGTCGAAGTGGATGGCGGCATCAACCTAGAAACTGGATTGGAATTGATAAAAGCCGGTGCCGACGCGCTTGTTGCAGGTAGCTTTGTGTTCAATTCTGAAAATCCTATACAAACAATCGCAGACCTCAAAGCACTCTCTTAAATGAAAGAATTTCTGTTGAGAAAATTCGAAACGGAATACTTTGGGCTACAGAAACTCATTCGTTGTATCGAGGCGCAGGAAGATCAAGTGCCTGATTTTTCGATCCATTCTATTTGTCACATTATCAATGTGAACCACCGCTGGAACAGCCGATTAAATGGTACGAAACCTGAATCAAATGATTGGGATGTGTTTCCGTTGTGCTATTTGGAAAAACTGAATAACCAGAACTACAGAGAGACCTGCGATTACCTTGAGAAAAAAGACCTGAACAGGCATTTATTAGACAGTCCGTCATCCAATGATCTCTTGTGTCAAACTGCGACAGATGTTTTATTTCATCTCTTGCAACACAGTGCTTACCACAGGGGACAAATTGTGTTAAACTTAAAATCACATGGCTTGAAATTTCCAATCAATGGATTTGTGCAGCTCGAGGATTAATCAAAGTTGATTTTTAAAGGTAACAAAACAGCATTTTATGCGTTTCTTTGTTCGTATGCTTAGAACTATTGTTTTTATTTCCCTCATTACCTTTGCGACTCAAGCAATTGCTCAGGATACGATTTTATCGAACCGGGAGTCTAATTTAGTGATGTTGCTCAATGACTTGAGATCGGCAAAGGATGATGTCGAAAAGGAAGAGAAAAACGCCTTGTTCTATGCCTATTTTCTTGAATCCCTAACGGATAAAGACGCCTACTCCTACCCTTTCTCTCAATTGAAATCCGTTGGCGTGATTGACAGTCCTGATGGATTAGTCCGCATCATCAATTGGAATATTGAACAAGATGATGAGACACAAAAGTACTATGGATTTGTTTTAAAGAAAGATGAGCGGAAAGACGAAATTCTGGTCATAGAACTTTTTGACAATTCAGCTGAACTGCCGCTACGTCCCGAGGAAATATTGACCGCTGACAATTGGTATGGGGCCTTGTATTACAAAATTATTCCAGTAGAAAAGGGATCTAAAACGGCATACACCCTTCTAGGATGGGACGGAAATTCCTCATCGAGCAATGTGAAACTCATTGATGTCATGTATTTTTCCGGTACACAATTGAAATTTGGAAGCCCTATTTTCAAAGTGAAGGACCAAATCCTTAAGCGCGTTTTTTATGAACATTCTGAACGGGCTGTCATGACCTTGAGGTACGAAGCTGAATATAAACGAATTATTTTTGATCACCTTTCACCAGAGTCTCCCAACCTGGTAGGGTTTTATGCGTATTATATTCCTGACCTTTCGTACGATGCGTTTATTCTCGATGGAACGAAATGGCTCTTGAAAGAGGATGTTATCGGTATCAATGCGATGGATGAAGAAAAGATGGTTGTTTTTGTCCGCAACGAACGAAATGGAAAGGTTGAAAGGAAAACGATCAAGAAGGAATGGGAAAATCCCGATGATTCAAATGGGAATGGGACACCTCATGTCGCCGTTACTCCAGAGGAACAAGCAATCGAGGAGAATGGAAATAAAAAAAACAAAGAGGAAAAAAGCGTAAAAAAGGACAATCGCGATCCGAGCAAGATGTCCACTACTCTAGGAGGTAAAAAGCGAAGAAAACGAAGAAGTTAGAAGGTTTTATTGTTTACCAAGGTTATTTATCTTATTCAAAAAAAGCAATTTAAAAAGAAAACTATTTTTATGTACATTTGATAAAAGTTCACTGCTATGAGTAAAAATTTGTATATCGTTCCACACGACTTTACACCTGTAGGCGATTCAGCTTTAAATTATGCTTTGCACTTGGGTAAAAATGTCCATACAGAAATCATGTTGCTTCATGTGGTTGAATCTGCAGGTGAATTGGCGAAAACAAATGCAAAGTTGGATGCGCTAATTGATCGTCAACAGATACCGGCTGGAGTGACAATAACCAAGAAAATCATAGAAGGAAGTATTTTTGAGAAAATTGGTCTAATCGCAAAAAAAGAAGGTGCACAATTGATTGTTATGGGAACACATGGTGCAACGGGTATGCAAAAACTGTTCGGAAGCAATGCCATGAAGGTCATTACCAGTGCCGCGACGCCCTTCTTAATTGTCCAAAAAGACACTCCAATGAATCCTATTAAAAGCATCTTGGTACCCATTGACCTGACAAAGGAAAGTTTACAGATCGTAAACATAGCTGGTGATATGGCGTCTATCTTTGGCGCTGAAGTCCATGTGGTTGGTGAAAAACAAAACGACGAGTTGTTAAGTCAACAAATGAAAAACAGAATTCTTATTGTTAAAAACCAATACGAAGACCGTAAAACTCCTTGTACTGTAGAATTGCTGAAAAGCGGTGGTAGCTATACGAAAAAGATTTTAAGCTATTCAAATGACAATGAAGTTGACATGATTGCCATTGCCTATCATTCCGAAAGTTTGCTCCCTCAATTTGATACCTTTGCACAAAATTTAATCACCAACGATAAGAAAATCCCTTGTATGGTTCTGAATTCAAAACCAGCATCTGCGCTATATTTTTAAAATGAATTTAGGAGAATACAATGAACTTGAAATACTTCGCTTTACAAGTGTAGGGGCCTATTTAGGCGATGCCGAAGGAAATGATGTGTTATTGCCAAATAAGTACCTCTACGATGAGTTGGAGGTGGGCGACATTGGAAAAGTATTCTTATACAAAGACTCCGAAGATCGGCTCGTAGCAACCACCGAAACACCAAAAATTATCCTCGATCAATTTGCATACCTGAGGGTTTCAGAAGTAAGCTTATATGGGGCTTTTCTTGACTGGGGCTTGGAAAAGGATTTAATGGTGCCTTTCAAAGAACAAAACCAGCTGATGGAGGAAGGAAAGAGTTATTTGGTGACTCTGCGTATCGATCAAGCCACTGACCGGCTATTTGCTACCATGAAAATCAATAAATGGTTGGTGGAATGCACAGATCAAGAAGCATTAAATAGTCCTCTTGACATCTTAATTTGCGATACAACCGATCTTGGTGTTAAAGTGATTGTTGCCGATAAATATCACGGGATGATTTTCCGAAATGACCTAAGCAAACCAGTTCGGCGCGGTCAACATGCAACAGGTTACATCTACAACATTCGCGAAGATGGAAAGGTTGATGTGCGACTAGAACCAACAGGTTTTATTCGGTATACGGAAGCCATGGATGCCATCTTGGAGAAATTAACTCTAACGAAGGTGCTTCCCCTCTCCGACTCTAGCGATCCTGATGACATTCGCGAAGTCATAGGCATGAGCAAAAAAACGTTCAAGCAGGCCATCGGTCAACTGTATAAAGCCGGAAAAATAACGATTCTTCCCCATGAGATTCGACTCAATGAAGCAGAATAAACTGGCAGTCAATGTGATTGCTTTTGTTTTGTCATTCCAAACACTGGCTCAAACAGATACAACATTCCTAAAGAATCATGTTGCTGAAATTCTAAACACCAAAGATTTTCGCCACTTCATGAACACGCCAGCGCTAAATGATGTTGCCGCATATATCATCAAGGAATTTAGCAATTCAGCCGATTCTGTGTTTTATCAAACGTTTCAAATCAATGGTCAGTCCTACCGAAATGTTGTCGCCGTATTCGATGGGACAACCCCCGAAACTGTTGTGATTGGCGCGCACTACGATGTTTGCGGCATGCAAAATGGCGCCGATGACAACGCAAGTGGCGTCGCTGGATTGTTGGAAATTGCGCGACAACTAAAAGACGCACCTCTTTCTAATCGCATGGAACTCGTGGCATATACCCTCGAAGAACCTCCGTTTTTTCGCACAGAGCACATGGGTAGTTATGTGCACGCCAAATCCTTGATCGATTCAAAAACACAGGTGTTAGGTATGATTTCGCTTGAGATGATTGGCTATTTCAGTGATACAAAACGTTCGCAGGAGTATCCCCTAGGTATCTTAAAATTGGTGTATGGGAACAGGGGAAATTTCATCACCTTGGTGAATAAGTTTGGAAAAGGGAAGTTTGCCGCTCATTTCACACGGAAATTTAAACAAACTGCGAAGATCCGAACGAAACGTTTCGCTGGGCCAAAGCTTTTACCAGGGGTAGATTTTTCTGACCATTTAAATTATTGGTCATTTGGATTCAGCGCGCTAATGATCACAGATACTGCATTCTATCGAAATAAAAATTACCACATGGCAACAGATACCATCGATACTTTGGACTTCACTCGCATGGGTATCGTTATCGATGATATACTTAGAGTGATACTTTATTAAAAATAAATTAACTTGTTTTTTTTGAAGTTTTTAGATTAAAAATAAATCATGAAAACAATCATTCTTTCGGCCTTTATTTTTCTTTCTCGTCTGTCCTTTACCCAAAATTGGAATGAATTTTCATTCTCTTCGATGCTTGGTCTAACAGCAACCATTGGCACACATTCAACTCGCATAGGAGTGAATGTTTCTGCGCATTTCATGTATTCTTTTGCACAACTAAACGTTTCAAATTTCGCAAATTTCAACCTATTTGGTTTCGGAAACCGGAAGAAATTCTTCGAATCTCGGACAGCAATTGGATTGGTCCTTCTCGGCGGAAAAAGAAACAATCTACCAGATTTTCAGTTCGATGGACTTAGTAACAATACGAAATATGTTTACGGCTTGGGGTACAACTACATCTGGTACCACGACAATGCTTCGACATCCCAACGTTCAGGTGGCTGGGGTCTGCACATCAATAAATTCAGTGTTCTATTGGAAAATGATGTGTTTGCAGGGCAAGGAAAGGATAGATTTCGAACAGGACATCTTGCCGTCACCTATCGCCATCTAAATTCAAAATTCACATTAGGATTAACTATTTGGACAGGCGAAACAGCCCAATCCCTGTGGCAACGGATCGCGATGAAGAAGTGTCCTTCTGGGTTCAGGCTGCTTGAAGAACTGCCCTACGGGAGGACGAGTCATGGCATCTTGTATGTTGGAATGACGCAACATGTGTCTTATGTTCAAAATGTCTATGGAAGAATAGGTATTGATAGCGAACACATTAGGCATGCTTTTCAGAATAGATTGATGCATGATTTGATGCTTCTTCCGAAGTGCTTTCCTCGCAATACTCCCCATTACCCGATGCTTGATCAAGATGGATGTCCAACGTTTGAAAAATCTCAAGTGCGCAAAACGAAACTGTATCTTCAAGGGGGGATTCATGATGTTTGGTCGAACTAATGACTAAGTCATGGCTTTTTGTTGATATCATTTCATTACTCGTTGAAAATCCCCCTACCCGTTTCTGAGTATTGTACTAACTTTGTTTTCCGTAGATGCATTTCAAATAGTACATGTCAAATTCCACAAAATACGTGTTTGTCACCGGAGGGGTGACTTCTTCATTGGGTAAAGGAATCATTTCGGCTTCACTGGCGAAATTGCTTCAGGCGCGCGGGTACACTGCGACAATCCAAAAATTAGACCCTTACATCAACATTGATCCAGGAACATTGAATCCATATGAACATGGGGAATGTTTTGTGACAGATGATGGTGCAGAGACGGATTTGGACCTTGGACATTACGAGCGCTTCTTGAATGTACCAACGTCGCAAGCCAACAATGTGACTACTGGTCGCATCTACCAATCTGTAATCGAAAAAGAACGCAGAGGAG
>CALPWQ020000066.1 GCA_943327315.2 Chitinophaga pinensis
ATTTGGTACCCTACGACAGATTTGGCAAAGCCACAGAAAGGATGGCAAGCCTCGGCGGGATATTTCCGCAATTTCTTCAACGACCATTATGAAACCAGCGTTGAAGTGTATTACAAAGGCATGCAAAATTTGATTGAATTCAAAGAGGGTGCATTGCCTGGCGACAACGTAGCCGACAACACCGACAATTTGTTGGTTTATGGAAAAGGATGGAGTTATGGCATTGAATTTTTCATCAAGCGCACGTATGGAAAATTAACGGGTTGGATTGGATATACATGGGCAAAAACAGAACGGAAATTTCCCGATTTGAACAATGGGAAAGTTTATCCCGCAAAATACGACCGCCGGCACGACCTATCTGTTGTTGCCAACTATAAGTTGAACGACCGCATTACTTTTGGGGCTTGCTTTATTTATGCGACAGGAAATACACTGACACTGCCCTCTTCATGGTATGTGCAGGAACAAAACCTGCTGTTCAACTATGGTGCGCGCAACTCAACACGAATGGTACCCTATCACCGTCTTGATTTGTCTGTGACCATCTACGACAAGGCCTACAAAACGAAGCAAAATCCAGACACGGGCGAGAGCATTCAGGTGAAAAAGAAATTTAGAAGCAACTGTGCTATATCTATATACAACGCTTACAACCGAGCAAATCCATTTTTCTTGTATGTGGACAATGACGGTGACTTTTTAAGTGGGAACTTTAAACTTTCTGTAAAACAAGTTACCCTCTTCCCGATCATCCCAAGTTTCAACTGGAACTTTGAATTTTAGACCGATGAAAAGTGCACAAACAATCCTCATTTTTGGATTCATCTCCTTACTTTTTTCTTCCTGCACGAAAGAAGTAAAAATTGACATTCCCGGGTATGAAGAACAACTTGTCATCGATGGGAATATTGAAACAGGCATGCCTCCGATTGTGCTTATTTCTCGTTCACGTGACATCTATGCTCCGACCAATTTGGATGCCTATCTGAGTGGTTTCATTTCTGGTGCAATTGTCACTGTAAGTAACGGGACGAAAACAGTTCAACTGACAGAAATATGTACTGATAACCTACCTCCAGGCAGCGAGGCCATGGCAGCGGCTATATTTGGATTGCCCGTGGAGGAGCTTGCACTTTTCCACATTTGCGCATATACATCATTTGATACTGAGATTTGGGGAGAAGTTGGAAAAACCTATACGCTCAACGTAAGCTTCGAAGGAAAAACATACAGTTCAAGCACCTCGATTCTCCAACCCACGGCAATGGATACCTTGTATTGGAAACCAGACGGAAACTTTACCGATCGTGGCTATTCTTGGGCAACCCTTTCTGATCCTGCAAACCAATACGACGCCTACCGCTGGGAATCAAAACCTATCAGTGACCCTGTATTCTATAAACCCTTTCAGCCCTTCACCGATGATCAGTTCTTCAATGGAAAGACCTTTGATTTCGCATACGAAAACCCATCCAACTGCAACGGGACGTATCAACCTGAAGAATACCGTTGCTATTATAAACTAGGGGATACCGTTGTTGTTAAAGTTTCGAAACTTCCTAGAGATGTGTTTGAGTTTATGGAGAAAAAATACACCCAAATGTATTCCGCAGGAAATCCTTTTGCCACGCCGATCAACCTGCCAACAAACATTGTTGGAGGGGCACTTGGCATCTGGGCGGGATATTCGCCCTGGTATGACACCTTGATTTGTATTCCATAGTGGAGTCAAACAACACGTCTTTGCTTCTCGTCTTTACAAGAAATGTCACCTTGGGTAAAGTTAAAACGCGACTCGCTGCCTCTATCGGGAATGCTGAGGCATTGAACGTTCACAAGGCATTGATGCAGCAGACCATTGATCAGACAGCTCACTGCTTATGTGATAAGGTTGTCTACTACTCTGATGCCGTTGATGTGAGCGAGCTCTTTTCGAAAAATGGTTTTCGCGAAGAAGTACAGTCAGGTGATGATTTAGGTGCACGAATGAAAAGTGCGTTAACTGCTGAATTTTCATACGGGTACACATCCATTGTGATGATTGGCACCGATTGTCCCGAACTTGATGAGGCTATCATTTCTCTTGCTTTTAAGCAACTCGAAGTCAAAGATGTTGTTGTTGGTCCAGCTCTCGATGGGGGCTATTACCTGTTGGGCTTGTCTGCGATGCACGCCGAACTCTTTGAAGGCATAGAATGGAGCACCTCATCCGTTTTGAGTAACACCGTTCAAATTGCTGAACGCTTGTCATTGTCCATCGCATTTACTTCAGAGAAGCAAGACATTGACACCCTTGCGGACTTAAGATCGAGTGATTTTGGGAAAGTCCATTTCCCACATTTGATGGATCAGTAGTACTTTTCTCCGAGTAGGTAATTCGTCACATAGTCCTCCACCCCTTCTTCCAAAGAATGGAAGCCGCCAGTATAACCCGCGTTCAACATTTTTGACATGTCAGCCTCGGTAAAATATTGGTATTTGTCGCGTATATCTGCTGGAGTATCGATGAACGAAATGTTTGCTTCTTTCTCCATTGCTTTGAATGTATTTGTCGCCAGATCCAAGAAGGTACGCGCTTTCCCTGAACCCAGGTTGTATATTCCTGATTCGGGTTGTTGTTCCATTAAGAACACACACACCTCAACGACATCCTTCACATAGACAAAATCACGCAATTGTCCACCATCCGTGAAGTTCGGATTGTGTGAACGGAATAACTTCATTTCACCACTTGCGCTAATGTTGCGGAAGGCATGAAAAATCACACTTGCCATTCTGCCTTTGTGGTATTCATTGGGACCATAGACATTGAAAAACTTCAAACCTGCCCAAAATGGCGGAGTTTCATCCTGTTCCAACACCCATTTGTCGAAGTCATTTTTAGAATCACCGTAGGGGTTTAGTGGTTTCAATTTTAAAACATTCGCATGATCATCCGAGTAGCCAAATTCGCCCAATCCATACGTTGCCGCCGAACTGGCATACACCAGAGGAATATTGAATCGAACACAAGCATTCCAAACATCTTTTGAATAGGAAAGATTCAACTCATCAAAAATGGCTTTATTGAATTCAGTTGTATCCGTTCGTGCCCCGATATGAAAAATGAATTCCACTTCCGAACCGAAGTCTGCCAACCATTTCAAGAAACTCGAGCGGCCAACTTTTGCCAGCATCATTTTTCCGTCTAGGTTTTGGTCTTTTTCTGTTTTTGAGAAGTCGTCAACTACGACAATGTTGGTATATCCGGCTTTATTCAACCGGCTTACTAGACAACTTCCGATAAACCCTGCGGCACCAGTAACGACAATCATAACAGGACGAATAGGTAGTGATTAGAATAATCCGTTTATTTCGGCATCAATTGACGTGATGATTTTACCTAGGTCTTCTTGGTTTTCAGGGAAGCGGTTGTTGTCCACGTCGATGATCAGCAATTTTCCTTTGTCATAGGTAGAAATCCATGCCTCGTAGCGTTCATTCAAACGCTTTAAGTAATCTAGTCGAATGCTCTCTTCATATTCACGTCCACGCTGTTGAATTTGATTGACCAAGGTCGGTACACCTGCGCGCAAATAAATCAATAAATCTGGAGAAGAAACAAACGAATCCATCAAATTGAACAATGAAAAGTAGTTTTCAAAATCGCGTGTTGTCATCAAGCCCATCGAGTGAAGGTTGGGCGCAAAGATGAATGCATCTTCATAGATTGTTCGATCCTGAATCACATTTTTATCCGTTTCCTTAATTTCTTGAATTTGAGTGAAACGACTGTTCAAATAATAAATTTGAAGGTTGAAAGACCACCGTTGCATGTCTTCATAGAAATCATTGAGATACGGATTGTGTTCCACATCTTCAAAGTGAGTATCCCACCCGTAATGTTTTGCCAACAAGCGTGTTAATGTTGTTTTTCCCGACCCGATATTTCCAGCGACTGCAACGTGCATGATGATTGATTTTTGAACTGTCTAAATTAAGACAAATGATTCAACTTTTACCTCCAATGGACAGAGTATTTTAAAATTTTATCAGCTGTGCGGAAATAATAAAATCCACCCGAAAAATGAAGTTCTATAATTCCCGTCATGGGCAAGGGCCGAGGGTCAAGCATTTGTTCTTCTCCCTTATGCACAACAAGTTGATTGTCGATTATTCGGACGAGATAACCGTCATACACTGTAAAATCTGACATGTTTGACGCAGCAACAGACCATTTCAAGGTTCCGTACATGTCGAAAATGAAAATCTGTCCTAGGCGATCGGAAACATACAGCTCATTTTGATTTTCCTCCATCTTAACGAATTCTCCTATCCCTGTAATTCCTTGCATGTTTCTTACTTCCTGCGACTGTTTCACGCTACCTAAACTTATCAATTGCAAGCGTGAATTGAGTTGATCAAACACCCACAATTTATCGGACTGCGCTGAAATGGCAATTTTTGTCGCATTCAAAATGCCCTGCACGGACAAATCGATACAGTTCTCACTAAGGGTTAAGGTATTGTCCAAAATGCATATGGATTGTTGTTCTTCTGAGAAGGCAACGAGTTTCATGGTATTCATGGGTTCAATCGCACTCAATTGTCCAAAGGATTTGATGCTTTGAGAAAATCTGACCCGCAATGTTGAATCATATTTCGTTATTTTCTTGTAATTGCTCACATATACATTCCCAAGTACATCCACCGACCAAATGTCTTCTTCATTAATTGGCACTTCACCACAGAGTTTCCAATTGAGCGTGTCTTGCGCAGAAAGCGACACAGAGGTGATTAGAATAAAAGCAGAAAGGATGAATTTTCTTATCATACATGGTGTGTATTTCGCGCCAACTGGAGCACTTGATCCATTATAGTCCGGTTATTGCTCAGTCGCGGAACTTTGTGTTGCCCCCCCAACTTGCCAATCGATTTCAACCAATTGTCGAAACTGCCATGTGGCAAATACCTCACCACAGGGGCTTGAAGCACCATGTCCTTGTGTCGTTTTGCATCGTAATCGGAATTCAATTCACGCAATTTTTCATCCAAAATAAATTGAAAACGCTCTGCATCATTGGGTTGAATGACAAATTCAATGGCCCATTCGTGTGCGCCACGATCCAAGCCCGACAAATAAATGGGACAAGCCGTGTATTCGCGAATGACGGCTTCAGTTTTTTTCGCAGCATACGCGATCGCCTGTTCAGCATTTTCGACAATCACCTCTTCGCCAAAAGCATTGATGAAACTCTTTGTGCGGCCAGTAATTTTAAATCGATAAGGGCCAACGCTCGTAAAAACGACGGTATCGCCAGTAATGTATCGCCAAAGTCCAGCGTTTGTAGAAATGATCAGGGCATAATTCACTCCAATCTCTACCTCGGAAATGTCAAAGACATCCGTAGAATCAACCCCTTGAAAGCTGCTCATTGGAATAAATTCATAATAAATTCCGTAATCAAGCATCAACAACATTTCGCGTTCTCTCGTGTCTTGAATCCCAAAAAATCCTTCAGAGGCATTGTAGGTTTCCACGTAATTCATGGATTGATCTGGAATCAAACGTTGAAATTGTTCTCGATAAGGATCAAAATTCACCCCACCGTGCATGAACAACTCTAAATTTGGCCAAACCTCTTTCAGGTTATCTTTCCCTGTGATTTCCAATATTTTATTCGCCAGCACCATGGTCCAGCTAGGCACGCCAGCAAGGATATACACATCTTGCTCAATGGTACTCTGGGCCATCCGTTCAATTTTCTCTTCCCACTCACTCATCAACGCGATTTCCTTTGAAGGTGTTCGTCTGATTTCTGCCCACCACGGTAAATTCTTCACAATGATGGCCGACAGGTCTCCAAAGTAAGAATCGTCGCTGAGGTAGTTGATCTGTGCACTTCCCCCAATAATCAAGTGCTTGCCATTGTACAATTTTCGGTTCGGATAATTGTGGTAATACAGCGCCAAGAGGTCTTTCCCTCCTTTGTAATGGCAATCCATAAGCGAATCGCGCGTGACTGGAATAAACTTGCTACGTCCCGTTGTGGTTCCTGATGATTTAGCGAACCATTTTGTTTCACCTGGCCACAATAAATTTTGCTCACCATTCATCAAGCGATCTACAAAAGGCTTCACATGCTCGTACTCTTGCAGCGGCACTTCGTGCTTAAATTTAGCATGATCTCGAATGCCCTTGAAGTGGAACTGATTCCCAAATTCTGTGGAGGCTGCGGACTCCATCATTTTTGTCAGCAACTCCGATTGTACCTCAACGGGATACATGCGAAAAAGCTCAATTTGATGAATCCGCTTTTTTATGATCCAAGAAAAGATAGAATTGAATGGCATATTGGATAAATGTAAAAAAAAGATGCCAACAAAAAAAGCCGTTCAAAAGAGAACAGCTTTGGTATCGTTGATTCCAGGATTTAACCCCAGATGAGAATCGACGCGATGACTGCCAATGCAAACAATACATATATCGTTCCTAACGCAGCAGTTGAACTTTCAAAGAAATTATCTGGCATGACTAAAGTTTTTTTCAAAAGTAGAAAATTATTTGAAACCTTGGAATGAGCCCTACAATACTTTCAAAGAAAAAGTACTCTTTCAAGGCACATCTATACCTGTTGAAGCTGAATACAAGCGAAACCAATCAATTTGTTCCATTTCTACCTGCACTGACTCTGCCATTTCACTTAAGTGCTTTTCATTCGCTGTGCCGACCACGGGAGCTAAACGCGCAGGATGTTTCAAGAGCCAGGCGATACATAGTGCATTGACTGCCACCCCGTACTTTTTAGAAAGGCTTGTCGTTAAGTCAATTATTCTGCCCTCACGGTCTCCTTTATTGCTAAAAAGTGTTCCCAATGGATTCCAACATTGGGTACTGATTTTATTTTGAAGGTGAACATCCAACGTTCCATCCGTAAATGGGCTTAAATGAGTCAAGGAACATTGAATTTGATTGGTGTCAATCGCTACATGTTTTCCCAAAAGTGATAAGGTGGATGTCGAAAAATTGGATACGCCAAAGGATTGGATTTTCCCGGTTTTCTTTAGTACATCAATGGCAGCAGCGACCACTTCCGGATCCATCAAGGGACTTGGCCTATGGAGCAGGAACAGGTCTAAGGAATCTACTCTCAAGCGCTGAAGCGACCGTTCAACGGAGGATAAAATGTAATCAAAGGTACAGTCGTAATGCTTTAGGTCGATTGGATTTTGCTCACAAGGATATTCAATCCCACATTTGGTGATTACGCGAAAATCCTTGCGTTCAATGGATAAATCAGCCAATGCCGCTCCAAATTCAGCTTCCGTCGTGTATCCTCCATAAATTGCGGCACAGTCGAAGGTGCGAATATCCAACGATAGGCAATGCTCAATGTAACGCGACATCTGAGTTTGGGGCATCTGAGCTCCCCATTTCCCCCATTTCATGGTGCCCGCAATGAGTGGTGAAAAGGATGGTTTTTCCATGGATGAAAACTAAAAAAGCCACCGGCCGAATGACCAATGGCTTTACTATCGTACTACCTAATCTTAATCTCTTGAGCCGAGTAAACGAAGCAAGGTCAAGAATAAGTTAATGAACAAAATATACAACTGAAGTCCACCAATAAGCGCCAGCTTGTTGCGGTCCATTTCAGAAAGATCTGGGTTGTTGGACACCTCTTTCAATTGTTGCATTTGATATGCGGTAAGACCAGTAAATACAAACACTCCAATGACAGAGATGATGAAGTCCATCATTTCACTTTTCATGAAGATGTTTACAATTCCTGCGATGAAAATCCCGATAAACACCATGTACAACATGCTACCGAAGCGCGACAAATCTACCTTCGTTGTATAGCCCAAGATGGCCATACCAGCAAAAGCTCCTGCAGAAACAAAGAATGTAGAAACGATTGCAGGAATTTCATAGACCAAGAAAATTGACCCCAAACTCAAGCCCATCAGTGCAGAATAGGCCACAAACAAGCTCAATAACAAACCAAGCGACAAGCGCTGGTAAGCCATTTGAATGAGCAAGCCCAAACCCAATGGAGCCAAAGCTACTACCCAAAATATTGGCGAGATACTTCCATTTGAGATAAAATATTTGGCAAAAAACTCAGGTGTTCCGGTCATGTATGCAATCAATCCAGATACCCCGAGTGCACCGAACATGTACCCGTATACGCTTCTAAAAAATTCGCGAGAAGCCTCTCGTGCGAATCCCTCTTGTTGTTGAATGTTATTCATAGTTAATGTAATTTAGCTTGTACTAAGTTAATGAATTCTTTACGCGTTGAATCGTTGGATAAAAATAATCCTGTAAAAGCGCTAGAAGTCGTCACCGAGTTTTGTTTTTGTACCCCACGCATCTGCATGCACATGTGGCAGCATTCAATCACTACGGCGACTCCCTTCGGGTCTAAAGTTCGTTGAATGCAATCGCGAATTTCAATAGTCAAGCGTTCTTGCACTTGCAGGCGACGCGAATACGCATCGACAACACGAGGAATCTTGCTCAATCCAACAATTTTACCATTGGGAATGTAGGCGACGTGCGCTTTTCCAAAGAAGGGCAGCATGTGATGCTCACACAAGGAGTACACCTCAATGTCTTTCACGATGACCATTTCAGAGTAGGCCTCGTGAAAAATGGCTTGTGCTACAAGATCATCTGGATTGATGTCATAACCGTGCGTTAAAAATTGCATTGCTTTAGCCACCCGCTCAGGTGTCTTTAGCAAGCCTTCACGGTTTGGGTCTTCACCTAGTTGTTCGATGACTGAATGAAAGTGCGTGGAAAGTGATTGAGTGAGTTCGTCGTTATACATTGAGTTTTGTTTATATGATTATAACGATTTCAACTTAAAAAGGTTCTTTACCTCCATAGTATTCGACATAATTATTTTCCGTTTCCACCAATTTTATTTTTGCGAGTTCGCCACCTTTCTCGCGAATTGAACCTTCGATGCGTTTCCAAATTAGAATCACTAAGTTTTCTGTTGAGGCCATGACATCTTTCATGAAGGGAACATCGAGATTGAGGTTTTTGTGGTCCAATTCTTCGATGACTGATTCATTCAAGAGGGCACTTAGGTCTTTAAGGTTCATGACAAAGCCAGTGTCTTCATTGGGAACGCCTTTAACTGTGACATAAATCACAAAGTTGTGGCCGTGCCAATTTTTGTTGCTACACTTCCCAAATACTTCCTCATTCTTCTCCTCAGACCAATCTGGTCGATACAATTTGTGCGCAGCATTAAAGGTCTCTCTGCGGGTAATGTACACTGTTTCCACAACGAATAATTTTGCACAAATTTATTCATAAAAGCATCACGATTGCTCAAAAAAAGCCGCGGATTCGGCGATAAATAGATAAATGCATGTTCACTAAGCAATGAAAGCGTAACTTTGCGGGGTGGAAGAACGACTGGATAAAATTTTGCTTCAACGTGGACTTGTGAGTGCGCGGGTACGTGCCGAACAAATCATTCGTGAGGTAGGAGTGAAAGTCAACGGGAAGTTGATTACTAAAACGGGAAAGAAGTTTCCCCTTGATTCCACCATCGAAATGATAGCCGAGGAATTGCCTTGGGTATCTCGAGGCGCATTGAAACTTCTCGAAGCATTAGCGCATTGGAATCCACCCATAGAAGAAGCATGCCTTCTCGATGTTGGTGCATCCACTGGTGGTTTCTCGGAGGTATTGCTCTCTCGAAATGCGAAGAAAGTATATTGCATTGATGTCAGTAAAAATCAGTTGCATGCTAAACTGAAATCCGATGAACGTGTTGTCAACTTAGAAAAAACCCATGTGCGTGATTTGACAAGCCGTTTAATTCCCGAGCTGGCGGATGGCTGTGTGATTGACGTTTCCTTCATTTCATTGGAAAAAATCTTTCCGTTCATTCACCCATTTTTGAAAGAAAATGCCTTTGTGATTGCCTTGGTCAATCCACAATTTGAAGTTGGAAAAGACAACATTGCAAAAGGCGGTATTGTAAAGAACAAAGCACTTTATCCTGAGGTGATTCAGCAAATCATTAAGAGTGCTGAAAACAATAATTTGGTCTATGAGGCCCACATTTCCTCTCCTTTTCTCGGTGGCGATGGAAATGAAGAATTTTTGATGTTGTTGACGAAAAAATCGAACTAATTTTTGCTAAAGCAGCGCGGATAGCATCAATAAATTTTCACCTCCGCATTTTTTTCATTCGTAACGACACCACGATACATTCCCTTGGTATTGAACATCATGATGTAGTTTCCGTCTTTATCGACCGATATAAATCCACCAGAACCTCCGAGCTTTTTCAAGCGCTTCATTGTTCTTTCACCAGACTCAGTTAAAGAGATGTCGGCAAACTCCATTCGTGCGGCAATATCTCTAGCGACTGTACCACGAATAAAAAACTCTCCTTTTCCTGTGCAAGAAACTGCGCAACTGCGATTGCTCGCATAGGTACCTGCTCCAACAATCGGTGAATCACCAATGCGGCCAAATTCTTTATTGGTTAGGCCACCAGTCGACGTTGCAGCAGCCACGTTTCCATGACGATCCACCGCGACAGCTCCTACGGTGCCAAATTTCTCTAGTTCCTCCAATGTTTTGTATTGATAATTGACATCGGTGGTGTCATGATCGAGAATTATCGTTCCTTTTTCTCGCGCCTTCAGATATTGATTCCAGCGAAACTCTGTAAAAAAATAGCTACTATCCGCATAGGTTGCACCTTTTGACAAGCAAAATTCTTGCGCATCGTCGCCGTAAAGAAACACATGTTTTGAGCTATCCTTCACCAAACGTGCGCCTTCAATGGGGTTCTTTAAATTTCTCACCCCAGCAACAGCTCCGCTAGTAAGGTCTTTGCCATTCATGATGCAGGCATCCATTTCGTTAACCCCTTCGTGGCTAAAAACTGCACCTTTTCCGGCGTTGAATAGTGGTGAATCCTCCAAGTATTTTACCGCTACCTCAACCGCAGTGATGGCCAATCCGCCGGTATCGAGCACGTATTGTCCACGGTGCAAGGCCTCTTCCAAAGCACACGTATATTCATATTCAAGCGCTGGGGTCAATTTCGATTTGCTAATGGTACCAGCGCCTCCATGAATCACAAGAACATATTTATCCCTTAACTCCTCCTTTTTTTGAGCTTGGGCAAATGCGGATGATGCGATCAATACAATCGATGTTATAAATTTATGGTAGTTCATAGATCATTGGGTTTAATTCATCCAAGATGTTCGTATGAATTGATTCAAAAAGAACAATCGTTTTATTCTTTTGCGCATAACTTTTTAAGGTAGAGCAGATGCTATTGAATGCTGGATTCGATGAATACCTGCTAAAATTCTCGATCAGTATGATTGGCTTATTGGTCATGAAGCAGCGCAAGCAGAATACGATTTGCCGTTGATGTTCTGTCAATTTACGTCCCCGTTCTCCGATTTTATACTCTAGCGTAAGTTTCGTTTCTTCCGGCAATCCTTTTTGAATATCATCAAGAAGTACCTGAAGTTGGGCACGATTGACTTCAGACGTATTGTAAGCACTTGCCTCAAAGACCGTTTCACCAAGCAAGGGAAAATCTTCAGATAAGATTGAAACGCGTCGTTTAAGACTTTTTGGGTTCACGCGGTTCACCTTTTGGCCATCAATTTTTATCGATCCAATGAGAGGTGAGTAAATGCCCATGATGAGTTTAATCAAGGTTGATTTTGGTAACCCTGATGATTGGCGCACCATATTCACTCTTGATCCCTCCAGACTCAAAGAAAAATCATCAAGGACATTCCCGGTGTCATCGGAATAGGCGAAAGTGACATTTTTGAACTCAATATTTCCGCGTTTGTAGCGAAAATTCGGAGCGTCTACTGCATTCATGTCTTTTTTTAAATTGAAGACAGACTGCAATTTCTCAAAGGATATTTCGCCCACCTTCCAGATCGAAGACACGCGAATCAATCGTCTGAATACGGGAAGCACTGTGATGAATAAAAGAATAAATCCAAGCAGATGCTCCATGTGTAAATTCACAGCCGACCTCTTGTAATAATACACTGTTATCAAAATGGCAAAAAGCGTGAGGTAGAGCATCCCAGGAACGATCACCCCAACCAAGTTGTACACCCATTGGAAGCGCACCCCCATCTTATAAATCTTCCGAGAGCGCACATTGAAATTATTGACTTCAACCGTTTGGCGATTAAATCCTTTAATGGTCAAGACCAAAGGCAAACGCGAAGAGACAAAAGACAACAAACCCGACTTTCGATTTCGGTTTGTTAAGGTCACCTTGTACAAGGTTTTGTTGATAAGAATAACGGTTAGGTAAATCAAAACAATTCCCCCCAGAACGATGAATGACAGCATCCAATTGATCCAAAACATCGCAATAAACGCCAAGAAAACAAGCAGTAAATCGATGATGAATCGGATGATCCCCACGGTAAGGAAATTCCGGATACTGGTCATGTCACCACTATAGCGCAACAGGTATTTCCCAAAACCCGTGGAATCGTAGGAGGTCATTTGAACCGTCATCTGATGAGCAAAAAGTGACTCACGAATAGAGCGAACAAATTTCTCACCTAGTATACCTGTGTTGAAACGCTGTAGGAAGGAAAAAAACATCCAACAGACAATCAGACCAAGAAAAAACCACAAGAAATTCGGGAGTGAATTCACCCAATTTCCCGGGAAGACATCCAGTATAAAAGCACGGTTGCTGTTTGTTTCGAACAATATACTGTAATATTTACTGATACTGATGGGAATCAGAATTGTAAACACATTCGCAATGACTCCAAAAAATAAGGTATAAGCAAAAGCAATCCTGTGAACAGTAATAAATTGCCAAAGAATACCCTTACTAGGGGATTTTGGATTATTTCTTATCCGTTCTGTTTCATTAAGCATGCACCACTTTTTGCTGAATTTTACGCGCTATTTTTTTCGGTTCAGGTTGAGGAGATAAAACGTCAACAATCTTTGGACTTGATAAATCAGAGAGGGTAAAGACAGGATAATGGGATTCCTCCTGAACTTCACTCACCAAAAGCGGACTGATGGTAAAAAGGCCACAAATTCCAAGGATATTTTGATTCAAGTCTTCCAACAATTTAATCCCATGCATAGCGCTTAATGAGTCCCCGCAAGAGAACATGACACCGCTAATGGTGCTCATAAATGCCTTGTGTCGAAGGAGCATTGCCGTTTCGCGCTGGAACAATCCATCTGCAATTTCCATAACAATATAATCAGGATCAATAACTTCAGTCATTTGCAACAAGTATTCGTACAAGTTCAACATCTCTTGTTCATCACAAAGATACGTTGAAGGGAACCCTGCATTTGAGAAATCTAAGGCGATTTTCGCACCACAATCACGAACGAAAGATTTGTCTTTCGACATTACCGTTCCGGTGAGTTTGATAAATGCCACTTTCTTCTTCGCCAACATGATTCCTCGACAAAGGTAACCTGCAGTCGTGGTTTTTCCACTATCCATGCTTGCTCCAATGGATAAAATGATTTTTGGGGTACGTATCGTTTTTGGATTGAAGGTCACTTCACTCTTATTCATGTACTTGGTGTTGATCACCTTGCCTTCAGTATTCGTTGCATAGCCCACAAGACGTAAGTCAGTTGCGCCAACCTTTCTCAACTTCACGTTCATTGATTCCAATCGACCTACGGCCCCACCTTTACCAAGAATCTGGTAGCGAGGCAAGTATCCCTCGGGAACATATCCTTCAAATTGACCCGTTGCATAGCGATTCCCAAATGCAAGCATCACATAATCTCCTTCAAAAATGTAGGTATTATTGCCGTTTACGCCTTGAATCGCATCGTGTTTTCCTGTGCTCAACACTTTAAACACTGCGACGTCTCCTGCTTTAGGAACATGAGTTTTTTTGATCGATGAATTGATGTTAAACTCTTCAACATCCTTACAAATGATTGCTTTTTTAATCAACATAATTTAAAATTTAAATCTTGGCGAGGTAAACTCGTCGGTTTCAACTTCTTTCTTTTTATTCTTCTTTTTATTCTTCACTACAAATTCAATCTCAAATCCCAGTGTGTGAAAATTATTGAAAGGGATTTTGTAAAAATTCTGGTTTTTGCTCGGCACGTTCAATCCTCTATTCTCGGTAAAAGGAGTATTGAACTCCCGTTGGTAGAGGTAATACAAGGTCAGTCTCATGAATGAAAGCGGTTTCGAAGTCACCCCTGCGACAAATCGAAAGCGATGAAAATCGTTCGGAGAATTTTTCGCCAGCAAATAGGCATCTTGATTGTCATCATAGCCATAATACGATACGGGATCGCCACCTAGGTAATAATACACCTCGCCTTTCACAAAAGGGGTAAGTTTAATTTTTGTAAATGACTTGGGTGAATACACATTCAATCCATAGCAAAATCGGTATCGGTATTTTGGGAGATTTGGAAAAAATCCTTCTCCAAAAATTGTTTGTTTCACACGAATCTTCCAGATGTAATGACGCAAAACAACTTCCGCGTAGGCCCGGTCGTAGCGTTGGATGTTATTTGACCCAAAAATAAACATGGGTTTGTAACTCAATCCAAGAGTTACCACTTTATTTGGTCGGTAATAAAACTTTACGTCACCTTGTGCAAATTGCATCCGACGATCGGTTAAATTGTAACCAAACATTGGCTCAAAAAACACCGAAAATTTATCTGCAAACTTCCATTCCAAGCTTGTGTTTCCCCACAATTTTCTTCCCAGAGGCAAATCATCCGTAGGAAGATTCTGCGAAAACGAAACAGTTGATGACACAAAAAGTACTGTTAGAAAAACTAGATTTTTCAAGAGATGGAGGTTGAAATGGAGAGATGATTAAACTGATTATTTATGCTTACGAAGATATTGATTGAGTAGGTGCTTTTTTCTTGATGGTATAAATCATAACAGAGAGGTAAAGGAATATTAATGCATTCATAATTTTTATTTTACCTGTGGGTCTCATTACAAAAGTCGAGTTAATCGCTAGACCACTATTTGATTGTAAAATTGAGTTCATCATAATTTAATCGTAAGAATACACATTCAACTAACTTATTCAATGATTATTCCAAAAGATTGTGAAGTTATAAATGTCTGATTTTCATATTTTTGAATCAATGTGAGAAAACCCACCTTTACCATTTCGGGATAAATTATCCCAAATTGAGAAACAACTAGTTTATTTAAATTTTTCTATATTAAGAGAATGTTATTTCAAGATAACTAGGAATCGCCGTACTAGATAAAATCGAAAAAGAAATGATTCAACTACAAGTTAAACCGCAATTCAAGATCTACTCCACCCCAGAATCCATGTGTGGAAATAGTGCTGGAGTGATTCATTTTCGTCAACATGTAGGTAAACGAAGGAGTTGCGCGAACAGATAACTTCGGCAAGATGGCGTATTCAATTCCGACATGCACCGCACCTGAAAGGGAGTTGCGCTTGAACAATGAGCGAACATCTGTTCGAATAGGTGAATATCCATCTGCTACAAAATTGGAGTTTGCAGCAGCAGTATACCCATAGGTCAGCCCCGCACCTGCGATGTACCTCCATTTTCCTTGTTGAATGCCAAACTCAAAAGCAACAGGCACTTGAATCATGCGGAAGGTTTGTACGTTAGAATAGGACAGTAGAATCGATAAGGTATCTATCTCCTCTGGCTCTTCCTCATCAGGATTTTGTGAGCCAGAAGGATGGAAATCACTTTCAGGCAACTGCATTTGTCCATAGGCAGATTCAATATGGACAAGTTTGGCTACCGTATCTGTGTACACCAATTCATTGGAAACGCTGTATGCGGTGCGATAGGTCGACAATTGAACCCCTCCCCTCATCGAAAACAATGGTGTGAACGAATACATCACACCGAGTCCCCCATTCATGACAACTTTACCCGATTCTGCGGCATTAAAATGTGCAGCATTTAATGCTGATCCCGACGAATGGTCGCGCGCCCTGCGATCCGTATAAGCAGGACTTAAATTCATCGTGAGCGATAAGTTCCCCGATAGCGCTGCAGGAATCATTTCGATTGAAGCATTTGGATTGATCTGCTTGGCATCTACATGCTGGAAAGGAAGCGTAATCTCTTGACTCACCTCCAACTCAGGATTGGACGATTCTTCTTCGACCAGGGATTGGTGCTCATCTGGTGTTTGACTCACATTGGTTTCATGAGGAAGGTCAACCTTATCCATTGGTGACTGCTCTGAATTCATGGCAAACACAACTGGAGATTCGATTACATTTGCCTTATCCTCTGACGGCAAATCGATATTTACATGATTTGATCCTTCATTCCAATCAGCGGCATGATGCGGCATTTGTTGAACGTGTTGAACCTGCAGGTTTTCATTTGTAGGTTGAACAGGAGCAGTCGTGTTATTGTTGATTTTCTTCTGCGTTGAATTGGTTTTAACAGTGATTTTAACACTCGATTTTTCTGCTGTTTTTGTTGTTTGCTTTAGCGCAGAAGCACGCTGTTTATCTAGATCACCCACCCACTTCACGTTTCCTACTAGCATCCCAATACCTATCGAAACGACGAAAAGCGCACTAGAGAAAAGAAAAAATCGTCGTTTTTTATTTCGCGCCAAATCGTCGTTGTAACGCAATTGGTCCTGCAAGCGCTTCCACAAGAGCGACTCCGGATCCTGCTGGTTCTCGGTCACCTTCTCACGGATGAGCTCTTCAAATTCGCTATCGAAATTCTGCTGTTTCAAACCACAATTTTTAAAAGAGGTTTATTCAATGTATTTAATTTTTTCTTCAATTTTTGCTTCGCATCGAACAATTGAGATTTTGATGTCCCCTCAGAAATGCCCATGATCTCGCTTATTTCGCGGTGACTATACCCTTCAACAACATACAGATTAAAGACAGTACGACTTTTAATAGGCAATTCCTTAATCAAGTCATTTAGCTCATCCACACTCATCTCACTGATGATATCTTGATCTACGTATATTTTTTGCTCATTTACATCGACGTCATGTAAATTGAACTTCATCTCCATGCGCAGAAAATCAATAGATGTATGCACAAAAATCATTTTAATCCAACCAGGAAGTGCCTCCACATTTTTAATGGTACCAATGTTTTCATACACCTTTAGAAAGGAATCTTGAAATACATCTTCTGCTTGACTTCTATTTTTTGTGTAGCGAAGACAAATGGAGAACATTTGAGCAGAGAACATGTCATAAAGCTGTTTGCGCGCGTCATTATCTCGCTTCGCACAACGCCTTACTAGATCCTCAAATATATTTGTGTCTGTTCTCACGCTTTATTAGACTCTTAAATGATGGTGAAGGTTGGGTCAATTTATAAACTAATTACGAATTACGAGTTTGGTGGCTGAGGTGCGATAGCAGACTCGAAGCCACGAGTTACGAGTTATGAAATTGGTGGCTTCGCCGCAACGGACACGTGAGGTGCTAAAGCAGACTCGAAGCCACGAGTTACGAGTTATGAATTATGAAATTGGTGGCTTCGCCGCAACGGACATGAAGCCGCGAATGACAAGTTACGAGTTGAAAATTCATCCTTATCGAGCGCGCCACCGTTCTTCCATAAAATCCCACTCTCGCTCTCACCCTCACTCTGGTTTTACTGGGGTGCTAAAGCAGACTCGAAGCCACGAGTTACAAATTACAAATCATTGTTGTCCGACTAAAACCACCATTATATTTTATCTAAATTGCACAGTGTACTTTTGGTCATTTTGAATTATGTTCAGGTTTTGTTCGCTCTCCGCTGCGGAAAAGCCGCTGGGGCGGAATATCAGAAGCGAATTTTAGTGAACTTCTCTAGTATTGACACCTGCGTTATAGCTTAGGAAGCATGTATAAACCACCCCTTGCCCCTCCACGAGGGGATTTTTATTTTTTTCTTGCTG
>CALPWQ020000067.1 GCA_943327315.2 Chitinophaga pinensis
ATGTCAAGTCAACGAGTTCAAGACGTATTGTTTCTGGAAGAAAGGTGCGTTGACACGCTGAGAAGAGCGTCAGTTTTTCGTTGAGATGCGCTTCTGTGGTGGTAAAATTCTCTTCATGGGCGCGTCCGAATGACGTAAACACCCCATGTGTCGGTTGAATCATCTCCGCCAAACGACTCATTTCGCCGGGCATGGAGATTCCCGCTTCGATCAGTGCCAAGTCACAATCCGCATGCAATTCCAATAGCGAAAGTGCGACACCCAATTGTGAGTTGTAGCTTTTCGGACTGCGAATGATGCGCAGTGAAGGACTGAGCAAGTGATGAATCCATTCCTTCACGGTCGTTTTTCCTGCGCTCCCTGTGATGGCAAGGACAGGATAAGTGAACTGACGTCGGTGGTAAGTCGCCAAGGCTTGCAAGGCCTGAAGGGTATCCTCCACCTTTACAAAATGTGCATGCGGAAAATCATTCATCTCCACCGTTTCAGAAACAACGAAGATGCGCACCCCCTTTTCGTAGGCCGCCGCTAAATACTCATGACCGTTGCGGAATTGCCCCTTCAAGGCAAAGAATGCGGTACCAGCCCCATCCACAAAACGACGGCTATCGAAGGCAATGCGATCGACAATCTCAGTATGGGCACCCAGAAGGGATTCCCCCTTCAGTACCTCACAAAATGTGGTATACGGTATTCCTAGTTTCAATGGGCCAGCTTATTGTAGCAGGCACGGCAAAGGGGTTGGTATTTTTCTACGGCTCCAACGAGCACTTGACCCGACTCATTTGCGGTGCGATGCGAAAACTGAGCTAAGTTACCACAAGAAAGACAAATGGCATGCACTTTCGTGACATATTCAGCGATGCAAAGCAGTTTCGGCATCGGTCCAAAAGGCACACCCTTATAGTCCATGTCCAATCCGGCAATCACCACACGGACCCCTCTTTGCGCCAATTGGTTGCAGACATCCACTAGTCCTTCATCAAAAAACTGTGCTTCATCGATGGCCACCACCATTTCATCCGTCACCATCGCAAGAATTTCGGATGAATTCTCCACGGGGACCGCGATTAAACTAGACCCTTTATGGCTGACCACATTTTCTTCGTGGTAACGCTGATCAATCATTGGCTTGAAGAGCAACATTTTCTGGTTTGCGATGATTGCCCGATTGAGGCGGCGAATCAACTCCTCTGTTTTCCCAGAAAACATGGATCCACAGATGACTTCAATCCACCCGTTGTAACGTCCCTCTCCGGGAAATTGCTCTAAAAACATGGCCTAATATTCAAATTTTACATTTTCAACATCGCACCGAAGATAAGTTTCTCTCAATCCAAGGAGGCTGTCGAAAAACTGTCGGTAACTTTACGCTTTAAAAGTCGTTATTTCGCGTCAATTTCAGGACATTCGCGTTAGCAACTTGATAGGAATGTTGAAAAATAGACACGATCAATAGAAGGAATATGGAAATGGAAAAGCTCTTTACTGAAATGCACGCCGCATTGGAAAAAATGCATGCTGGCATATTGAACCGTGAAGAATTGGATCAACTGGTAGAAAATAGCCGAGAATTTTACGAGCGCTGCGTGATTGTGCGCTACAAAGCATACGAAAAAGACATCTTTGGAGAAATCCCTGTGTCTGTTCCCGTGATCGAGGTGAGCGCACCAGAACCCATTGTTGAAATTCCAGCAATGGACATTGAACTTGAAAAAGAAGCCATTGAAGAGTTGGCGGAAGACGAAGTAGATGATGTTTTGAATTTTGAATCTGAAGTGTTGTTCGAACCAGAAGTAGAGCATCTTCCTGAAACCGAAACCGAGCAAGGAGCCATCGAATTTTCATTGTTTGATGATGTTATTGACCACGCCACCACTGAAATTTCGAACGAGGAAGAAGCTGTTGAACATGTATCGATCAGCTCAGTCACCACGGAAGAATTTGGCGTGAAAGAGGAGCATGTCATCATGGAACAGGTCAGCATTCAACCAACCCAAGAAGGAAATGCGGCATTTGTGAAACGCTTTACACCTACAGACTCATCCTTGTCTGCCCAATTGAACATGAATCGATTGGACACACTCATTGGGTCTTTCGGATTGAATGAGCGCTTAAATTTCATCAATGGCCTTTTTGGAGGGTCAAGTGAAGCATTTTCGGATGCCATCAAGGAATTGGATGCGCAACATTCAAAGGATGATGCATTGATTAAAGCATCTGCCTATGCGGCTCAATACGCCTGGAACCTCGATGACGAAACCGTTGAAGAATTTGTGATCAAGTTGAAGCGTCGCCATGCATAAACTGCTGGTTGTTCTTGCTTGTAGCATTGGATTCAGCTGCTTCGCACAAATCGAAGAAGTTCGACGCATTACAGAACGACTATGTTCACCAGAAATGCACGGACGGGGCTATGTCAACATGGGCGATTCCATCGCTGGGGCATTCATCGCGGATGAATTCAAGGCTCTGGGCATTCAACCCTTGAAAGGAGGCTACTTCCAAGAATTCAAGCATACAGTGAATACCTTTCCAGGGGCGATGTCCTTGCGCTATTCACAAAAGCGCTTGACTCCAGGCGTTCATTTCATGGTTGATCCTTCAAGCTCGGGAGTTGATGCCACCTTGAAGCCTAAAAAAGTTTCCCTGGAAACGATGCTCAATGCGGATGAATTGGCACTCGAAATCCGACGAATCAACAAAGACAAAGAACTTAATTGCATTGCACTGGATTTCACAAAAGCCAAGGGGGACACCTTAAAAAAATTGGCGGGACTGTCGAAAGAAATCGCGAAAATTCTTCCTGTCATAGAGATTACCAACCAAAAATTTACCTGGTCAGTATCGAGTGAACGCTTGCCCAATCCACTGATTTATATTCAAGATTCTGCCTATCAAGAGGGCCAATACATAAAAGCCGATATCCAAACCAATTTGTGGGAAGATTATGCTTCACGAAATGTAATTGCCTATTTACCGGGAACCAAAGGCGCAAAGAAGACCATTGTTTTTACAGCGCATTATGACCACTTGGGCCGCATGGGTGAACTGACCTATTTCCCTGGAGCGAACGACAATGCGAGTGGCACTGCAATGCTGCTAACCTTGGCCAAATACTTTAAAGAACACCCTGTGAATATCAACATTCTCTTTATCGCATTTGCCGGTGAGGAAGCAGGACTATTGGGCTCAAAACACTACGTCGAACATCCGACTTACCCCATGAAAAAAATGAATTTTTTGGTCAATTTAGACATCATGGGAAGTGGCGAAGAAGGCATCACCGTAGTCAATGCCACACTGTTCAATGACCAATTCAACTTATTGCAGGAGATCAATACAGAAAAAGGGTTGTTAACACAGGTAAAATCGCGCGGACCAGCACAAAATTCGGATCATTATTGGTTTACAGAAAAAGGAGTGCCCGCGTTTTTTATCTATACGATGGGCAGTAATAAAAACTACCATGATGTATTTGACACCTATGAGAATCTGACGTTTTCTGAATATTCCGACATCACCACACTGCTATCGGAATTTGTGCTGCGGCTGCCCCTGAAATAAATCAGTACGACTTCTCGCTAAAAGAAATTCCCAATCCGTCCAGTTCTTCCAAAATAGGCGTATACACTTCGCGTTGAATGGGCAATGTCACTCCTTTAAGTTGAATGACATCGTTGAGTATTAATTTTGCAGCGATGGCGACAGGAAGTCCTACCGTGTCTGACATTGCAGTAAATGTCGCGTCCTTTCCAACACAAACCATGGCCGAAGTTAGTCGATGCTTGTAATCGTTCAAACGGTATTCAAAATCATGGTGCATGACCAACATGTCTTTGTCGTTTGGTTGCATGGCCCATTTTTCAACCAATAATTTCTCGAGCAATTGCGCCGGAGTTGCATCTTTAATTCCGAGGACCCTATCCTTGTCGAAGATCCCCAACCATTCAAAACGTGGGAACAAATGTTGGCGATTAGCCCCTAAGAAGTGTTTGAACTTCTCCTCGATTTGCACCGATGTTTTATACGGCAGAAATGAATTTATAAAGGCTCTCGGCGTCATGGTTTCCGAATGTTCCATCACGTAAAGATCATCCGTCATGCCCAATTCAATGAATACATTCCATGCTTCGCAGAATCCTCTTCTTCTTAAGGTACCTCTGTAAATCGTCGGTATTTCGTCCAAGCCATAGGTTTTGCGGTAGGACAATGAGTCCCTGTTGGCATAGCCATCGAAGTCTCCAAATCCATCAATCTCAATTTCCTCAATACGTTCAAATACGCTAGAATAAGGAATGTATTTGTATTCACCTTGCTCTATAAATTTAGCCGCACCTCCTTGTCCTGCAAGCACAACGTTTCGTGGATTCCATGTGAACTTATATTGCCAAGGGTTGTCGTCACTTTCTGGAGCGATGAGTCCACCGCAAAACGATCGAAACGCCAACAATTCCCCGCCTTGATCCTCGATATGGTGAATGATTTTCATCGCGCTCATGTGATCAATACCGGGGTCAACGCCGATTTCATTCATGATTAAGATTCCAGCCTCTTTTGCTTCCGCATCCAATGCATGCATTTCAGGAGAGATATATGAAGGCGTAATAAGATGCTTTTTCAAGGCAATGCAATCGCGGGCCACCTCGACATGATATCGAGCAGGCAACATGGAAATAACTACATCCGATTTTTCAATAAACGGCCGACGTTCAACAGGATCGATTGCATTGAACGAAAGTGCCTCACTGTGAGGATGACCATTGATTTTGCGTTTCACCATGTCAAGGTCTCGATCAACTACGCGCACCATCCAGCTGTTTTCTTCAGCATGCTCAAGCAAATAGCGGATCATCGATGATGCTGAAAGTCCAGCACCCAATATAAGTATCGATTTCATTCGTTCATTCTCTGATTTGAAGGCCAAATGTACACAATCTCTTATAGGTCAGACAGCGATATTTGATGTAAATTATGCACAAAAGCAGAAATAAAAATGAATTAAAAGAACTCACTTTAAATAATAATTAGTAGCGATATATCCACTTTTGATCACAAAAGCTAAGAGAAAAAACCTATTTTTGTTCATCTAATTTAAGATTAACATGGGAAGAGCGTTTGAATACCGCAGAGCCTCCAAAGAGAAGCGTTGGGACAAGATGTCCAAATTATTTCCGAAACTGGGAAAAGCCATAACAATGGCTGCCAAAGAGGGCGGCACTGATCCGGCGATGAATTCAAAGTTGCGTACAGCGATTCAAAATGCCAAAGCAGAGAACATGCCGAAGGACAACATCGATGCTGCGATTAAACGCGCGAATCAGAAAGATGTGAGTGCCTACACTGAAGTGATTTATGAAGGAAAAGGTCCACATGGTGTGCTGGTGATCGTCGAATGTGCCACAGACAATCCAACGCGGACTGTGGCCAATGTGAAATCGTATTTCAACAAAGCTGGTGGTGGTGTTGTGCCAAACGGCTCACTCGACTTTATGTTCAACCGCAAGTCTGTTTTCGAAATCCTCAATACGGGAACCTTAGAAGCTGAAGACCTTGAATTGGAATTGATCGATGCAGGTTGTGAAGAAATCGAAGTGACCGAAGAGAAAATTTATGTGTTTGGGGACTATACGGCTTTTGGGGCACTTGCTTCGGCCTTGGAAAACCTGAACATCGACGTGCAAAAATCCAGTTTGCAACGGATTCCAACCTCACCGATTGAACTGACGGATGATCAAATGAATGATGTCGAAAAAATGTTGGACAAGATTGAAGACGACGACGACATACAGCAAGTATTCACAAATATTTCGTAAATCCAAGAAAAGAACTTTCAGTTCAATAAAATAAATTCACGCGAAGCAAGTTAATACTTGCCTTAAAACGACCCTAAACCCCCGATGAAGTATCGCTATGCATTCATAAAAACTTTCGCAGCAGGAATACTCTTGCTCCTTGTGATTGCGTGTAGTACCGAAAAAAACACCTTCATCAATCGGACGTATCACGGAACCACAGCTCGGTACAACGGCTATTTCAACGCCAATGAGTTGATGCGGCTTTCACTCAATTCATTTCGTGCTTCCTTAAAAGAAAATTATTACCTGACGCTTCCACTCGAGCCATTGCCCGACGAAAAGCAGGTTGTTGGGATGTATCCTGCCATTGACACCGCGATTGTAAAGTGCACCAAGGTGATTCAAAAACATTGCATGCCGTCGAATGATCGTCCGTCCAAAAAGAAAGAAGAGCACAATCCTTGGATCGATGAAAACTGGACGACGATTGGTATTGCCAGTTTCTACCGTCGTGATTACGATGCGGCCATAAAGAACTTCGCCTTCATTAAAAAGTTCTACAGCAACGATCCGTCCATTTACATTGCTGAACTTTGGTTGGCCCGCTGTTACATGGAAGTTAACCGCTTAACAGACGCAGGATTTAGCATCGCTACGCTTCAAAAAGCGTTGGATGAACAAGACGCAAAAGCGGCTGAAGAACCTGAAAAGAAAAGCAAGGCAAGGAAGAAGAAAAAATCAGGCAAGGAAGAAGTAGAACCTGCCGAATTTCCGAAATCCATCCGTTTTGAATTTGAGCAAGTCAAAGCAGAATATGCTTTAAGAAAAAATGAGCCCGAAAATGCCATTAAATTTCTTGAATCTTCGTTGGAGTATGCCAAAAAGAAACAAAAGGCACGGATTCACTTCATCATGGGACAGCTTTATGAATCAACGGGCAACCGTGATCAAGCAAAAGCTGAATACACCCAAACCTTGAAATACGGCGCGCCATACGAAATGTTATTCAATGCACGACTTCGCAGAGCATTTATGGGTGGTGATGAAAAGGTGCGTAAAGAACTGTTAAAAATGCTGCGCGACGCGAAGAACTCTGAATTCAAGGATCAGATTTATTACGCCTTAGCAGACATAGAGCTGCAACGTCAAAACAAAGCTACAGCCATTGAATACCTTACACTGTCAGCGTTCTACTCCACAACAAATACCCGTCAAAAGGGAATGGCCTATGAAAAATTGGGGAATATGTCCTTTGCGGAACGCAATTATGTCAAAGCCCAGAAATACTATGACTCCTGTGGAAAAATCATTGACGACAGCTATCCAAATGCCGAAGGAGTGCGCAACAAAGCCTCCAATCTTGCAGACCTCGTTGTCGCTGTAGAAACGGCCCAATTCGAGGACAGCGTTCAGCGCATTGCGCGCATGAGTGAAGATGATCGAGAAGATTTCTTGAAAAAGGTCGTCAAGCAAATTAAAGACGAAGATGCCCGCAGAAAAAAAATGGAAGCAGAGCGCCTGCGTGAACTTCAAGCCAATCAAAACAACTTCGCACAAACCGAAGGGGCTGGTGGCAAGTGGTATTTTAACAATGCCAAGACCCGCAGCGATGGCTTCAACGACTTCCGCAAACAATGGGGAACACGAAACAACGAGGACGATTGGCGCCGCAGTGAAAAAATGGTCATGCTGCCGACAAACAATGATATTGACGACACACTCGCTCCCGTAGTAGAGAAAACTCCTGAAGTGAAGTCAGATTCGCTCACGCCAGAAATACTTCTCGCCAATATCCCATTGACCGACTCAGCACTGCAAGCATCCAACAACCGTTTGCTCGAAGCTTTATACAATGCTGGTGTGATTTACAAAGAACAATTGAACGAACGCGATCTTGCAAAAAAACAATTCAACAGTGTTCTTGACCGACAATCAACGGGTCTTTTTGACATGTCCTCCGCCTTTCAGTTGTACAAAATGAATGAAGCAGACCTTACTGCTGCCGAAGTGCATAAAAACTACTTGATTACAAAATACCCCAACTCCGACTACGCCAACTACCTACGCGATCCAGATTTCTTTGTCAAACGAAAAGAACGCGAAGCCTTGGCTGAACAAGAATATGTTGCCGTATTGGAACGCTACAACCGCGGTGTCTATTTCCCTGTTATTTCGAAAGCCAATACCGTGATTGATGGGGACAAGGAAAATGTTTTCCGTTCAAAATACATGCTCTTGAAGGCCATGTCTATCGGTCAAACAAGTGAAAACAAAGAAGACATCAAACCCGTTTTAAATCAATTGATTGCTGAATATCCTGGCACCGATGAAGCAAAGCGGGCGCAAGAATTACTCGACATCTTGAAGAATGGATATTCCGCCAATTTACCTGCGGACTTTACCAAAAAATCACCGTTCACGTATACAGAAGGAGCCGAACAATGGGTACTGGTGATCTTGGGGAAAGATGAAAATTCGAACCTGTCAAAAACAAAGGTTTCTGATTTCCACCGAGAATTTTTTAGTCGTGACAAACTGAGTGTCAGCTCCAAAATATATGGAAGCGACCAAAGCATGATTCTCGTTCAGAAATTTAAGGATGAAAACTCGGCATCCGAATATGTTCGTGTATTTAAAGCAACACGCAAACACCTTATGGATTTGCAAAAAGCAAACATCCTGATCATCACTCAAGAAAATATGAAGGTTCTTTTCGAAAAGCAAAACCTTCAGGAATACATGATTTTCTTCGACGAAAACTATTGATTATGCTCAAACGACGCGAACGACTTGCTTTCGATAGCCCAGACCGAGTAAATCGACTTGTGGATGGAACGAAAATCACTGGTGACATTGTTTCTGAATCCAACATTCGCATCGATGGAATAGTCGATGGAAACGTGAACTCAAGTGCTAAAATTGTGATTGGAGAGAATGGTTCTGTTACCGGCAACATCTCGTGCATTGATGCAGACATTGAAGGAACCTTGCATGGTGATGCACAGATCAACGGCGTATTGATCCTTCGGGAGAAAGCAACCATACATGGCGACATCAATACTGTGCGCATTCACATCGAAGAAGGCGCTCAATTCAATGGCGCATGCCGCATGAACAGCAACGAGTCCCTCGTGCACAACCACGAATAGCATGTCAGAAAAACGAAAAACGTCTGCCTTAGCTCGATTTTCTTCGGCTGGCATTCAAATGGGGATTATCATCGCCTTGTTCACCTGGCTCGGCACGTGGCTTGATGAAAAATACTATACAAAAACACCTTGGTTTACGATTGGACTGTCCTTGTTTGGCGTGATTGTCTCTCTGGTGATTGTCATTCGGGAAGTCATTCAAATGGGAAAAGAGGATGAAAAGTAAGCAGTACCTTAAACTCCTATTTATTTCCTTATTTGCGGTGCTTGCCTTTCACCATGCACTTGTCTACCTGTTGCCACTTGGACTTGACCCACGCACCGCACTCATTTACGACACCTTTCTATTTTGCTTATTTGCCCTTGGCGCAGTCATTATTGCTCCTGCATTGAACCGAGACAAAGAAACATTTGCCCTCCGATTTTTGGTCTTGACTACCATCCAAATGCTCACGTTTATTGGAGCAATCACCGTGCTTATTGTGCTGCAAGCCAACAACATTCGCCTGATTGGATTCCACCTCATTGGGGTGTTTATTCCACTTTTAACGATTCAATCAACACTGCTCATTCGTTTGACAAAAGCAAACTAGGACAAGCGATCAAACCATCATTTAGCTATCCACTTTTTTAGGCAAATTATTGTTGATAATCTTCTACTCGACAACTTGTCACATGAGAAAGTTTAGCTACATTTGCACCAAATTTCAGAAAGCTTACACGAAATATAGCCTGCGATGCCGTTAAAAATTGTTCATATTCTCGCCCTTTTAATGAGTTTTTCCTTGTTCTCTAGCGGAACTGTTTATGCAGGAGAGACGGAAGAAGAATTTAATGTTGGGGAGATGATCATGCACCACATTAAAGATGCACACGAATGGCACCTTTGGGGACCTGATCACGGTGGGACAAGCATTTATTTGCCCGTAATTTTAGTGGACGGCACGTCAAAAGTTTTTTCTTCAAAACACTTCTATCACGGCAAAGAGGTGTCCTTTGAACTTTCAAAAGACGAAGAAGGACACTACATGGAAGGTGTTGGTCCAGCAAAAGGATATGCTTTGTACCATGAAAAAATCTACAAACTAAAGAATGGTCAAATGATCATTAAAGATGGTCATGCGGAAAACGCAAAGCCACTTGACTTGTCGATCACGAAAAATGTGGCTTTTATGTTCATGAGTGTGATTCTCTTGTTGGTGATCTTATTTTCTTCGGTTAAATTCTACAAAAAGAATGGCGCTGTGGCCCCTAAGGGAATTGCGAAATTCGTAGAACCATTGGTGGTGTTTGTTCGCGATGACATTGCGAAGGAAAACATCGATGCGCACAAGTACAAAAAGTACACGCCGTATTTGTTGACCATCTTCTTCTTCATCTTGGTATGTAACCTACTAGGATCTATTCCATTGATTGGTGCAAATTTAACGGGGAACATCACGGTCACCATGTTCTTGGCCTTGTGTACCTTGTTGATTACCTTGTTTTCATCGAACAAAAATTACTGGAAACACATTTACGCGACGCCGGGTGTTCCTATGGCCTTGTTGCCCATCATGATTCCAATTGAATTCATTGGGATCTTCACAAAACCCTTTGCCTTGATGATTCGTTTGTTTGCGAACATCACCGCAGGACACATCATTATCTTGGCTTTGATTTCCATTATTTTTATCAACAAAAGCGCGGCATGGGGAGCATTGTCTGTTCCTATGGCTTTGTTCATCTCAGTTTTGGAACTTTTAGTCGCTTTCTTGCAGGCCTACCTGTTTACGATGCTATCGGCATTGTTCATCGGTGCAGCAGTAGAGGAAGCGCACCATTAATTAGTAACTTTTAAATTACATATAATGTACGGAAGTATAGCAGCAATTGGAGCAGGTTTGGCAGTATTAGGTGCTGGAATCGGTATCGGTCAAATCGGTGGTAAAGCGGTAGAAGGTATCGCTCGTAACCCTGAAGCTTCAGGTAAAATTACAACAACAATGATCATCGCAGCAGCCTTGATCGAAGGAGTTGCGCTTTTTGGAGTCGTTATCGGACTTCTTGGAGGAGCGAAGTAATTAAATGTCAAGATGCGCGTACGGTTGGTCCGTGCATCTTGATTTTTTTTGAATGATTGATTAAAACAACTATAACATGGATTTGATATTACCAGATTTCGGTTTATTATTTTGGACAGCACTTGTGTTTGTTCTTTTGCTTTTTGTCATCACAAAATTCATTTGGAAGCCTATTCTCTCCATGGTGAATGAGCGTGAACAAAAAATCGCCGAGTCACTTGAATTGGCCGAACGCACGAAAGAAGAAATGAAATCGCTTCAGGCAGAAAACGAAAACATTTTGAAGCAAGCACGAGCTGAGCGCGATGGCATGTTGAAAGATGCGCGTGAGGTTGCTGCGAAAATGGTAGAAGATGCGAAGACTGGTGCGAAAACAGAGTCCGAAAAAATACTGGCTGCCGCACGTCAGTCCATTGAATCTGAAAAAGCCGCTGCCGTAGCAGAGTTGAAAACACAGGTTGCTTCATTTGCTTTGGAAATTGCAGAGAAAGTGATCCGTGGTGAATTGTCATCAGATGACAAACAAAAAATGCTTGCAGAGAAATTGGCAGGTGATATCAACATGAATTAATTCGGTCGCATGAAAAGCACGAAAGCAGCATCCCGTTACGCGAAAGCCCTACTTGAACTTGCCATCGAGAACAATATGGTTGATGCCATTGCGAAAGACATGCAACACCTTGCATCTGTGTGTGCAGAGAACCCTGATTTTATCAAGTTTCTGAACTCACCAGTAGTGCGCGCAGACAAGAAGATTGCCATTTTCCATGAAATCTTCGGTCAGTTTGAACAACTCTCTACGCTTTTTGTGAATTTAATCTTCACGAATCGACGTGAGTTTTTATTCGCTGAAATTGCTGCATCCTTTAATGATCAAGTAAAGACGCACAAAGGAATTGTTCCATTGACCATCACTTCCGCATCTGCCTTAAATGCATCGACGAAAGAAGCGATTCTTTCCAAAATTCGTGGCGCAGTGAAAGGGGAATTGGAAATAACTGAAGAAATTGATCCTGAATTGATTGGTGGATTCATCGTTCGCATGGGCGACACACAAATTGATGCGTCGATTTCCAATCAGCTCAACAACTTAAAACAACGATTAACAAAATAACACGCCTTAGGCGAAAATCAATAATTTGACATAGACATGGCAGATGTAAAACCAGCAGAAGTTTCTGCAATTTTAAGAGAACAGCTTTCAGGATTTCGTTCTGAGGCTGAACTTCAAGAGGTAGGTACCGTTCTTCAAGTGGGTGACGGAATTGCTCGCATTTACGGATTGAACGGCGTTCAGTACGGGGAGCTTATCGAGTTCGATGGTGGACTTCAAGGAATCGCATTGAACCTTGAGGAAGACAACGTTGGAGCTGTATTGCTTGGACGTTCTTCGGACGTAAAAGAAGGAGATACTGTAAAACGATTGGGTCGTATCGCATCGGTAAAAATCGGTGACGGTATGGTTGGACGTGTAGTAGATACATTGGGAATGCCTATCGATGGGAAAGGACCAATCACAGGTGAGCTTTACGAAATGCCTATCGAGCGCAAGGCGCCAGGAGTAATCTTCCGTCAACCGGTAACTGAGCCCCTTCAAACAGGGATCAAAGCGGTAGATGCGATGATTCCAATTGGACGTGGACAACGTGAGTTGATCATTGGTGACCGTCAAACAGGAAAAACAACTGTTGCCATCGATACCATCATCAACCAACGTGAGTTTTACGACCGTGGTGAACCTGTATTCTGTATCTATGTTGCCATCGGACAGAAAGGTTCAACTGTAGCTGGTATCGTGAAGAAATTTGAAGATGCTGGTGCAATGGCCTATACAGTGGTTGTTGCTTCTAATGCATCTGATCCTGCTACCATGCAGTTTTACGCACCAATGACAGGAGCTGCGATCGGAGAATTTTTCCGTGACTCAGGACGTCCTGCATTGATCGTTTATGATGACTTGTCAAAACAAGCAGTAGCTTACCGTGAGGTTTCATTGTTGCTTCGTCGTCCTCCAGGCCGTGAGGCATACCCAGGTGACGTATTCTACCTTCACTCCAGATTGTTGGAGCGTGCAGCGAAAATCATCTCTGATGACAAAATTGCAGCACAAATGAATGACCTTCCAGCATCATTGAAAGGAATCGTTAAAGGCGGAGGTTCTTTGACAGCTCTTCCAATCATTGAAACACAAGCGGGTGACGTTTCTGCCTACATCCCAACAAACGTAATTTCAATTACGGATGGACAAATCTTCTTGGAGTCTGACTTGTTCAACTCAGGGATCCGTCCAGCGATCAACGTTGGAATCTCTGTTTCTCGTGTTGGAGGTTCCGCGCAAATTAAGTCCATGAAAAAAGTAGCGGGTACATTGAAGCTTGACCAAGCACAATACCGCGAATTGGAAGCATTTGCGAAGTTCGGTTCTGACCTTGATGCGGCGACTAAATCTGTTTTGGATAAAGGAGCACGCAACGTGGAAATCTTGAAACAACGTGAAGGTGACCCATTCCCAGTTGAAAAGCAAATTGCGATCATCTATGTGGGAACAAACGGTTTGATTCAACGTGTTCCAATCGCGAAAGTCAAAGAATTTGAGAAAGAATTCTTGAACTATCTTGATGCAAAACATGCGGATGTATTGGTAGCACTTAGAGCCGGAAAATATACAGACGAGATTACAGATACATTGAAGCGCGTTGCGAAAGAAATCGCTGATAAATATTAATACGCATTGTCAATTTAACCATTGTCAATAAAGGGATATGCCAAGTCTTAAAGAAATACGAAACAGAATCCAATCCGTGGGTTCAACGATGCAGATCACTTCAGCAATGAAGATGGTTTCTGCAGCAAAATTGAAGCGTGCACAAGATGCCATTACGCAAATGCGCCCGTATTCACAAAAGCTGCAAGAAATTCTTAGTAACCTAAGTGCAACATTGGACCTGTCTGAAAATGCCTACTCCGAAGCACGTGAGGTGAAAAAGACGCTTATTGTCGGGATCACATCAAACCGTGGTCTATGTGGTGGATTCAACAACAACATCATCAAACGGACAAACATCTTGTTGAATGATGAGTTGAAAGGACAACAAGTTTCTGTACTGTGTCTTGGAAAGAAAATTCGTGATTCCTTCAAGCGTTCGGATGCCTATTACATCAATGATGTCATTGCTCCAGTTGAAGACATTTTCAATCAACTTTCTTTTGACAACGTGGCCATCATCGCTGCAGACTTGATGGATCGTTTCAAGAAAAAAGAATTCGACCGCGTGCTTGTCGTGTACAATCAGTTTGTAAATGCCGGTTCTCAAAACGTCATGACCGAACAACTTTTGCCCATTGTACCTACCGTACAAGAAGACCTTAGTTCAACAGGTGACTACATATTTGAACCGTCAAAAACAGAAATCGTTGATGAGTTGATCCCGAAATCATTGAAAATTCAGTTGTTCAAAGCCATTCTTGATTCCAATGCATCTGAACATGGAGCACGTATGACGGCCATGCACAAAGCAACGGACAATGCGAAAGACTTGCAGAAAAGCTTGAAATTGAGCTACAACAAAGCCCGTCAAGCGTCAATTACCAATGAAATACTCGAGATTGTTGGTGGTGCAGAAGCATTGAATGCGTAACTAAAGTAAATACATGATGAAAGCGGTGTCCATGGGGTGCCGCTTTTTTTTGTGCTTTAACGTAAGCAGAAGCTCAATACCGCATCTAGGAATTCTTCAGGCGCCTCCGCATGTACCCAGTGTCCCGCACCTTGAATCGTCACCAATTGTGAATCGGCGAAACGTTCCTCCAATGTTGCGATATCTTCATCTAGGATATACCCCGACAATTCACCACGAATAAAGAGCGTAGGAAGCATGACTTCCTCGTCGGGTACTTCGGCTAGTATTTCACTCATTTTAGCCTCCAGCACGGGTAAATTCATTCGCCACGCCAATTGACCCTTCACCTTCCAATAGAGGTTCTTCAGAATGAATTGACGGACACCATCCGAGTCGATGTGTTGCTTCAAAATTGCTTCCGCTTCGCTTCGTACCTTAAGGGTTTCCAAATCGATGGCATGCATCCCGCGAAGGATATGGTCGTGGTGTTGCGGATAGGACTTCACGCCGATATCCACTACGATCAATTTCTCCAAAAGATCAGAATAAAGTTGCGCGAAATGCATGGCAACCTTCCCCCCCATCGAATGTCCAAGAAGAATTACTTTTGTCAACTTCAATGAATCAAAAAACTCTTTGAGGTCTTCCGCCATGAATTCGTACGAAAACTCATCACTCCACGGAGAATGACCATGATTGCGCAAATCCACCAAGATTACACGGTAGTATTCCGAAAGACGTTTGGCGTGTGTTTGCCAATTGTCAGAAAAACCAAACAAACCGTGTAAGATGACCAATGGTTGACCCTCACCTATTTCCCTGTAATACAATTCCATGCGAGAAATTTAGAAAACAGAATCACTCATGATCGCCTCAATGTAGTTGAGGATCTTCTCCCGTCCGAAAGCAGATTCACTCGACGTCGTAAACACCGGAGGTAGCGCCTCCCAAGACTGCAACATCACCTTTTTGTACTTCGCGAGGTTCTTTTGCAGCGCACTCGACGACAGTTTATCGATCTTCGTGAAAATCATCGAGAACGGAATCTCCTTCGATCCGCACCAATTCATAAAGTCCAAATCAATTTGTTGCGGTTCAAGGCGGCTATCCAACAAAACAAATACATTCATCAGCGGAGCGCGCTTTGTGAGGTAATCCACGATGAACTTCTCCCACTTCTCGCGTTGCACCTTGGATGCTTTCGCATACCCATATCCAGGCAAATCGACCACATACCATTGCTCATTGACAATAAAGTGATTGATCAGCTGTGTTTTCCCCGGACGGCCTGAAGTCTTCGCCAAATTTTTCTGTTCCATCAACATATTGATGAGCGAGCTCTTCCCCACGTTCGACCGCCCGATAAAGGCAAACTCTGGTTTCCCATCCGTTGGACAAAGGGTATGATTCGTGTTCGAAATAACGAACGTTGCAGTTTTGATTTTCATGATGGGGCAAAGGTAAGGATAATAAAAAATGAAGAGTGAAAAATTACCTTCTTCGCTCTTTGAGCTTCGAAGGTTTAAAATTGAAGAGTGAAAAATGAAGAATTAAAAATCATTGTTGTCCGACTAAATCCACCTATATGTTTTATCTAAATTGCACAGTGTACTTTTGGTCTTTTTGAATTTTGTTTATGCTTTGTTCGCTCACCTCCGCTCACCGCTGCGGAATAGCCGCTGTGGCGGAATATCAAAAGCGAATTGTAGTGAACTTCTCTAGTATTGACACCTGCGTTATAGCTTAGGAAGCATGTATAAACCACCCCATGCCCCTCAACGAGGGGATTTTTATTTTTTTCTTGCTGAGTGTCAACTCACCAAACATTCATAATTCGTAATCATTGTTGTCCTACTATCGCTATTACTCTGGTTTATGGACTAAAGGTTTGAAATATCGAACTTTTTGAGGGATTTACAAGAAGTAATTGAAGTGTGAGGTTGAGTGTGGGAGCGAAGAAAAACTAGAGTGGAGTGAACCGCTCTCGCACTTCACTTTTAGCCCTGAGTCTATCGAAGGGCCACTCTGTTTTGGAGGACCCCATCGGGGTCAAACCTTTGTAACCATAAGCCCTCCCGAAAGACCAATGACCCCATCGGGGTCAAACAGTTTAAATACTAAATCACATAAAATAGAAACCACCCCCTTACTTTAAAATCACTTCTTAAAACCAATGATTTCAATGGTTTCAAGAAGAATAGTAAATTTTTATCGGACAACAATGATTAAAAATGAAGAATTAAAAATTAGGGAAACCTACTTTGAGCTTTACAGAATAAAACCTTCTCCGCTCTTTGAGCTTCGAAGGTTAAAACATGGATTCATTCCTCACTCCATAAGCCGAAGGCGGTCTATGCTCTATCAGCGCAGCATTCTATGTTCTATCAGTCCGCAGCACGGAGAAATCGTTAGGACTTCCCTATGCCTTTCAAGCATTCGTTGGCTTACAGGACTAAGAACTACACGTTTTAAAAGGGATATTCATCTCCACCTTATTTAAATTGCACTTTTTTTCTTATCAATCCTAAATCACTTTGAAAGTTTAACTTTATATTCATTGTGGCTACAATGATGTCAAATTACAAACCAGCCCAAATGAAAGAAGAAACTACAGCAAAAGATATACAATCGCTCGTTGAAGATTCAACACCTGATTTGCGAATAAAAAGTGCCAATTTGTTGGCGCATCCAGATTCACGCTTGGATACAATAGATAAAAAATTCCATCCGTTGAATGATGAAAGTATTCCATATCGTGACATGTCCGATGCTTCAACGAAAAAAGAAAGTATTCATCAGTTAATTGAAAAGCTAGATGTAACAAATAGTTTACGCTACCAACGCACCCTTGAAGACACGTATTGCAATGTGTATTCTTACGATTTTTGCTACTTCTCAAAAGTTTATTTGCCCACAGTTTGGTGGACAGACGAATCGCTTAAAAAAATACTCAATGGGCAAGCAGTGATTCCTGTTTTTGAAGATACGGTTGAACGCATATACTCTAGTGCGATACATGATTGGTTTTTAGAGTGGGGAGCTTCTTTTGGATGGAAACGAATGACAAATCTCGACGAAATCCAACAAAAAGTAAATGAAGAGGGCGGAATTGGGATGATCTGTGCAAAAAGAAAAATCAAAGGACTTTCTGGCCACATCGTACCGATCGTTCCTGAAACGAATGAAAAAAAAGCCTATCGAGAAAATGGCGTCGTGATTTATCCATTGCAGTCGCAAGCAGGAAAACGAAATTTCAACTATTTTTCAAAAGCAC
>CALPWQ020000068.1 GCA_943327315.2 Chitinophaga pinensis
CAAACACACTGATGCGTGTGGAATAGCCCCATCGTGCGAGAATGTAGCGAATACGTTGTTTGTAGTATTTTTTTGCTTCTGTATTTTTTAAAAAATCAAGCGGTTCCACCAAGCCAAAGGCGACTTTGTACCCGAAGGCATTGACTCCATCATCTGGTGTATTCGGGTCATCAATCCAATCCCATTGATTGACACCATAAGCATTGAATTTGAACGTCAGGTGAATCGCCATATTCCATTGCAAATACAGGCCTAATTCCTCTGCATGTTCCAAGATGCGGTCCATTTCCTGTGCTTGGTGCAAGCGTGATGTATAATTCCCTACCTGTTCCCATTCGATTTCATTGCTTGCTGGAAACTGAATGATTCGCGCAGTTTTTACGCCATTTCGAGACACCTTCGTCATATATTCGAGGAACTTTTCATACACACGAGGCACACTAAAATTCGGTCGATAATTTTCAGATGCGGGTCCCATCAATTGAGCAAACTCAGGATCCATGTATGGATTTGTTTCTGGCCATTTGATGTTTGGACCAATCGCAGGGAAATAGGTGTCTCCTAGTTCCAAGAAGCGATGATTATCGGCCACATGCACGTAACCAGGATCATTCGAAGAGACAACATGAAATTCAATAGGTGCACTATTTTCTTTTACACCATCTTTCGTCACCAGATAAAAAACGGCGCGCCATGCGCCACTTTGAGGAGGGGCAAAACGCACCAAGAATGGATGTTGAGTTGGCAGTTCAATCCAGCCACCAAGTTTTTTATATTCATCATCCAAATAGAGATTATTCTTCGGGCCAGGCTTCAAGGGATTTTTCATCCACGATTTAAACTCCGCGTTGTAAAAACCGTCGATCACGATTTTCTTTCCTGAAGCTACATGCTCGAATTCACCATAAAAACGCATTTCCCACTCCAAGTAGGGATTCAGCACATCAGACTGATTTACTGTTTCTTCACGTTGAGAGGAGAACCCAACAAATTGACTGACCTTATCTTCGATTTCTTTTGGGAAGTGAAGAGAAAACTCCGTTTTTGTGTAACACGGAATTGCAGAGAAATCAAGGGGCTCTACAACATTCACCTTTACATTGTCGAGGTCAACTCCTGAAACACCTGTATTTGGACGAATTTGTGCGGTTGAAATAAACGCATTGATGAGCAAGATGAACCAAAAGCTTTTATTCATGGTTCTTTGAATTGGGTCGATTATGCATGGTTCGTGAATCGTTCATTAGGAATACAAAACACATTGTCGTGTGCTGGTAAAGCATTGTCACCAATAATTTCTATAAGTGGTGATTTGCGCTCCTTCGTCCCCTTCAATCGGTAAAAACGGTAGTCACCCATGGCACGGATTTGATTCAATGCATCGATAGATGAAGAAGAAACGGCTGAGGATACTTCAATGATCACAATTGGGCGACAACGCGACAAGGTTTTGGTTGCACCTGTCAATACGAAGGGTTCATAGCCTTCAACGTCAATTTTGACCATTGCCATGGGCTCTTCAGCATTGTAAATATCATCAAGTGCTTGAATAGAAATCTGAGTTCCTTCGCTGCCATCATCAACGACCAGAGATGCTCCTCCCCGATTGATTTGAATGTTCTCATAAATGGTCGCTTTTCCTTTTTCCGAGCCTAAAGCAAAGCCATGAATTGTCATGTTTTTACAAGCATTGATTAAGCAATTCTCATGTAAGAGGAGTTCCGTTTTCGGCAGCGCTTCAAAGGCATGAACATGACCATTGTCACCAACACATTTCGCTGCAAAAATTGACATCAAGCCAATGTTTGCACCGATATCTACGAACACATCCCCAGGTTGAAGAAAGTCCTGCATAAAACCAAGAACACCTTTTTCATATGTACCCGTTTCATGTAGACTTCGCTCAACGCCATTGTCTATGGTTGGGTCGATGCGCAATGAAATGCCATGAATCGTTTCCAAAATATAGGGCCCTTTGGCTTTTGGAATTAATATTTTTGGCAGCAAGGCCGATAACTTGCGTATGCCTCGAACATTGACATTCCGCACAGCGCTGATCAGTCTGTGTCGAAACAAATAGTTCTTGACCGGCAGCACATCCATCAGTACAGTTCCTCTTGGAGTTGTGCGATTCTCGAATCGACGAGATAATCGTCGTAGGGCATCATTTTGTCAATGATTCCATTTGGCGTAATTTCAATGATTCGATTGGCCACTGTATTCACCAACTCGTGGTCATGTGAAGTAAACAAGATTGATCCTTGGTATTCCTTCATCCCATTATTTAGTGCCGTAATCGACTCGAGATCAAGGTGGTTTGTCGGTTCATCCATCAAAAGGAGATTTCCCTTCGCCAACATCATTTTAGACAGCATGCAGCGCACTTTTTCACCTCCAGAAAGAACATTCGCCGTTTTCATGGCCTCTTCTCCTGTGAAAAGCATTCGCCCAAGGAAAGTACGCAAGTACACCTCTTCGCGCTCCTCATCCGTTTGTGCATATTGGCGTAGCCAGTCAATCAGTGGCAACTTATCTGTAAAATATTCGTGGTTATCGTTCGGTAAATAGGCCGTTGTAATTGTTGTCCCGGAGGTAAATCCTCCAGCATCAGCTTTCATTCGTCCGTTCAAAATCTCGAACATGGCTGTGAGCGCCACGGAGTTTCTTGAAATGAATGCGATTTTATCCCCTTTATTCACTGTAATTGTAAGTCCCTTGAATAAAAATTTGCCATCGGCTGATTTTGCCAATCCATCGATCGACAGAATTTGATTTCCAGCATCGCGTTCTTGGTGAAACGTAATCCCGGGGTACTTGCGGCTTGAAGGTTGTATTTCTTCCAAGTCGAGATTGTCCAACATTTTACGACGGCTCGTCGCCTGCTTCGACTTTGCAGCATTCGCGGAGAAGCGAGAGATAAACTCCATGAGTTCCTTCTTCTTTTCTTCTGCTTTTTTGTTTTTATCCGATCGCTGACGCGTCGCCAATTGAGACGATTGGTACCAGAATGAATAATTTCCTGTAAACAAGTTGATTTTACTGTAATCGATGTCACAAATGTGCGTACACACCGTATCCAAGAAGTGACGGTCGTGGGACACAACGATTACCGTATTTCTAAAGTCCAATAAGAAATCTTCCAACCAGCTGATGGTTGCTAGGTCAAGGTCATTGGTTGGCTCATCGAGTACAAGTACATCTGGGTTTCCAAACAATGCTTGAGCAAGCAATACACGCACTTTTAAGTCATTTGAAAGATCCTCCATTTTGAGGTAATGCTTCGACTCTTCAATTCCTAGGTTACTCAATAAAGTCGCCGCATCGGTCTCTGCATTCCATCCCTCCAAATCCGCAAATTCACCTTCCAGTTCAGCCGTGCGCATGCCATCCTCATCAGAGAAATCAGGTTTTGCATAAAGCGCATCCTTTTCAACCATAATTTCAAATAAACGCTTGTGACCCATGATCACCGTTTGGAGCACTTCGATGTCATCAAATTCAAAGTGGTTCTGATTCAAAACGGCGAGACGTTTTCCAGGCTCGAGGATCACACGACCTGTTGTTGCATCTTGTTCACCTGTTAAAATCTTAAGAAAGGTCGATTTTCCTGCTCCATTGGCACCGATGACACCGTAGCAGTTGCCATTGACGAATTTGACATTCACCTCATCGAAAAGAATACGTTTTCCAAATTGAAGAGAAAGATTGTTGACTGAAATCATGATTGACTATTGCTTTAAATTGACTGTTTTTTTTTACAAATTGACTATTCGGCTATAGAAGCCATTTCAAATTTCGGGAATACATAAAAATAAACACCCCTGAAATCAAGAGATTTAGAATTATGATGATGCTTGGGATATCGGATGGGGGAACAAACAAATACACCTGCAACACGGAAATAAAAGAGTAAGCGATGTACACATGAAACCCAATTTTCCTGCCCATCCACATCAAAATTGCCGCAGAAATCCCGGTCATCAAAACAACCAGGGCAACAGATGTCGAGGCATAGAAATGGGCATTCAGCCCTTCCATCATCCGTTCTAGTTTTTCGAGCATGACAACCAAACTTTCCATATTCAGCTCACGCATTTGATCGATGGATTTTGCCATTTCCACTTTTTGTTCATCCATCTGCTCCGTTCTCATTGGACCACCAAAGAGTTTTGGGAAACCCGAGAGAATGTCCATTCCCGTAGAAATGAACGTCAAAATACAAAGGACCGTTAGAAACTTTGGTCTTTTTGGTTGAAATGGTGTGCCTTCATCAATGAAGTCCTTGTTCAATTCGTTTTCTTCCATAAACTTATTTTAACTGTTGAATAAACTGAACACTTTGCTGCATCAATGGACGCATGTATTCATCTTGTGCTATGTAAGGTACTACTGACCTAAAATCAGCCAATAAATGTTCAATTGAAACGGATGATTTTAAGGGGCGTCTAAATTCAAATGCTTGAGCAGCTGTGAGCAATTCGATGCCTTGAAGCGACATGCAATTCTCAATTACCTTAAACAACTTCGTTGCTGCATTTGCGCCCATGCTTACATGATCTTCTTGACCGTTTGACGAATCGATTGAATCAATGGATGCTGGTGTGCAGTATTGTTTGTTTTGACTTACGATAGAGGCTGCAGTGTATTGCACGATCATGAACCCTGAATTCAAACCCGCATTTTCTGCTAGGAATGGCGGAAGGTTGCGCGTTCCTGAAATCAATTTATAGACACGGCGCTCCGAAATCGATCCCAACTCTGCCATTGCGATGGCTAGAAAATCCATGGTAATCGCCAGAGGTTGTCCGTGAAAGTTTCCTGCTGAAACGATTTCCTCCTCCTCTGGAAAAACCGTTGGATTGTCGGTTACCGCATTTACTTCGCGCTCAACGATGCTTGAGCAGTAGTCGATGGCATCTTTAGAAGCGCCATGAACCTGAGGTATGCATCGAAATGAATAGGGATCTTGTACATGCAATTTTGCCTGACGACTGATCTCACTTCCTTCAAAAACAGCACGAAAAGCCTCTGCCGTCTGAATTTGTCCATGTTGGTTGCGAATGGCATTCACATTTTGCTGAAACGGTTCTGGGCGACCATCATAAGCTTCTAAAGAAAGAGCTGCGACCTTCACCCAATTGTTCCATAACTGATTTGCCTTCGCTGCCGCATAAGAAGCATATGTGCTCATGAACTGAGTTCCATTCAACAAAGCTAGCCCTTCTTTCGATCTCAATTCAATGGCTTCAACACCAATGGCCTTCAGTACATCCAATGAAGGATGCTTTTTTCCTTGGAACCACGCCTCACCTTCTCCTATCAATGGAAGAGAAAGATGAGCCAACGGAGCCAAATCCCCGGATGCCCCAAGGCTTCCTTGTTGGTAGACAACAGGTAGAATATTCAGGTTAAAAAAAGTAATCAATCGCTCTACTGTTGCCAACTGAACCCCTGAATTCCCGTGGGAAAGTCCGAGTATCTTTAGGAGCAACATACGTTTCACCAAGTGTTGTGGCACCTCATCACCCATTCCACAGGCATGAGAAATCACCAAATTTCGTTGCAACTGACCCAATGAATCATTGTCTACGGTGGTATTGCACAAGGATCCAAAACCCGTGTTTACTCCATAAACGATTCGGTCACTTCCACCAATCGTGACATCGAGGTATTCTCGACATCGAATGATCGCGTCACGTGCATCATCACCCAACACCAATTCCGTATGCTGAGCCAAAATTTCTTCAATTTCTTGAAGAGAAATCCATTGATTATTGAGTGTATACTCTTGCATAAGACTAATGAATCATGAAATCAATAAGTTCTTGTTCCGTAAGGTGTTTTTGCTCGCCACTCACCATATTTTTCAGAAGAATGGTGTCATTATTCAATTCCTCTTCACCAATCATCGCAACGAACTTTGCGTTTCGGTCATTGGCGTATTTAAGTTGTTTTTGCAATTTAGCTTGACTTGGATACAATTCGCAGTCTAGTCCTTTTTGGCGAAGCAAGTGAACCAGTTTCATGCAATACTGCTCCTCTTTCACTCCGAAATTGGTAAATAGCAAGGATATCGTTTGATCTGTGTCCTCAGGGAATAAATTCAATTCAGTTAACACATCATAGATGCGGTCTGCGCCAAAGGAAACACCGACCCCCGACAAGCCCTTTAAACCGAAAAGACCAGTGAGGTCATCGTAACGCCCACCTCCACAGATACTACCCATTTTCACTTCGTGCACATTCACTTCGAAAATCGCACCTGTGTAGTAGTTCAATCCACGTGCTAGTGTCACATCAAATTCGACAACACCCTTGCGCAGGCCAAGTGAATTCACTTGCTCAAGGACGTATGCCAATTCTTCCAGCCCCTTCAGCCCAATTTCACTTTCCGCAAGGAAGGTCCGCATAAGCCCAAGTTTATGATCGTTCGCGCCTGTAAACCCAAACAATGGGCGAATTCTTTCAATCGCCTGATTCGAGACTCCTTTCGCAGACAATTCATTCAACACGCCTTCTTCACCGATTTTATCTAGTTTATCAATGGCGACAGTGATATCAATCAATTTATCTGATTCGCCACTCACCTCAGCTATTCCTGTCAAAATCTTGCGGTTATTGAGTCGAATGGTGAAGCCTGGCAGGTTTAAATCTGTCAATACAGCATCGAACAGGAGGACAAAATCAACTTCGTAGAGCAATGAATCACTTCCTACGACATCCGCATCACACTGATAAAATTCCTGATAACGTCCATGTTGAGGTCGATCAGCACGCCAAACCGGTTGAATCTGGTAGCGTTTAAAGGGAAATGAAAGTTCATTTTGATGTTGAACAACAAAGCGAGCAAAGGGAACTGTTAGGTCGTAACGCAGTGCTTTTTCAGACAAAGAAGATGCGAACTTCGGCAAGTTGTCTGCTGCGAGTGCTTCCAAATCGGCCTTACGCACCTTTTCACCAGAATTAAGAATTCGGAAAATCAAACGATCCCCTTCTTCCCCATATTTGCCCATAAGGGTAGATGACAATTCGAAAGATGGGGTTTCAATGGGCACAAAACCGTAAGTCTTGAACGAGCGCTTGATCGTTTCAAAAATATAGGTTCTTCTTGCAACATCTGCTGGAAGAAAATCACGTGTTCCTTTTGGTATGGATGGTTTTTGAGACATGTGCGCCACTTTGGTGGGCAAAGATAGGGAATAATCAGCAGTTTACTGGCATTTTTAGCCTCCGAAAAGCATGTTTTTCGGCGCTTTCAGATCCTTGTTTTTCCTAGCCAACGCAGCACATTGTCGTGCCAAATCACATCAGATTCTTCATGAGTTAAAATACCTGATTCAACAGCAAAATCAATCACACGTCCTGGATAAGACCGCGCCACCCCTTCCATCTCTCCCAAAGGATAAGGGTCATCTAGCCCTGCTACAATTTGAGATGCACCTGCACGGGTTTTTATCAGCTCCAATGTATGCGAGTCATGCACCAAAGAATCGAAAAATAGATTCGGATGTCCAAGTGCTTCTCTTGGGTTCGTGGCTCCCTCAAATAAATCTGGACGACCGTCAAATCCTTGCAATCTCCTTCCGTAGTTTGCCTGACCGAGCATGCAGCCATGCGCAAAGCACGTGCGCACATTTGGAAAGCGGTGCAATATGTCCTTCAATGTAAACAAGTGCAAGGTATCTGCCGTTTGCGCCATCATCCAAACCAAGTGAAATCGCCAGTAAATGTCCTTCAGTTTGACCATCTTTTCAGCGTCGTATGGATGAATTTCAACGGCCAATTTGTAGGTGTTAGCCAATTCAAATATGGGAAATACACTTTCATCCGCCACGGACAACCATTCTCCTGCTGCATTGAGGTAATGTGTTGGCAAGCAAAGTAAGGACAGGTGAAGTTCCTCTACGCAGCGTTCAATTTCGCGAAGGGCATCGTCCATGTACAGGGGCTGAACAACAAAGCCACTGGTAAATTTATCGGGGCGTCGTTGTTGCACACTGGCATTGAAATCATTTTGCCATCGAATAGCATCATCTGTATCTTGCCTTTCCCAGCCATTGCAATAGATTTGAGATAGGTTGAGCATGACACCATGGTCGATGGAATACCGTTCCATCCACTCTAATTTTTCAGCGAAGAAAAAGCTGGGATCTGTAATTGGACGCGACCAATCGTCTTGGCGCATGAATTTCTTGTCGTTATCGATCCAGAACAATTTCTTTTCACGCATGAAATTCGGAATCTCATAAGGTTCAGGGAGCAAATGTCCGTGTCCGTTGATTCGTTTTTTCATAGTGAATAGAATTGGTGCTTTACGAAAATAGAGAATCTACGAATTCGTTGCGGTCGAATAACTGCAGATCATTCATTCCCTCCCCAACCCCGATGTATTTCACAGGAATTTTCATTTGATCGGATATCCCGATAACCACACCGCCCTTGGCCGTACCATCCAATTTCGTGATGGCCAATGCATTGATGTCTGTTGCCAAGGAGAATTGTTTTGCTTGTTCGTAGGCATTTTGTCCTGTGGAGCCATCCAACACAAGCAAAACCTCATGTGGTGCACCAGGGATCACTTTGTCCATGACTCGTTTGATCTTCGTCAACTCGTTCATCAGATTGACTTTATTGTGCAATCGACCAGCCGTATCGATGATCACCACATCAGCGCCTTGCGCTTTAGCCGATTGCAATGTATCGAAAGCGACAGAAGCAGGGTCAGCACCCATCCCTTGCTGTACGATTGGAACCCCAACGCGTTCAGCCCAAATAATAAGTTGATCAACAGCTGCTGCACGAAAGGTATCGGAAGCACCGAGTACCACCTTCATTCCTGCCTCCTTAAATTGATGAGCAAGTTTTCCAATGGTCGTTGTTTTTCCCACACCATTTACGCCCACAACCATAATAACAAAGGGTTGACCTTCGATTTTCGGCAATTGAAAATCGATTTTTCCGTTGGAATTATTTTCTTCAAGCAATGCAGCGATTTCTTCCTTGAGTATTGTATTCAACTCATCAGTTCCAAGAACTTTGTCCCGTGATACCCTTTCTTGAATGCGTTCGATTATTTTAAGGGTTGTTTCTACGCCAACATCCGAAGTGATGAGAATTTCTTCGAGATTATCGAGTACCTCCTCATCGACTTTTGATTTCCCGACGATAGAGCGTGCGATTCTAGACAAAAAGCTTTGTTTTGTCTTTTCCAGCCCTTTATCCAGAGTCTCCTTCTTCTCTTTAGAGAATAGTCCAAAAAACGCCATGTGCTTATATCATAAAAAAAGCTTCCTTCAAAAACGAAAGGAAGCTTAAAGTTATACAAAACAAGAGGAAAATACTAGCTCTTTGTGAACCACTCTTTCACTTTGTCGTTGTGTACGATTTCTTCTTTAAAAGTGTATGAGTTTGACTTTTCAGACTTCACCATTTTAATCACTTTTGTATGCTCTTTACCTCCACCTTTCTGGAGTGATGCCACTACTTTCTTTGCCATGACTCAATATTATTTAATCTCTTTATGTACTGTGTAACGCTTCAAGATCGGGTTGAATTTTTTAATTTCCATTCGATCTGGCGTATTCTTACGGTTCTTCGTTGTGATATAACGAGAAGTTCCCGCCATACCTGAATCCTTGTGCTCCGTGCACTCTAGGATTACTTGTATTCTATTGCCTTTTGCTCTCTTAGCCATTCTGCTCTTTTTAAAAATCTACCGTTTCCCAACGGGTAGAACATGGATTATTTCAAAAAACCTTTTTCACGCGCTTCTTTCAAACACGCTGAAATTCCTTTTTTATTGATTGTTCTCAATGCTGAAGTTGAGATCTTCAATGTGATGGTGCGATCTTCTTCCGGAATGTAGAACTTTTTAGAGATCAAATTCGGTAAGAATTTTCTTTTGGTTTTACGGTTGGAGTGAGAAACATTGTTTCCTACCATTACCGATTTACCTGTTATTTGACAAACTCGTGACATGTTTTCTTAGTGTTATCCTTATTCTAAAATGGGGTGCAAAGTAAATACTTTTTTGGAAAAGGAACAAGTATTAACTACTTTTTTTCATGATGAATTTCTAAAATTTCGCAACGGAGTAAATTTAGCGTTGTCAACACGGTCATTTTAATGTTGCGTTCTCTGTCATCACCAAAGCGAAAATGTTGAACAAAAGTCCTTGATGGGCCTGCAATTGCTACCCAAACAGTACCTACAGGGATCTCATCTGTGCCTCCATCCGGACCGGCAACACCTGTGGTTGAAATGCAGTAATCTACATTCAATTTTTTTCGTCCATGCTCCGCCATTTGGCGTGCAATTTCTTCGCTCACCAGTCCATTTGACTCAATAGCTAGCGAATCGACATCGACAAGTGAAATTTTCAACGCTGGATCATACGCTACAATGCTCCCTTTGAAATACTCAGATGCACCAGGTCGACTGACAATGTCTTGCGCAATTGCGCCACCAGTCAAACTTTCAACAGTGCCAATGGACACCTTTTTTTCTTGACAGATCAATCCCACTACTTCAGAGAGTGTTTGCGCTTCAACCCCGTAAACATAATGGGGCAATTCGCTTTGGATTTCATAAAAAAACGCATCAATTTCCGGTTTGTCTTCGATTCCATTGGGGGATGTAATGCGCAGCTTTACCATACCCGGTGATGGCAAATACGCCAACCCGAAGCCGCGAGCACGCACTCGATTTTCCCAATCAGCAATCCGTTCTGCCAAAAATGACTCACCCAATCCTTGTGTCAAAATGGTTTGGTGATAAATTGATTTTAGGGCAAAGCGTTCGCGCAGGCGTGGCATAACTTGCTCCATGACAATTCCTTTCATTTCGTATGGAACGCCTGGCAAACTGACAACAATACTTTCGTTTTGTTCAAACCACATTCCAGCAGCTGTCCCATAATCGTTTGTTAATATGGTACATCCGACGGGCAATTCTGCTTGGCGTATATTCGATTCCAGCATGGGGCGGTTGCGTTTTGAGAAGTATTCCTCAATTTTTTGCAAGGTTGGGATATGAATTTCAAGAGTTGTTTCAAACAACTCACACAAGGTGTGTTTGGTGATGTCGTCTTTCGTTGGTCCGAGTCCACCAGTGATAATGACCAATGTGCAGTGCTCCATTGCCTCAAGCACTGTTCTTTTGATTTCTTCTTTGTCATCGGAAATAGCGATCACACGATGCACAGAAATTCCGTTCGCACTGAAGAGTTGTCCAAGCCACGTTGCATTGGTATTGACCGTCTGCCCGATCAACAACTCATCACCGATAGATATGAGTTCGGTCTTCATTGTGGCACTTTTTTAAATTTGGCTATTGACTCGATGTGACCCGTATGTGGGAACTGGTCCACAAATGAGAGCTTCTCCAGCTCATATCCTGCCGAGCGCAATGTATCTGCGTCTCTTGCTTGAGTTGATGGGTTACACGAGATGTAAACGATATTTTCAGCACCCAAATCGATAGTTTTCTTCAGTGTCTTGGGCGCAATTCCAGCGCGTGGGGGATCGAGAATAACTGTTGCAATTTTTCCCAAATATTCTGGATGTTCCTTTAAAAATTTACCCACATCAGCGGCGAAAAACTTCACTTTATCAATGCCGTTTCTGTGTGCATTTCGGACAGCATCTTCGATGGCTTCGGGAACGATATCCACCCCAATGACCTCAATATCTGGTCGTTGATTGGATAATATTTGCCCAATAGTCCCCGTTCCGCAAAACAGGTCCATGACAGCCGAACCCTCTGGTACAGGCTCTTCAAACACATAGGAAAGTGCTTTCGTATATAATTTTTCCGCACTTCGAGGGTTGGTTTGAAAAAAACTCTCCATGGATATTTCAAAGGAAAGACCGAGCAATTTTTCGATCACAACAGGCTCCCCATAAACGAGTCTCCATTGTCCATTTTCAATTTTGGCTCGATCTGCCACATTGTCGTTGATCGTATGCTGAAATCCTGCGAGTCGTTTGCCCAATTTCCCCAAAAGAAAATCAGAGAATGCATCTACATCAAAGCGATCCAATCCCACCGATGAAGTCACCAAGTTGATCAACAGGGCATCCCCATCGAAGGACTTTCGTACCACAATATGCCGAAAGAATCCAACTTTTCTTGGTGGATGCCAAGCGGGCAAACCTGTTGCTTTTAGAAATGTTCGAATTTGGTGAAGCATCGTTTCCCACTGTTCATCAAACAATCCGCTGGCACGATTGAGATTTTCCACCTTCCACCAAGTACCTCTACGCTTGAATCCGAGCGCAAAGGAATCGTCAACTTCCTCCCCTGATTCCAGGTCATGTTCGATGGTTGAAAAGCTGTATTCCATTTTATTTCGATAGAAAAAATGGATTGGTGAAGCGATAAACTCATCAAATTTAGAAGCAATATCAGGCATTCCACCGATGCGTGAAAACACATCCAAGGTGGACTCTTTTTTCTCTTTTTCCTGCAATTCTATCGGTACAAAAATATAGGGTCCACCTGAAATTTCCTGAAACGGCAGGTCTTTTTCATCCGCAGACCTACGGATCACATCAATCAGTTTTCCCTCGGCATGACGTTTCCGTTTTACATCAATTTTGGCACGAACGCGTTGTCCGGGAAAAGCATTGTCAACAAAGACGACATAGCTTCCCTCCTCCGTTTGAATCCGCGAAATTCCTCGGCCTCCAAAGGCATAGCCACTTATTTCTAGTTCAACGATTTCTCCTTTTTGGAACATTTTATAAATTAAAAATTAAAAGTTAAGAATGAAGAATGAAGGACAAAAGACAATGGACAAAGGACAAAGGACTTCAAGATGTTAAGATATTAAGATATTAAGATATTAAGACTTCAAGATATTAAGATTTTAGGACAAAGGACATGAGACAATCGACGAAGGATTTAAATTCATTCTTCATTTTTAACTCTTAATTCTTTGAGCTTCGAAGCTCAAAGAGCGAAGAAGGTCATTCTTCATTTTTAATTCTTAATTCTTAACCCAATTAAATCATTCCTCGAATAATTCCTTTATCGGACGTTTCAACAAAGTCAATGATCATTTGCCGAAGTGGCGAGTCTGGCATTTGTTCACGCACGGCTTCAAGTCCTTTCGAAATATTATTGTTTTGAACGTATAGAATACGGTATATATCTTCAATCTCACGCACTTGCTCATCTGAATAGCCCCTTCGTCGGAGTCCGACAGAGTTTACCCCTGCAAATGTCAATGGTTCACGTGCCGCCTTTATGAATGGTGGCACATCCTTTCGAATCAATGAGGCGCCACCAATGAAGGCATGTGCACCGATGTGTGCAAATTGCTGGGCAGCCACTTTGCCTTCTAGGATTGCAAAATCATCGATTTGCACATGTCCAGAAAGACCTGTATAACTCGCGAGGATTACATTATTTCCAATTTGACAATCGTGTGCAATATGGACATAGGTCATTAAGAGACAATTGTCGCCAATACTCGTTTTCCATTTGTCTTTTGTTCCTCTATGTATGGTTACGCATTCTCGGATGCGTGTATTGTTGCCAATTTCAACGGTGGTATATTCACCCTCGAATTTTAAATCTTGAGGAATAACGCCAATCACCGCACCAGGAAAAATCTCACAATCTGTGCCTATGCGCGTTCCTGGATACAGCGTAACATTGGGGTGAATCTTTGTTCGATCGCCAATGACTACGTCTCCATATATGGTTGAAAAGGGCTCAATGACTACCCCCTCTCCAATGGTCGCTTCTGCTGATACGTATGCAAGTTTACTAATCATTCTGCCGCTTTATCTTTTACGACTTGAGCAAGCATCTCTGCTTCCATTACCATTTTTCCATTGACATAGGCCTTTCCGCCCATTTCAACAAGTCCTCGTCGAATAGGTGAAAGTAGGTTTAATTCGAACACCAATGTATCACCAGGAACAACTTTTTGCTTAAATTTTACCTTATCTATTTTCATGAAATAGGTCGAATAAAGATGTGGTTCATCGACTTTGCTCAATGCGAAAATCCCTCCTACTTGGGCCATTGCTTCAATTTGAAGTACCCCTGGGAAAACTGGATTTCCTGGGAAATGTCCTGTAAATATAGGCTCATTCATTGTCACGTTCTTCACCCCAACGATAGAATCCTCATGTATTTCCATGATTTTATCGACCATTAAGAAAGGAAAACGATGCGGCAACATCCGCTCGATGTCGTTGATATTGTAAAGGGGCGCTTTCGTTAAATCGAAATGCTTACCTGCTTGTTCTTGTTTTTTAATCTGGTCTTTGAGCACTTTAGCGAAACGCACATTCCCAGAGTGACCTGGACGAGCAGCAAGGATATGCGCTTTAATTGGGCGACCCACAAGCGCTAGATCGCCAACAATATCGAGCAATTTATGTCGTGCTGGCTCATTTTCATACTGCAATTTGGTGCTATTCAACACGCCAATGCCTTGAATGGACACTTTTAGTTCCTCTTTGCCGAGTAATTTCGCCAAGCGGTTCATTTCATCTTGACTCACATCCATTCGATCAACAAGAACGATCGCATTGTCCAAATCTCCACCTTTGATCAGGTTATTCGAAGCCAAGAACTCTAATTCACGCAAAAAAACGAATGTTCTACATTTTGCAATTTCGCTATTGAATTCGGCCAAATGGTACATAGAAGCATGCTGAGTACCTAGCACAGGTGATTTATAATCAACCATTACCGTAAGGCGGTAATTGGTATCTGGGATTGCCAAAAATTCTATTCCTTTGTCTGTATCTTCCCATGGAACATTTTCAGTCAATACGAAGTAGATGCGTTCCGCTTCCTGCTCTTCATACCCTGTAGTCTCAAAGGCATGAACAAATGGCAAAGCACTTCCATCCATGATTGGCACCTCAGGTCCATCCAGTCGAATCAGCGCATTGTCTACTTGACATCCCACCAATGCAGCAAGCACATGCTCTGTAGTGTATACGCGAGCACCTTTGTATTCGAGTGTTGTTCCACGATCTGTAGCTACAACCAAGTCTACATCAGCCTTAATGACAGGCTCACCTTCTAAGTCTGTCCGTTGAAACTTATACCCATGGTTATCGGGTGCAGGACAAATTTCTAATGTTACTTTTTCACCAGTATGTAAGCCCACTCCAATGAGTTTGACAGCTGATTTCAGGGTGCGTTGCTTTTCAGCCATTATTCGTTTGGTTTTGTAAGTTCTTTCATTCGTTGCTCTAACTCCTGGAGTTTTTTCAGGATATACGGCAATTTTCTAAATCCAAAATATGATTTTTTGAAGTCGTCAATTGGGATTCCGGGCGATCCCATCAGCGTATCTGCTTTTTTCACCGAATTTGGGATTCCCGATTGCGCGACAATTTTCGTCCCATTGGCGATGTGGAGATGTCCGGCAATTCCTGCTTGACCACCAATCATCACATTTTCACCAATTTTTGCTGAACCTGCTATACCTACTTGGGCTGCCATTGCCGAATTTTTACCCACCTCTACATTGTGTGCGATTTGACAGAGGTTGTCAATTTTCACTCCTTTACGGATGATCGTTGAGCCCATCGTCGCTCGATCAATTGTTGAGTTCGAACCAATTTCTACATTGTCTTCGAGAATAACATTTCCAATTTGTGGAACCTTTTGAAATTCACCTTCTTCATTTGGCGCAAATCCGAATCCATCTGCTCCGACAACAACACCAGCATGGATGATACAGTTTTTTCCTACAACACAATCGTTGTATATACAGGCTCCTGGATGAACAACTGAGCCATCGCCAATCACGACATTGTCACCTAGATATGCATTTGGGTAGATGCTTACATTGTTCCCGATTTTCACGTTGTGCCCCACATATGCAAAGGCACCAAGGTATAGACCTTCACCAATTTGCGCAGAGTCAGAAATGAATGATGGTTGTTCAATTGCTGCTTGTTTTCGTGTCATTTGGCTGTACATGTCGAGCAGTTTTGCAAAACATGCATAGGGATCATCCACCAAGACCAAGGTGAGTGTTGACGGCAATGGTTTAGAAGGAGAGAAAGAGCGGTTTACAATACAAACGCTTGATCCCGTGGTGTAAATGAATTCTTCATATTTTGGATTGGCAAGAAAAGACAAGGCACCAAGGGTTCCTTCCTCAATTTTAGCAAGTCCATTGACTGTAGTTTCGGGATTTCCGACTACTTCGCCTAGGAGAATGCCCGCTATCTGACTTGCTGAAAATTCCATATTTCAAAAGTATTAAATCACAGTGTGCCAATAAAAAAACTGATGTTCATTTATCAACATTTTGGGTTGGATATCCCTCACAATCATTTGCAAAGCTGACATTTAACGCAGTGATATTGATTTTATTCTTGTACCAAATGGCAGAAGCCTCCGCTGTACGGCCGGATAGATCCTTGAAAACAATCGTTTGAATGGCTTTGGGATGCGCGCGAAGTTTTGATTTTGAGAAGTCTATTTTACCCGATTTCACAAAGCACTTTAGGATTAATTTCGGATTGATCAAGCCCATTTTTTCTTGGATACATGTTAATTTCTTTCCTTCATCCACAATCACTAAATCCTCATCAGCCGGAAAGCGTATGATTGTTCCAAATCCATTTGTGGTATTTTTTACTTTTCGTGCATTCGATTCAGAAAAGTGTATTTCAGAAATAAAGCTTTCATCGGGAAGTGTAAAATAAAAGCTCAATTCCTTGCCATTGAACTCTTTGAGCAATTCATAGACTTGAGGGTTACCTCTTTTCGCGCTTCTCTCAAATTCCACATCCCCGTCGTTCAGCACTTGAATGAGGTCTTTTTTTGAGATGCCCTTCGATTTCAAAATTTTCATTTCAGCATCAGGCACAACAAGCACACGTTCAAGGATACTGTTTTTCACGCGATTTGCGGGGAGCCAAGAGCAACCTCGATTTTGAAAAAAGAAAACAACAAATAAGAGACCGATGCTGAAACCGATTCCGTAATATTTTAGTCTGCGAAGAAAAGAATCCATGAAATATTTTGCACAAAGATACGAAAGGATACAAAAAAGAAAACCGCCTCCAAAGAGACGGTTTCAACAAATATACGTTGGGTTGAATTAAATCAAGGCATCCAATTTCGCTGTAAGTTGTGCTTTTGGCACTGCACCTACCGATTTGTCTGCAATTTCGCCACCTTTGATGAACAAAATTGTTGGGATATTTCTGATTCCAAATTGTGCAGAGATTCCCGGATTTTCATCGACATTCACCTTTCCGATTACCGCTTTACCTTCATATTCACCTGCCATTTCTTCAATAACTGGACCGACCATGCGGCAAGGACCACACCACTCTGCCCAAAAATCAACAACAACTGGTTTGTCAGACTTGAGGACCAACTCCTCGAAGTTTGCATCTGTAATTTCTAATGCCATATTCTTTTTTTTAAAGTATTTTACCGCTACTAAGCAAGCACAAAATTAACCAAAATCGAAATATAAATCTCTTTCGAACAGATTAATCGACTACATTTTTGTTTCGCACATTCATTTTCTTCATTGTCTTCTGATTTTCGGTGCGCAAACAATAAAAATAGAGTCCATTTGGAAGTAGGTTTGTGTCAAATCGCACAATGTGACCACCTACAGCATATTCTTTATCCGTCAATACTTGGTTTGAAGTCATATCAGCGTTCAATAGTTCAAAGATGATGTTCCGCTGTTTCTCTGTTGTGAAATAAAATTCCGCTTCGCCGGAAATTGGATCGCTCTCTAACGGATAAAGGATGCAATAATCGTCCTTGATGATTGACCCCTTCCCCAGGTAAGCCAGCAACTTTCGGTACGCGATAATTAACACCAACAATCCGAGGGAAACACTCAATACACCTAGAAG
>CALPWQ020000069.1 GCA_943327315.2 Chitinophaga pinensis
CATAAAATAAGACAACTTTCATCAGACCACTGAACATCACTGAAAGGTAGGAATTTGTTTTAAATTACGACTCGCAAATCAAGGCTTTAGCGCACAAGGAGTCTTGAACAAAGAAAAGTTATTCATAGTTGAATCCATTTAAAGATCAATTAATACAGTCCTGTTAAGTGCTTTTTTATGGCGAATCCTCAAAAGTCAGCCTCTCATTGCGCTCATCCATCTTTCGGTCTTTGTTCAAAAATTTTGTATAAATCGTTTAAGAAAATTCTCTATGATTTCGAAGTGAGACTTAATTTTAAAGAAAAAAATTAAGCTATGAAATTCTTCATTGATACTGCAAACCTCAACGACATTAAAGAAGCAAATGACCTTGGTATTTTGGATGGTGTTACAACCAATCCATCCTTAATGGCCAAAGAAGGCATTACTGGACAGCAAAACATTCTCGACCATTATGTAGCCATTTGCAACATCGTGGATGGCCCTGTTAGTGCAGAAGTTATTTCAACAGATTTTGAAGGAATGGTGCGCGAAGGAGAACATTTGGCGACATTACACAAGAATATCGTAGTGAAAATCCCTATGATTCCTGAGGGAATTAAAGCCATAAAATACTTTAACGCAAAAGGCATCAAAACAAATTGCACCTTGATTTTTTCAGCTGGACAAGCATTGCTTGCGGCGAAGGCTGGGGCTACATACATCTCTCCCTTCTTAGGACGTTTAGACGATGTGTCGACAAATGGCCTTGATTTGATTGCTCAAATTCGTTTGATTTACGACAACTACTCTTTTAACACTCAAATTCTTGCGGCTTCAATACGACATCCCATGCACATTATCAATTGTGCTGAACTTGGTTCCGATGTCATGACAGGACCCTTGAGCGCCATTAAGGCTTTGGCAAAACACCCATTAACAGATTTGGGCTTGCAACAGTTCTTGGCGGATCATGCAAAGGGGAACGGGTAGTTTTTAGAAATGAGTGACGAGTTTTGAGTTTTGAGTGACGAGTTACTAATTACTAGTGACGAAGTAAAAATCAACTGTTAAAACTCTTATTTTAAACCAAGAACTGATTGTTTGCTTTTGGGAAGTAAAATTCAAAAAAATGCTAAGCTAACTAAGAGGTCATTTGGTCAATTGAAAAATGGCCAAGACATCGACGTGTACACCCTTCGAAACAGCAGCGGTATGGAAATCTCCATCACCAATTTCGGGGCAACCGTTCAATCCATCAAAGTTCCCACAAAAGATGGGCTACTTCTCGATGTCGTCTTGGGTTTTGATACGATTCAAGAATACGAAGCCGCTTTCGCGAAGGGCTCTTCCCCCTATTTCGGCGCCATCATTGGACGTGTGGCAGGACGAATACATCGGGGGAAATTCACCTTAAATAGCAAGACATACACCTTGGATCTCAACCATGGGAATCATCACCTTCACGGAGGAAAAGGAGGGTTTAGTGATGCCGTGTGGACGCTGGTTTCACCTTTAGACACCGAAAACCCATCCATCACCTTGCGATTGCTCAGCAAAGAAATTGACTGCGGCTATCCTGGAGATGTCACTGCGGAAGTCTGCTATACCCTGCACGAGGACAAGCGAATTTCCATCGTTATGCATGCCACAAGCACCGAAGATACAGTGCTCAATTTAACACAACATACCTACTTCAATCTGAATGGACATTCGCAAACGCTCGATGAACATGTCTTGCAGATCAATGCTGATCATGTTTTGGATGTTGATGCAGAACTTATTCCAACAGGTAATCTTGTTCCATTAAACAATCATCCATTCGACTTTACACTTCCGAAAGACTGTCCCGAAGCCATTGACAACAGCTTTATTTTAAGAATGGACTCTTTACCCCAAGCGACACTGCACAACAAACAGAAGGGGCTAAGTTTATCCGTACAAAGCAACCAAGAAATCCTACATGTATACATTGGTGGCCAATCCGACATGAGCGGGAAAGATGAGCAAATATACCATCATCGAAGTGGGATTTGCTTTGAAACACAAGGATATCCAGACGCGTCAAATCACCCAAATTTTCCGAGTATTGAATTGCGAAAGAGAGAACGTTACCACAGCGAAACAATTTTCACCTTTCAATCCTGAGATTGATTGATTTTAAATCATACACCATTCTATTTTCCATGAGAAATTTCCAATCCGTTCAACTCGCTTCCTTCCTAGTCATTTCCATCCTTTTTCTCTCCTGCGAAAGCGAAAAACCAGCAACTTCATCCCAAAAGAAGTCGCAAGAAAATAAAATTGAGAAAACACAGAGTCTACCGAAGGAGGAAGACAAGGTTGAAACCTTTGACATGTCCAATCCCGCATTCATGATGGGAACGAACATTGGTACGATTTTCAAAACCTATTACAAAGTCGGCGATTTCAATAAAATGATCACATACACGGCATCTTCCACCATCAAAAAATACGGACGAGAAAAATTAAGGAGCATTTACCGCAACCTCGATCTTGGATTCGACATGAAATTCAAAAACATGACGACCGAAGGAAATGAAAAGATCTTACATTATGAGGTTGTGATCAATGCGACGAAACTGATAAAACGACTACATGTTGTGATTGAAAACGACACAGCGCGCATTGTTCCTCAACATTTGGAAAAAGCAGACATTTTTGAGTCAAATTAAAAATGAAGGATGAATAATGAAGGATTTTAAGCAATCATAAGTCTTCTTCTAAAAGATCACGATTCGTATTATTCCTTAAATACTCGAACCTTCCACTCTTTTTTATCTTTTCGAACAATCAAGAAATAGACACCTGAATGCAGTGATTGCAGCCCTTCAAGCTTACCTTCTTGAATGTTGTCGGATTCAAATACGCGTCGTCCTGAAGCATCTAGCATTTGACACCAATCTGGATTGACACCTTTGATCAACAACGCATGATCAAAAGGAACAGGATAAGCCCAAACAGATGCATCCGTTTCATTCAGTTCTAAAAATCCAACCGTGATTTCTTGAACCAGCGTATCATTTTTACAGAGTTGAGATTCAGCGATGAGTATTACTGGATAAACCCCAGATGTAGTAAATTGATGTCCGGGTGACTGAACAGTCGATTGTGTGCCATCACCAAAATCCCAGGTATACGAAACCGCATTTGTGCTGCTATTCGTAAATTGAACCAAGGCATTGGGCAAGGACGCAAAATAGGTGCTTGGAGCGAAGGCTGCTATCGCGTTGGGCTGAATCACGAAGTTCATATTTTGGGATGTTTGATTGCTCCCGAAGGCATTGCTCGCAGTAAGGTTAATGGTACAAACCCCATTCAATTCAGGCGTAAACCATGTTTCTGCAGCTGTCGCATTCGAAAAGGTGCCGTCGATAGATGTCCATGAAAATGCGGTCGCATTCAATGAGGTACTTGCCATCAATACGGAATCTCCTTCACAAACGTTTAGCGATTGAACGGTAAATCCTGCCACGGGAGGGCCTTGTTGACATTGATAGGTGGCGTTGAACCCTGGTTTCGTTGTGGAAATGTCTGAAGTAAATCGAAAAGTCAAGGCTCCTGAGGATGACACAAAGCTTCCTGGTGAATTCATCCCTGTAAATGGACTTCCCGCTATTTGTGGTGAAGAAACACTTGGTCCATCATAGATATAGAGGTAATCGTAACCCGTTTCGACATCAAAACTGGAAAAGTTCACTGCGATGGATGAGGCTCCCGAAGGCGCAAGTGTCCAAGTATAGGATTCATCATTGTAGTAGTTTTTCTCTGGTCCTCCAAAGTCGTGGATGATTCCTGAGCAAGGTTCGACATGGCAATCTGTCAAGTAAGATTCAATCGTGTTCCACATCGCGTCATATCCACCATCGTAACCGAGCGCCCAGATTCCGATGCCCGCAATTCCAGTCCGACGAATGTGCGCCAAGCGTTCCGCAAAAGCTGTTTCCTTGGTGATAAAACACTGCTTGGGAATCCCACCACTAAGAAAGCCATAGTGGTCAGATCGGCAATCGCTTCGATACGTATGGTTGGCGGTAGAATAATTCCCTGATGCATTAAACCGCACGGTTGAATACGTTCTTGCCACCCCCGATGCCGTTGTTGCCGACGGAATGGACAACGATGTCGTCGACCATTCACGTCCGTAATACGGCAATCCCATGACCAATTTTTCGGCAGGACAGCCATCGTGAAGATAATCTGTAATCGTGCGTGAAAGCGTATAGTTGTAGCTTGTGCCAAACTGATACAAAGGATCTTCAGGACCTGCCGTTGCGCTATTGGTGTAATAGTAATCGTAACCCATCACCACATATTGATCCACCTCCGGTTCCATAATGGAAAAGTTAAATACGGAATTCCAATCGACGGCATAGAGTACGGTACTGACTTCTGATCCGGGAATCGCGGCATGCATCTGATTTGAAAGATCCACCATGAAATTCGCGAAGTTCACGGATTGACTTGCAGGAATTCCTTCGAAATCAATATTCACACCGTGTGCACCGCGAGAAGAGATGAGGTTGATCAACTGTGTGATTAGATTTTGCTTTGATGAGGCACTGTTCAAAAATGTGGAATGGCCAGAGAACAAGGTGACACACAAGGTTACTTTCACCCCTTGGTCCAAGGCAGTATTTACCGCTGCGCTTGTTGACCAACCATGGGTTGAAATGGGACTGCCACTTGACGGATCCACTTCATAACTGAAGAAACACAAATGACTCAATAAATCCCAACGGTAATTGGTATAAGCACTGCCCATCCAGTATGGGTGCCAGCCGTAGACGATAGATTCGAGCTGGCAATTCAGTTTGTCTCCAGTCACCGAATGTCGAACGGCATTTTTTTCATAGTCTGCTGCCACTGTTTTTCCAGACGCATTGTAGCGTTCGAGTTCCTCTTGGTGAATGGATTGAGAAAAAACAGAAGTAAATAATGTGAAATGTGCAGCAAGAACTGCCGCGAGTTTGGAATGTGGTTTCATGTATAAAAGTTTAACTACTCTAAAGATAGGGCAGTTAAACAGAACATCCAAATTAAGATCGGTCTTCTTCGAACAAAACTTTTGTGTAATGCTTCAACGATCTCAATACCAATGAAATTGCTAAAGCTATACCGATAATGATTCCTTGACACATGGTAAACTGCACTTCACCACTTGTAAACCAAGTGCGCAGAAAATCAACAAACACAAAGCTGATGATGGTTGCCGTTACTCCTGAATACTCGCGTCGAAGAATGGTTTTCATTGAAAAAGGAATCTCAGTTGGAATGTAGCGCTTGTAACTTGGCCAGAATGCTGGTACGCTGTTCGACCAATCAACATAAGGCGCTCCAAATTTACGCTCCAAAAAACGTTCCTCAGCAAACATGATGCGCTCATAATACAACCAAAAAATCGCAGAAAAAAGCAATATGAACCAAATGTTGTAAGTAAACATAACAATACCTATCCACATAAAATAATTCCCTAAGTACAATGGGTGTCGCACGGTAGAATAGATTCCTTTCGTATTTAATGCTTCAGCGACTTGCTCCTTTGTATTTCTACCGGATGTATTTTTGTTGCTTGTTCCTATGGCTATCGCACGAATGGCCTGTCCGACAAACGAAAACACGCAACAAGTTATCAACAAGATTAAAGAAAGCTCTTTATTGTTGTTTAAATACTGATAATCAGTGAAGTAAACAGCGGGTACAGACAATAAAAAAAGAAAAATCGGCAATTGTCCGCGGTATTTAAAGAGCGTGTTTCCAGATTTTTCAAATGAGTGAACGAGTGCCATTGAGAAGATTTACTTATATTGCGGTAACTAACTGCGAAATTAAACAAAATGGCGACTATTGTATCTGAAAAAGTGAAATTCGATTTAGAGTTCCTTTTAAAAACCTCTCCACGTGTGTTGGATAACATGATTGGGACGCCAAGTGGGCTTTCTGAATGGTTTGCTGATAATGTGAACATTAAGGATGATGAATACACATTCTTCTGGGATGGCAGCATGCAAAGTGCACGATTAATTAGCCGCAAGCCCAATGCTGGAATCCGTTTTCAATGGGTTGAAGATGAAGAAGAAGGATTAGATACCTACTTTGAAATGACCATTACTGTTGATCCAATGACCAAGGCCGTGATCATCACTGTGACTGATTTCGCAGAAGAAGATGAAGTGGAAGAGTCACGTCGTTTGTGGGAAAAACAAATAGGCAATCTTAAACGCGTTCTGGGGGCCTAATTCTCTAAGATCATCTCCTTTTATTGCTTAATCCAAGTGAAGTCGCTTTGTACCCGTGCAATAGTGTTCGCTTGATTTCGTTTCTTAACTTTGCACGATATATTTCATTCGTTTGAAGCGTCTCTATGTGTTCAGTATCCGGTCGTTTGTAGGTCCATTTTTTGTGACCTTAGCGATTTCGATGTTTATACTCATCATGCAGTTTCTATGGAAATACATCGATGACTTGATGGGTAAAGGATTGAGTTCCTTGGTTATTCTCGAGCTTCTTTTTTATGTCTCCGCCAGTTTGATTCCCTTGGCCTTGCCGCTCGCCACCCTACTCTCGTCAATCATGACTTTCGGTAATTTGTCTGAGAACAATGAACTCACTGCATTAAAAGCCAGCGGACTATCCTTATACAGAATCATGCGTCCCCTCGCTGTTGTTGTGCTCATTATCGCTTGCGGTACATTTTACTTTGCGAATTATGTGATCCCCGTGGCCAATCTTAAATGGCATTCACTCATCTACGATATTCAAAACACAAAAATTTCCGCCATCCTTACCCCTGGGGTCTATAGCAATGAATTGGATGGTTATGCCATTAAGGTGGACGAAGGGACAGACAATAGCTTCAAAGGAATTCTTCTGCACGACCATACAGATCCTCAAACGATCAAAACGATACGCGCTGCAGAGGGAAAAATTTACAAGTCTGAAAATGGCAAATACTTATTTTTTGAATTGAAAGACGGTTATGTCACTGAAGAATTAGCTCCGCAGTCCCCGGTATTTATGCCTAATGGTCAAATGTTACGCTCTGAAAATAGCAATCGGCCATCAAGACGCTCATCCTTTGAAGCAGCTACCTATAAAATTGATCTTTCGGGTTTCGCCTTAAACAGATCTGATGAAGGGATCTTTACCGACAAACACGAAATGCTCAATGTATTTCAAATTTATAATGCGGTCGATTCAGTGCGCACGAATGCCACAAAAATTACAGACAATTTCCTATCAAGCATGAAGAATGACCACGCCTATTTTCAAGCGCTGTATTTTAAAGGGGATAAAACAACTATTCTTCCCAACCAAGGATTCATTGATGAAGCACCGTATGTTGTCCGTTACGACGACTTGAGTGAGGCCGAAAAAATCATTGCGCTTCAATCAACACAGGCAAAAATTCGCCGAAAAAATCAAAACCTAGACGGACAAAATGAATACATCCGTGTGATGGAGATTGACTTGAATACCTATTGGATCGAGTTTCATCGAAAATTTGCCTTAACCTTCGCCATCATTGTATTGTTCTTTATTGGCGCGCCTTTGGGTGCCATTGTTCGACGAGGTGGATTTGGCGCTCCTGTTGTGATTGCTGCGCTTTTGTTTATGGTGTATTTCGTCCTGATCAGTGTTGGAGATAGTTTAGCAGCTTCACAGGTGGTTTCACCATTTATTGGTATGTGGTTCGCCTCAATGGTTTTGCTGCCCATCGCCATTGTATTGATGCGCGCTGCGGCGAATGACTCTCCCGTTTTTGATAAAGAGGCATGGGTGAAACGTTTTAAACGCAAGTCATCGAAATGAAGCTGCTCTACATAACCAGCAAACCCGCTTATCCCGCTGTAGACGGCGGTTGTTTTGCCATTCAGCGTTTTCTAGATGCCTTGCTTCTTGGAAATCATGAGATTACTTATTTAACCTTTGAAACACACAAACATCCCTTCGACCAAAAAGCATGGCCAGAAGAAATCATTCAAGCCATTGATCTTCACTCCGTATTTATTGATACGAAGATTAGGCCCTTCCCTTTGTTAACCAAAACAATTGGGGGAAATTCATACCATATAAGTCGGTTCCGAACACCAGATCTTTCGCTGAAAATTAGTCAGCTCCTACAATCAAATCAATTTGAGGCCATTGTCCTCGATGGACTTTACTCAGCGGCCTGTTTGGAAGATATCCGAAAGCAAAGCAAGTCCAAAGTGTATCTCAGAACCCACAATGTGGAGCATGAAATTTGGAAGACCTTGGCGCAAAATTCAAAATCCGCTGGGAAATCTTTTATTATCCGACTACTTTCGCAAGCACTTCAAAAAGATGAAATTACCCTACTTCGTGAAGTGGATGGAATCTTTTCCATTTCGTCTGAGGACACCAAGAAATTTAGAACATTAGGGATTGACACACCAATTGTTGACATCCCCGTCTCCATCGAAACAGGTGAAGCACCGACTTCTGTCACCTCAACCAATTACTTTTTTATTGGTGGAATGGATTGGGCGCCGAACAAGGAAGCCGTGGACCTGTTGATTTCGACAATTTTTCCTGCCATCAAAACGAAATTACCCGATGCTCAATTGACCATTGCAGGAACAGGAACAGATCAATTGTCTGCGGGGAATGGGATCATCTGCCTTGGATTTGTCCCGGATAGCATGGCGTTTATGCGTGAATCAGGGACCTTACTTCTCCCCTTAAAATCGGGCTCAGGTGTGCGAATAAAAATTCTCGAGGCCATGAGTCTTGGTGTGCCTATCGTTACAACCAGCATTGGCAAAGAAGGAATTAATGCATTGGACTGCATGAGTATCGCCGATACGAATGACGCATTTATCACTGCATCGATTGCATTGCAAAACAACAGCGAATTGAAAGAAAAATTCGCTCAAAATTCCAGAGCTTACATCCAAGCGAACTATTCACCCACCACTGTTTCCATTGCGTTGAATGAAATCCTTCACTAACGATAAACCAACACTCGTGGTCGTTTTGCCGCGCTTTCCCTATCCGCTGGAAAAAGGAGATAAATTGCGCGCGTACCATCAAATTATTGGATTATCAGAAGCGTATAATGTGGTACTCTTCGCCATCACGAATGCTGCTGTCCCAAAAGAATCGATGGAAAAACTAGCTGTTTATTGCACGCGCATTGAAGTTTTTTATCGCGGACCTGTCTCGATATGCTTCAATTTATTCCTTTGCTTGTTTTCCCAAAAGCCATTTCAAGTGGGTTATTTCTACTCCTACCGAAATGCACGGCGGATGCATGCGCTTTTGAAAGACATTCAACCAAGCCACATATATTGTCAGCTCATTCGTGCCGCTGAATACATCAAAGATTACCACGATTGTCCGAAGACAATCGATTACATGGACGCATTATCCAAAGGCATGGATCGGAGAATCAACAAGGCACCTTGGTATGCAAAACAACTCTATCGCATCGAGTCCATTCGTTTAAAAAATTACGAAGTTCGGATCTTTGATTATTTCGAGCATGCGAGTATCATTAGCCGCCAAGATCAAGCTTTTATTTTTCATCCAAAAAGAAAAACCATTCATTGTATCCCCAATGGCATCGTCCCTTCATTTTTCGAACGGCCACAAGTAGAAACCGATAAAGACCTTGTTTTTATAGGAAACCTTAGTTACGCTCCAAACATTGAAGCTGTTGAGTTTATATCCTCTGAAATTCTCACAAAAAACGCTGCATTAAGTTGTCTCATTGCGGGTGCGACACCAGGTGCTTATGTGGAGAGACTCTGCGCGAAGAGCGACATACAATTGCTCGGTTGGGTAGACGACATACGTGAGGCCTATTGCCGAGGAAAGATCTTTGTGGCTCCAATGATGATTGGCACCGGGATGCAAAATAAATTGCTTGAAGCCATGGCATTGGGAATACCCTGCGTGACCACCAATTTGGCTGGAAATCCAATTGGCGCAGTGGATCGCGAATCGATATGCCTTGCGAATACCTCTGAAGAATTCATTGAAATGATTCAAGAACTTCTGACAGATCAAGATTTTTACACGAAAATCGCAACAAACGGACAAGAATTCGTGCGTAAAAACTACAGTTGGTCGCGCGCCAATGCACAATTGATTGACCTGATCAACGATACCAATTCCAAATGATTTATCGGGCAAAACCATGCGCCCAATGATAGATTTAGTGTAATTTTATACCACGAAAAAAAAGAAATGGACATTAAGCTGAATACGATTGAAGAGGCGATTGAAGAAATTCAACAAGGTAGAGTGATTATCGTAGTGGATGACGAAGAACGCGAAAATGAAGGGGACTTCTTAACTGCAGCCCGAAATGTAACGCCCGAAATCATCAATTTCATGGCAACACATGGACGAGGATTGATTTGTGCACCCTTGGTGGAAGATCGTTGTGACGAACTTGGGCTAGACCTTATGGTTCGCTCAAATTCAGCAACTTACGAAACTCCATTTACAGTATCTGTTGACCTCAATGGACATGGCTGCACCACAGGTATTTCTGCCAGCGATCGCTCAAAAACCATCCAAGCACTGATCAACCCAGGAACCCATCCAGATGAACTTGGCAAGCCAGGGCATATCTTTCCATTACGAGCAAAAAAAGGTGGCGTGTTGCGTCGCGCAGGACATACCGAAGCAGCCATTGATTTATCTCGGCTTGCGGGCTTTGAGCCGGCTGGTGTTATCGTTGAAATCCTGAATGAAGATGGAACGATGGCGCGACTTCCCCAACTCATGGAAATTGCGAAAAAATTGGATTTGAAGATTGTTTCAATCGAAGATTTGATCGAATACCGAATCAAAAATGAGTCATTGATTGAACGACTTGTTAACGTTAAAATGCCCACCGAACATGGAGACTTTCAACTTCACGCCTTCCGAGACACGAATTCTGGACAAGAGCACCTTGCTTTAGTGAAAGGCACTTGGGAAAAAGATGAGCCTGTTCTTGTGCGCGTTCACTCCTCCTGCTTAACCGGTGATATCTTTGGTTCATGCCGTTGCGATTGTGGTCCTCAACTGCACAAAGCGATGGACATGATCGAAGCTGCTGGAAAAGGGGTCATTATCTATATGAATCAAGAAGGCCGAGGTATCGGCTTAATCAATAAACTGAAGGCCTACGAACTTCAAGAACAAGGTTATGATACCATCGAGGCCAATGTGAAACTTGGCTTTAAACCCGACGAGCGCGACTATGGCATCGGCGCACAAATCATCCGTGATCTCGGTGTCAAGAAAATGCGACTGCTCACCAACAACCCTACAAAACGAACTGGATTGGTGGGCTACGGTTTAGAGATTGTTGAATCAGTTCCACTAGAGATTGAAAGCAACATCCATAACGAGCTTTATATGAAGACAAAGCGTGATAAGATGGGGCATACCTTAAAAATGAATAAATGATTTTAGTTGCCAAGAATATTCACAAATCATACACTGATTTACACATCCTGAAAGGCATTGATTTGTCAGTGGCGAAGGGTGAAATCCTTGCGATTGTAGGGTCTTCTGGCGCTGGAAAAACGACATTGCTTCAAATACTCGGAACCCTTGATTCACCCGATCAAGGCACATTAGAAATTGGTGGTATAAATCCTTTTACACTCAACGGCAAGAAATTGTCAGCATTTAGAAACCAAGAGATTTCATTCATCTTTCAGTTTCATCAGCTGCTCCCTGAATTTACAGCCGTTGAAAACGTGATGCTTCCTGCTTTGATTAAAGGCGTTGGCATGCAAGATGCGCGAAACGAAGCGCTAGTATTGCTTGATCGTCTTGGTTTGAAAGACCGTGCAGACCATAAACCATCCGAATTGTCGGGTGGTGAACAACAACGTACCGCCGTATGTCGTGCACTCATCAACAAGCCGAAAATCATTTTTGCAGATGAGCCTTCAGGGAATTTGGATTCTCAAAATGCCGCTGAATTGCATGCTCTATTCATTCAGTTAAGAGATGAATTTGATCAAACGGTTATTATCGTAACACACAACGATTCGCTCGCCCGAATGGCAGATCGCATGTTGACCATGCGCGATGGTGTATTTGTTCAAAATGACTGATCAAGAACTCAAAGAATTTCTCGATTTTAAGGCCGAACAGTACGAAAAATCGGCTTTCATTTCATCTGACCCTATTCAGCTTCCACATCGTTTTGAACGCAAAGAAGACATAGAAATCATAGCATTTCTAGTATCGACAATTGCATGGGGAACGCGAAAGGGAATTATTTCAAGTGGTGAAAAATTGATTGAAATCATGGAGAATGAACCCTTATCCTTCATACATGACTATTCTCAGAAGACGCTAAAGCACAGTTTATTTGTTCACCGTACATTTAACGTCGCCGATTTAAATCAATTCTTTCTTTCCCTTCATCGGATCTACATGAACTCAAACTTGGAAGAATGTTTCTCATCCCATTCAGAAATGGAAGGTGTCAAAGGTAGAATTGCAAATTTCAGGAGTATTTTTTTTCAAACAAATGATTTGCAACGCAGCATGAAGCATGTATCTGATCCACTGCGCAATTCGGCGTGTAAACGCATCAACATGTATTTGCGATGGATGGTTCGAGACGCTTCGAAGGGCGTTGATTTTGGGTTATGGAAGAGCATTCCAAGATCCGAATTGTACTTGCCGCTTGATGTTCACACCTCACGAAATGCACGAAACCTTGGGCTTTTATCAAGAAAACAAGACGACTGGAAAGCGCTGGATGAGTTGATGCTTCGTTTGCGAGAATACGATTCCAATGACCCAGCCAAATACGATTTCGCACTATTCGGCATTGGTGCATTCGAAAAGTTTTAAGATTGCCAAAGGAATAGCTAGTTCAAAGCACATTTTTTACTATTTTTGAGTCATGAAATTTGTCTATCCTGAATTTCTTTGGGCCCTATTCTCTCTTGCGATCCCGATTATTATTCATTTATTCAATTTCAGAAAGTATAAAATCTTGTACTTCTCTAGTCTCAAGTTTATTCAACGGCTTGAACAACAAACACGATCCACACAACGATTAAAGCATCTACTCATCCTGGCCTTGCGACTTTTGGCTCTTGCAGCTTTAATCATTGCCTTCGCTCAACCCTATAAGGTTGTTGAAAACAGTCAGTCCAAAGGTGGTAGTCCAGTTTTAGCGATTTACATCGATAACTCATTCTCTATGACTGCCAAAGGAGCTGAAGGAGAGTTAATTTCAGAAGCTTGTGAAACGGCACGCGGCATCGTCATGAAAGCTGCAGCTGATGTGCGTGTACTCCTAAACACCAATACAATGGGAGGGGTTGAACAACGCTTAATCACCAAAGCCGAGGCACTTGAAATGATCGATAAAATCAAGCCAATTGCCTTAAATCGTTCCATCGACAATGTATTGGATTGGCAACGTAGCTTTTTGGATCGAGAAGAAGAGTCTGGCGAAAAACTTGGGTCGCGTCAATACCTGATTTTATCAGATTTTCAAAAATCTACCAGCAAATTTAAAAACATCAAAAAAGACGAAGTTGGCTTTTATTACCCCATTCAATTTATCCCCCAAGAACAGGGAAATCTTTTCATTGACTCCATTTGGTTCTCTACACCTATTCACCGCGTAGGACAAAACAGTGAGTTGACTGTGAGAATGATTAATTCCGGAAAAGAGTCCTTGACCAATGCAGAGTTGTCCTTGAAGAGCGGTTCAATTCGCCGGGATGTTTTTATTGATCTCCCCGCAGGAAAACAAGTTGAAACAGTCATTAATTTCACAGAGAAACAAACAGGGTATCAATCAGCAACGCTGACCATCAATGACAAACAATTGTTTTGGGACGATGATTTTTTCTTTTCTTGGTACACAGACAACGAAACAAAAATTTTAGTGATCAATGGTGAAGATGCGTCATCTTCTGTTGCTCAGGTCTATGCGCTCGAGCGATTTTACTCTGAGACCTCCATCAATCAGAATGAATATACCGCAAATCAACTTAAAGGCATTGACTTGGTTTTCCTTAATGGGGTGAATGAAGTGCCGTCTTCACTTGCTGCGGACCTAAAATCATTTGCAGAAACTGGTGGCACCCTGGCACTTTTCCCAGGAGCGAAGTGCGTGATGGCCTCATGGAACTCGTTTCTTTCAGACATTCAGATGCCTGCGATCTCTGGCAAATTTACAACTGGAGTTAAAATTGATCGCTTGGAATATGACGATGTGTTTTTCTATGGCATGTTCGAAAAGAAAAAAGATGATTTAAACCTACCAGCCATTAAACAAGCATATCGAACGTCTAAACCAGCCTCTGCTCAAGTGTATGAACTCATCCACTTGCAAAATGGCTCTCCTTTGCTTTTAAGATCCGGTGGATCGATGAATGCCTTTTTGTTTGCGAGCGCTTTAACCGATGACTTTGGAAGTTTTACTGACGACGCGCTCTTTCCGGCCATTGTTTTGCGCATCGCGGAAATGAGTCAACGAAAAGCTCCAAACGCGCTCACCATTGGAAAAGAATCTGTGTTTCCGTTGTATAAAAAAAATGAAGGAGAAAGCCCAATCCATCTCAAAAATAGCAAAATAGATTTCATACCTATGACGCGTGTTCAAGGACAAATCACCTACATTTCCTTAAGCGGAAATCAGGCCCTTGAGAATTTAACTGCGGGAACCTATTCCATTGTTGATGAAAAACCAGAAGGCATGCTTTCTTTGAATTACGACCGAGTAGAATCGAACACAGCATGTTTAAGTGAAAATGAAATCATTGAAGGACTTGAAACTTGTGGTTTAGAAAATGTGACGTATACAGAAGTGAATGAAGGAAATACAATGGCTAAAATTGACATTGAAAAACCTCGTGAGTACTGGAAACTATTTATTTTATTGGGCCTTATCTTCCTCATTGGAGAAATGCTCGTTCTTAAGTTTTGGAAATAAGAGATTATGAAGATTCTAATTAAAAAAGCAACCATCATCGATTCGTCCTCTGCTCACAATGGGACGATTAACGATGTATTGATTAATGAAGGAAGAATTGAACGCATCGCAACTGAAATTAATTTGGACGATGCACATATCATTGAAGGAAGGAATCTTCATATTTCTCAGGGCTGGGTTGATTTAAAAGCAAATTTTTGTGATCCAGGAGAAGAGCACAAGGAGACCATTTCTTCTGGTTTAGATGCCGCAGCAGCCGGAGGATACACCCATGTTTGTGTGTTGCCTTCCACACATCCTGTCGTTGATGGGAAAACCTTGATTGAATACATGCTTCGTCGTGGGGAAAACCATGTCACTTCAATTCATCCAATTGGATCCATTACCCAACGGATGAAGGGAGAAACGCTATCTGAAATGTACGATATGCAGCAGTCAGGCGTGGCACTTTTTTCGGACGACAATTTACCTGTGAGTTCGGGCATTATGTTTAGAGCACTTCTTTACGCAAAGAATTTTCATGGGACAATCGTCGCCTTTTCTAGAGATGCATCTATTGCAGGAAATGGCATGGTCAATGAGGGCGAGGCGTCAACGAAAACTGGATTAAAAGCCGATGCAGATGTTGCTGAAGTGATCCAATTGGAACGAAATTTACGCCTACTTGAATACACAGACAGCAAAATTCATTTAACAGGAATCTCTTGCGCTGAAAGCGTTTCACTGGTGCGCCAAGCGAAGGCAAAAGGACTTCATGTGACCTGTGATGTCCATGTGATGAATTTAATCTTCAACGAAACTGCGGTGCTTGACTTCGACACCAACCATAAAGTATTGCCTCCATACCGTCGTGAGGCAGACCGTAAAGTGCTTTGGGCAGGATTGGCAGATGGCACAATCGATGCGATTGTCTCCGATCACCGGCCACACGACACCGAAGAAAAAGATGTTGAATTTGACCATGCGTCGTTCGGATCTCTTAATCTTCAAACCGTTTTTGGAAGTTTGGGAACTTGTGAAGAATTCAATTTACACAACTTTATTCAGGCGGTTTCTATCAATGCTCGAACGATTGCTGGCATTGAAACCAACTCACTTTCAGAAGGATCAAAAGCAGATGTTACGGTATTTTCTCCAGACACCAGTTGGACTTTTACTTCCAACGACGTTTTGTCTGGCACTAAAAACACTCCTTTTATTGGCCATGAATTGCGCGGATTTGTTCACGGTGTTCTGAATAATGGTAAATTAGCACACAAGGAAGATTAACTATGTCAAAGAAAAAATCCTTTCTGCGTCAATTTTGGCAAGAGAAAAAAATGGTTGGTGCGATGGCGCCAAGTTCTCGCTTTCTTGCGCAAAAGATGCTTAAGGACATTGACTTTGAAACAGCAAGGGTGATCATTGAACTAGGTCCTGGAACAGGAGTTTTTACCGATAAAATCCTTGAGTTCATGCATCCAGATGCTCGATTGTTGGTGTTTGAACTCAACGACCATTTCATGGAACAACTTCGCAAGCGATATACTGACCCAAGGGTGCGATTGATTCATGACAGTGCTGAAAAGATTCAAGAGTACCTCGATACAGAGGGACTGACACATGCCGATGTCGTTGTTTCATCACTTCCCTTAGCCAACTTCCCGAAAGAACTAAGAGATTCAATTTTGCATGCTGCAGACCATGCCTTGCTAGAAAATGGGCACTATGTGCAGTTTCAATATTCGCTTCAATCCAAAAAGCAGATTCAAAAGGTTTTCAGAAAAACCAAAATCCGTTTTACCCCTTTGAATTTCCCTCCTGCGTTTGTGTACGCGTGTAGGAAGTGATCTTACAGCACCGACAACACCAACGTTTTATTCAAGCCCCCTTCAACAATGCGATAGAGGGTGTCAAGTTCGATGTCTTGACTTCCATTTTCAATTTTTGTGATGTATGTCCGCGATGTCCCAGATCTGCGAGCCACTTCCTCTTGTGTCAGATTTGCTTCAATTCTCCATTGTTTAAAAAGTCTTCCGATTGAATGTGTTCGTTCCTCGTCGATAGTGCTCAATTCAAACAAGATATCCGCACCGACATCAAACGGGACAGCTTGTTTTTCACCATGTTCATCCGTTAAAAAAAAGACGATTGAATTCCAAGTCAAGGTTCCGTTCGAAAGTTCTACATGACCAAAAACTTTCGGATTGTAAAGCAAGAACTCTGGGTCTTTTGATGTTATCTTCCATTCATTATCCAAAATATGTTTGAAATCTAGCCTTCTATTTTCTCCATTGCTAAATAGAACAGAAAGATTCAATTCTGTTGGATTGACCTCATTGACCTTTAATATTCTAGGTAAACCTCTAAATGTCTTCGTTTTCATCACACTCCTTTTTATTGAGACTTTCCTTACCCATTTCTACGGCCCAATCAGATGGCGCCAATTGAGGATTTAATTCATAAAAATTGAATTCAATAGTAGATCTCCGATCCCCAATATTCAGCCATCTCTGAACAAGTTTTAACTTTCTTATGGGCAATTTGCCTTTGAAAAGTTCTCCTGTTCTTACGTTAATCAATGCTTCATACTCGCCATACTTCGCATGGATATGCACGGGCAAATGTTCCCGATTGTGTATTTCAATCCGAATACCGTTTCGATTCTCAATGAGTGGCGTCATAAAATTAGGTTACTCAAATGTACCTAATTAAATACATACCTACAAATAAATTCTGATGGAAATATTTTGTCCTCGTCGGTGACTTCGAGTCTTCCTTCGGAACCTCAACCAATTAACTCGTAATTCGTAA
>CALPWQ020000070.1 GCA_943327315.2 Chitinophaga pinensis
ATCGCTATGAATGACCCATATGGACTTTCATTGAGTGGGACAAATGGTGCCCAAGATCTTTTCTTCGAGGACTACTACTTTGCCAGAGGCCCACAATCGGGAATGTGGTCGCAACAGCGGAATGAAAACATGGGTGGATTCAAGAGCACCTCTGGTTATGGAACTACCTACAATTGGATGGCAACGACAAACATCTATTTCCAACTCCCGATTCCAACATTCGGCATTTTTGGTGTCTATGCTGATTTAGGAGCCTTCTCCAATGGATTCACCGTGAATACGGCAATAAACACCGGTCTAGCAGTGCGCTTCGGAAAAGTGTTTGGTGTATATTTCCCTATTTGGATGAGCAAAGAGCTGAACGACTCTTTCAACGGAGGAAAGTATGGAGAAAAAATTCGTTTCACCTTAAAAATGAACCTCGTAAACCAAAGCGGAAAATTGTTCTCGTTGATTAATTGATGTACTTCAAATGGTTATGGTCACAGCTTCACTCCTACTTAATATTTTTGTTCTCATCCCCGTTTGCATTGCGCTGCTCGTGAATTATAAGCACATGGAATTTGCAGCAGGGATTTTTACGCCAGCGCGCGGAATTTTATTGGCTATTTATCTGACGATTTTAATGGCTTCCTTCGCTCTGCTTTTTTTCACAGATTTCAAGCTCGCATTTGGACTATTTGTTATGCAAATTATCTATAAAGTACTCAGTCCTTTTACGGTGAAAAGCATGAAAAACCCAATTGTCATTTGCAATGTATTGATTGCAGTTTTTCATCTCGTAACGGTCTATTCGATGATGAACGCTGATTTAATTCATGCAGAAGGGATGCAATAATTAATTCTTCATCCTTAATTTTAAATGATCCGTTACACAAACTCAGACAATTCCAACCAACGGTCGGTAACCAAATCAAGTTTTGTGACTACTTCAGAAAGGCGATTTCCTGCGTTCATGAGCTCTTCGTTCGATAGTGAGGCATCAGAAAGTTTTTCAGTGAGCACTAGCTTCTCCGCTTCTAAAGATTCCATATCCTTTTCAAGTACTTTGAACTCTTCCTTTTCCTTGAAAGATAACTTGCGCTTCTCCGCTGGCTTATCTGAGGATGATGTCAATTGCGTTACTTTAACCTTCTCCGTAGGTGTGCCATCTTTGGCTTCCTGCTTTTCTTTCTTGTAATCGACAGCTGTTTGCTTGCGGTATTCCGTGTAATTTCCAATGATGTCCTTGACAGCCCCTTCCCCTTCGAACACAAAAAGGTGATCAACCATCTTGTCCATGAAGTAACGGTCGTGAGAGACAACAATCAAACAGCCTTCGAAGGTGCGGAGATAATCTTCCAACACAGACATCACGAAGATATCCAAGTCATTCGTTGGCTCATCCAAAATCAAGAAGTTTGGATTGGACATCAACACGGTCATCAACTTCAAGCGACGCTTCTCCCCACCGCTTAACTTGTGCACGAAGTTGTAGTGCATGTTGCGGTCGAATAGAAATTTTTCTAGGAACTGTGCAGCCGACAGTTGTCGGCCTTTCTCCAATGGAATAAATTCGGCAATATCGCGAATGACATCAATGACCTTTTTGTCCTCATCTACCTTGATCAAGTCTTGGGAATAATAGCCAAAGACCACCGTTTCGCCAGTGACAACTTTACCGCGATCAGCTTCTTCACGACTTTGAATGATGTTTAGAAATGTAGATTTTCCAGTTCCATTGTTTCCTACAATTCCCAAACGTTCCTTTCGCTGGAAATTATACGTAAAGCCATCTAAAATCACCTTCTCACCAAAGGACTTTCCTACCTTGTGGAGTTCAAGAATTTTCGAGCCTAGACGCTCCATTTTCACAGGAATATCTATTTCATCTTCATCGATGCGTTGACTTGCTGCCTTTTTGACGTCTTGAAAGGAATCGATGCGCGCTTTCTGCTTTGTGCTTCTTGCTTTCGGCTGACGGCGAATCCAATCCAATTCCTTTTTAAAGGTATTGCGTGCTTTGTCAATGGACGAAGACAACTGCTCCGTTCGTTCTGCTTTTTTCTCCAAGTAGTAAGAGAAATTTCCTTTGTACTTATAAATCGTTCGATCCTCCAATTCAAAAATGGTATCGCACACTACTTCCAAGAAGTATCGGTCGTGTGTCACCATTAGAATTGTTGACTTTGACTTTGAAAGGTATTCTTCCAACCATTCAATCATGTCGAGGTCGAGGTGGTTCGTTGGCTCATCTAAAATCAAGAAATCTGCTTCAGCAACAAGCACTTGTGCCAAAGCCACGCGCTTCTTTTGTCCACCAGAAAGGGTACCAATCAACAAATCGGTATTGTCCAATTTCAGAACGGAAAGGATTTGATTGACCTTGACCTCCATATCCCAGGCATTGAGCTCTGTCAATTCATCGTAACAGGCATGAATCGCTTCATCGTCACCATCGCGCAGCGCCTGGTTGTATTTCTTTACAATTTGAAGCTCGGGAAGATCGTGTGAAAATACCGCTTCGAAGATGGTATGCGTTTCATCCAAGTTTTCACTTTGCTCCATGAACGCCACGCGGATGTCATTTCTGTAAACCACACGACCGCTATCGCAATCTTCCATCCCCATCAAGCAGCGCAACAAGGTCGTTTTACCATTCCCGTTCTTCGCGACAATAGCTACTTTTTGTCCCTGATCAATTCCAAAGGTCAGGTCACCAAAAATAAGCCTGTCACCAAACGATTTGGTGAGATTTTCTACCGATAAATAATTCATGTTAACGCAGTCTGTTCAATGAGTCGATCAATCCTTTGTCGCGTTTGATGGAGAGATTGGCCATGAACACAAATGGCAACCCTGCAACGAACAGGAAGAAACCAGCACCTAGCTGGCGTTTCAATGGTTCATTCGCCAGGTCATCAATTCCCACAACGGAGAATACGACCAAACCAATAATCATTAAAATATAAAGATAAAATACTGTACGTACCAATTTCAGTTGGCGCTTTAAATTTTTAAAGCCCATCAAGGTAATAAAAAGTAAAAGTACCAAGGCAATTAAACCAATATAAAGCGGGTATTTGCTCACCATCATTAATCCTTCACCATTGCCAATTTTCACCTGTTGAATACCAAATGAATCAAAAACGAATGATGAATTTTTTCCTACAAAATGAAAAACATCTGCTCCAACCGCAACGATAGACAAAAGAATAATAGCGATAGCGAGATAAATGGATTGAATGCGCTGAATCATGACAATTTTGTTTAGTGCAAAGATAGTGACGAGTTGTCAAATAAAAGGTACTAATTATGATTTTGGTGGCTGAGGTGCGATAGCAGTCTCGAAGCCACGAAATGTGAGTTACGAATTTGAAAAATTTATAATTTGTTCCTAACGGAATTAATAATTTGATCCTATCGGAATTTGATGCCTTCGGCAATTCGAAGTTTGATCAATTCTTGAAGCGCAGCGTTACCTTGTCCTTCCAAGCTCAACGAGCGAAGAAGTTGTCTTTTGTCTTTAAATGACGAGTTATTTCAGTCAATTGAAGTGAGGTCAAGTCTTTTGTGGCTTCGAGTCTGCTAGCGCACCTCAGTCCAAGTCCTGAAATCTTGATGTCTTAAAATCCAATATCTATCAGCGCAGCGGTCCATGTTCTAACAGCGTAGCGGTCCATTGTTCTTTGTCCCTCATGGCTTCGAGTATGCTGCGCACCTCAGCCCAAGTCTTTTGTCTTTTGTCCCTTCGTATGGAAAATGAACCCTTCCTGCATCAAGGTGTAAGTTCATACCGCTAAAACTTAAGCCATGAAATACATTCAAATCCAAACGCCGTGTTCCGAAGATTGGAATACCATGACACCCAATGAAAAAGGTTCGTTTTGCCAGTCATGTTCAAAAAATGTACTTGATCTGACCAAGCTGTCCAATGCAGAAATCCACTCTGTGCTAGCTCAAAATCAGAACGAATCCATTTGTACACGCATTCAAAACAAACAACTCGAAGCCTTGAATCTGGAAATCGAACGCTGGTCCCGAGGCACACGGTATCACATGCAACGTGCCATGGTGGCTTCACTGTTGATTGTTTTCGGGCTAACATTATTCAGTTGCACCAATCAGCAGCAGGAAGAACAAATCCGAATTACTCAAAAAAAATTGACCGAAGTTGTTCAACAACAACAAAATGATACTTCAGAAAAAGAATTTGAATGGGTGAATATCCCCAACATTCTAGAGCAAGAAGAAGAAGAAGTGACCATGGGTGAGATGGAAAACCCACAGCAAGAAGTTGTCCAAGAGATTGAAGCAATTGAAAATGAACAATATAAATTGAATTATACCATGTTTGGTGACATTGCCATATTGCCCACTTATTATGAATACACACAGCAAATACAGCCTACAATTGAGTTTGACGCGGATGGCAATCCAATACCTGCATTCTTTTCTGCTATAGCTTACCCAAATCCGGCTGTAGAATCGAGCACATTAAAACTTGGGATTGCAAGTTCAATTGACGCCAATATTCAACTCTTCTCCAATCAAGGTCAATTCATTCAACCCATTTTCAGCGGAAAAATTGAACGTGGCACCTTTGAGCATGCAATTGACTTCGTAGGTCTCGAACCTGGGACTTACTTGGTGGTGATTCAATCTAAAGTATTCAATGAAACCGTGAGGGTGGTGAAGCTTTAATTGGATAAAAGACACTTCTTCGCTCGTTGAGCTTCGAAGTTTGAAAGACAATGGACCGCTGCGCTATCAGACAAAAGACCCGCTACGCTATGGGACTAGTTCAAACTTCGAATGGTTAGGGTTCAAATTCGTAATTCGTAATTAAACCCCTCATCTTCCATAAACCAACCACAGGGAATGTTCAGCAATCAATTTATTCACTTCGTTCGTTAAATCCAATTCGCTTTCCTTAAGATCCTTTGGGTTTTGATAAAGATTAGATGTCTGAACGATTGTACCTCTATACTCATGAAAGAAGAATACGTCATCTAGATTTTCAATTTCAGCATTCGACGAATAAGCAACGTTGAACTCGGTCAATACTTGCCTAATGTAAGGGTAATAAAGGGTAAACTTTGGTTTTTTATCATTCTTGTTTTCGTAGAAACTTATGCCAACTTGGCGACAGTCCGATAACAACATGTCTGAATTAAAGAAAAAATCTTCCTTGATTTGAATTCTTTCCACATCCCATGACTTTGCTTGCTCCCTCAATTTGCTCAATGAATCAGTTGGAATTTCAGTTTTGAACTCTCCGTTTTCACCATAGTAATACCACTTGATCTCATGCTTAAAGACTCCCTCAACCAGCAAGCCGAAATCAATATTCTGAAATAGTTGGGGTTCATTCGTTGCGTTCAGTTCTCTCCATAGTCGTTTTGAATAAACAACAGAACGCTCTTCAACAAAGAGATAGGGGTAAAAGCCTTGGCTATTGCGTGTTAGTTTGTAATCAGGATACTTGGCATACAATGCGCTGTATGGATTATTGGTTTTGGGATGGATAAAATCACATTTAAAATTATTTTCAAAATTTCTCTGAACTAGCATAACCCCATCTTCACTCCAAACCGTCCAAATTCCGGAGCGCTGACCATTGTCAAAAAAACCAAGAACTTTTAACTTTCCATTGGGATAGGTCTCCTTGTAGAGTCCATTGAATTGATTGGCATGCATGCCAAACGTTGCGGTCAAATCATCCAGATGCAGGCTGTCATATACAATGGAATTGTCTTTTTTTACGATTCGGAACCCAACAAACCTTGATGAACTATCTTGATATTCGTACTGCACGAATTTATTTGGGGAATTGCCATTCATATGATATGAACCTCCAAAGAAAATTTTTCGCTTAAACACCGGTGGATCGGTTTTTTTAGCCTCATAGAAGTAATCACGACCTTTCGTAAATTCGTCAATGCTCTCATCGAAACAATTCAGGGTCCATGTTTCTAATGCATTTGTATCACTAGTTCCATAAATCTCTTGGAAAGCGAGCATTTCAGAAACTCTTGGAAGGTCATACACATCATTTTTTCCTTTGGCCGCAGATTGAAAATTTAACCAAGTACAATAGTTTCTCGCAACCGTCCACGAAACTCCAAGCATTGGCTTATTGCTGTTCGCTTCATCGGTTAAAAGTTCTTTGACCATTTTCGTTGAAATCGTGCGCGATTTTGGTAGCTGCAGTTCATAAAAAGCAGCGGATGAATCACGTTTTACGGATGATAAATAGGCTTTAAACTCCCCAACGGTAATGAGTTGAGAAAGGGAAAAAGGTCCTTGTTCTGCATTCCGAAATTTTGGATATGCACTTAGATTGGTTTCGCTAACGGGAAAAAACTGAGCGTTTGAATGGAATGTACAAATGAAAATCGTAAAAGAAATACTGAATACTTTCTGAAGCATAGGGCTATGATGTTGAAACGAAATGAGATAATGAAAATCTATGTCGAAGTTACACTCTTTATGGAAAGATTTTAAGATATTAAGACTTCAAGATGTTAAGACAAGGGACCGCTGCGCTACAAGACAAAAGACAAAAGACTTGATTGTACTTCGTAACCCGTGGCTTCGAGTCTGCTAGCGCACCTCAGCCACCAAATTCGTAACTCGTAATTTTTTAAAGACCCCCATTTAAAAAGTCATTTGTTGATAAAAAATTACATTTTTCAGCAATCACCCCCCCTATTTTGAATTAAATTTGGAAAAAAATTAAAAAATGGCAACAAAAAGACAGAAGGCGTACCAAGATGTGCTCAATCGAACACCAAAACACATTGACTATGACGGAAAAGTATCTGAATTGTTTGGGAAAAGCGTTTTCCATTTGGAAATTATGCGTGAATACCTTCCGTCGGATGCCTTCAAATCCATGATAGAATCCATTCAAAACGGAACGCGACTGGACCGTAAAATGGCGGATCAAGTAGCTTCTGCGATGAAAGATTGGGCCTTAACAAAAGGTGCGACGCACTACACGCACTGGTTTCAGCCTCTGACTGGATCAACTGCAGAAAAACACGATGCCTTCTTTAAACCTGTTGGACCGGGAAAAGCGATTGAACGATTTGATGGTGACTTACTCGTACAGCAAGAACCAGATGCATCTTCATTTCCTAATGGTGGAATCCGAAATACCTTTGAAGCACGCGGATATACGGCATGGGACCCGTCTTCTCCTGCCTTCGTGATTGGAAAAACATTGTGTATTCCAACCATCTTTATTTCCTACACAGGGGAATCTCTTGACTACAAAATGCCATTGTTGAAAGCACTTAACGCCGTGGATCAAGCTGCAGTTGACGTGTGTCAATACTTTGATAAAAATGTAACGAAAGTGAATGCTACCTTGGGTTGGGAACAAGAATACTTCCTCATTGATCAAGCGCTCTTCAATGCACGCCCAGATTTAATGATGACGGGTCGCGCGTTGTTCGGACATGCCGCTGCCAAAGGCCAACAATTGGAAGACCACTATTTTGGTTCGATTCCAGAGCGTGTCACTGCCTACATGCGTGACTTCGAAACAGAAGCCATTCAATTGGGAATTCCTGTAACTACACGTCACAATGAGGTTGCTCCAAACCAATTCGAATGTGCTCCCATCTTCGAAGAATGTAACCTTGCCAATGACCACAACCTGATGTTGATGGATCTTATGGAGAAAATTGCACGGAAGCATGACTTCCGCGTTTTGTTGCATGAAAAACCCTTCTCAGGAGTCAATGGTTCTGGAAAACACAACAACTGGTCACTTGCAACGAACACAGGGGTAAATCTTCTCGCTCCAGGAAAAAATCCAAAGTCAAACCTACAGTTCCTGACCTTCTTCGTGAATACCATAAAAGCCATCCACGACCATTCAGATATTTTACGTGCATGCATTGCCTCCGCAGGAAATGATCACCGCTTGGGCGCAAATGAAGCACCCCCGGCAATTATCTCTGCTTTTATCGGAACGCAGCTTTCAACATTATTGGATGACATCGAACTGAATGTCAAGGCAGGAAAAATGACGCCTGAAGATAAAACAGAATTGAAATTGAACATCGGAAAAATTCCACAAATCATGCTGGACAACACCGATCGAAACCGTACATCTCCTTTTGCTTTTACAGGAAATAAATTCGAATTCCGTGCTGTAGGTTCATCGGCAAACTGTGCATCTGCAATGATTGTATTGAATACCATCATGGCGAAGCAATTGAAGGTCTTCAAGAAATCTGTCGACGTACGTATCGATAAAGGTGAAAGCAAGGACGAAGCCATCTTGAAAGAACTGCAAAAGCTCATCAAAGAATCAAAGAAGATCCGTTTTGAAGGAAACGGTTATGGCGACGAATGGGTCAAGGATGCCGAAAAACGTGGATTGAAAAACCTAAAAGACACACCGCGCGCATTGCAGGTTTGGGCAGATAAACATGTAGTTAAGTTGTTTGACGAAATGGGGATTTTAACCCCACGCGAACTCGAAGCACGCCAAGAAATTGAATTTGAAAACTACATCATGAAGGTTCAAATCGAAGCGCGCATTATGGGAGATGTCATCAACTCGATGATTATCCCTGCAGTTGTGAATTACCAAAATGTATTGCTGCAAAATATACAAGGATTAATCGATGTACTTGGCGCAAAAGCAGGTAAAGAAGCGGCAAACACGCAAATTGAATTGATCCAACGCATTGCTATTCACATGAATAAAATGAAAGCCGCAGCCGATACGATGCTTATGGCACGCAAGGACGCAAATAAACTAGGTCATTCGGAAGACAAGGCATTTGCCTACTGCGATAAAGTACGGGTGCATTTTGATGAAATCCGTTACCATGTAGACAAACTTGAAATGCTTGTAGACGATGAATTGTGGCCATTGCCGAAATTTAGAGAAATGCTTTTCACACGTTAATTCATCACGAAAAATAAACGTAAAACCCGGACATCGTTCGGGTTTTTTCGTTTCCACTTTTAATCGTTAAAAAATCTCATCATCGGACACAATGCTTCGCGAGAAGATGACTACCTTTGTTTAAACTAATTCTAAATAAGGTGCGTGTCATTTTAGCAGATAGCAATGATTTGGTTCGGGTTGGACTTCGAACCATATTGAATTCACATGGTGGATTTCAAATCGTTGGTGAAGCGAAAGACAGCGAGGAATTGCAGGCGCAAGTTGAATTTTTCGAGCCAACGGTGGTGGTCATCGACTATACATCTCCAGGCTTCAACATCGACATCATTCCGAAAGTGTTGATGAACCACAAACATGTTAAATTTCTAGCCATCACACCAGAACAGTCTGGTCAAACCCTTGTCAATGCACTTCGGTCAGGGGTCATCAGCTACATTAAAAAAGATTGTGATTTGGGTGAAATCATTAATGCGATCGAAGAGACTGCTCATGGAAACAAGTTTTTTTGTGGTCAAATCCTTGAAACGATTCAGCGCGCAGCAATCGATGTGAATGACATTGATTTTGAATCATTCTCTTGCGAACCTGTTATTCTCTCCGAACGAGAAAATGAAATCATCACCTTAATTGCTGAAGGGCTCACGAACCACCAAATCGCCGATCAACTGTTTCTGAGCAATCACACCATCAACACCCACCGTAAAAATATCATGGCAAAATTAGGTGTAAAAAATACTGCCGGAATTGTCATGTACGCCGTAAAAACACATTTGGTCTCTCCGAATAAATTCTTGTTTGCAGCAGACAACACTTGATTCCTTAGCTTTCCAACTTAGGCCTAAGATTTGCTAAATGGCAGAAAAAACGAGGTCATTTTGAACGTATATCCCATACATTTGTACAGCCGACAAATTTTGTTCACCATGAACTTTCGTATCCTTATTTTCCTACTACTCTTTGGACCGGTTGTCTGTGCTCAGTCGATCAACACAAATGCTGCACCGCAGACGAATACTAACATGAATGTCAATCAATCTGAATCTTTGGAAGAACAGGCGATTGACACAGTTTCTTTCACTAAAGAGCAAGAGAAACGCGAAGAATCCATTCAAGAAAAAAAACAAACGGAGAAATTAAAGGACTTAAATACCACAGTCACCTACGGTTACAGCGCGGAAACAACACAACAACTTCAACAAGTAAGCGGACTTTTTACAGCCACGCGTCAACAAGCTTCTACACAACGAACTCAACGTACACCGAATGCTGCACAACAGCAACAAATGAATCAATATGTGGAACTTTTGTCACAAGCTGCACCTGAATCATTTGAATTCCATTATTACACCTACATCGCTGGCAACTACAACATCGCACTTATTGACCATCTTCTAAAAGCAGAAGTGCTTCGGCCAGACAACTCAGATGTACACATTCAACTCGCTGCATTTCACCTCATCTCTCAAAATTTTGTTGAGGCGAAGAAATACCTAAAAAAGCTGCATACCAATGGACGAATCACTGAAACAATGACCCTTTACGGCCAAGATGTTTTGCGTTCAGTTCCTGAAAATGGATGTGCGATTACCCATGGATTTGAAGACAACTTTGGGACTGTATATGTCCAACTCTTTACGAACGAACGAACAGATGTCACCATTGTTTCGCTCGATTTTCTTCAAAGTGAGTCCTACCGAAGCACATTAAAAAACAAAGGATTCACCTTTCCAAATTCAACGACAATTGATGTAACCTTCCTAACAAATTTTTGCGCCTTAAATTCCTCAAAAAACCTCGGAATTTCGTTGACAGTTCCGAAGGAATACCTTGTTCCCATACAACAGAATTTGTATGTTACCGGCTTGATCATGGAATACCATCCCGACGCTTGCACAGGGAATTTCGAACGAAATGAAAGCCTTTGGAACAACACGCTTTCTGTTTCTATCATCAAAAATGGTCGCGATAAGGCTCGTTCATTATCCGCAAACTACCTCCCCATGTTGTTGCTGTTGCGCAATGAATATCAACGCAGAGGACAGCTAGAACAAGTCAAGAAAATTGATGCTGCTCTGGATCAAATTGCAGTACAATGCGGGAAATACGAACAAGTTCAATCCATCAAGGCGAGTTATTAAGGAATGAAGTTGTTGCGTACATCATACACGAATTTTACCGATGAAATGCTCATGGAGGCTATCATGCGCGGTGAAAAACGTGCCTTTGATGAATTGTACCAACGCTATTCAGGACCACTTTTGGGCTATTTCATGCGCATGCTTTGGCGCGACAGAGAAAAATCGGAAGACTTTGTGCATGACTTATTTGCCAAGATTGTGAACAAACCTGAGTATTTCGATCCAACGCGGAATTTTAAAACATGGGTGTATTCAGTCGCCAACAACATGTGTAAGAACGAATACAAGAAAGCTGAAGTACGCAAAGGAACACGGAATGATTTAGACAACCATTTCAGTTTATTCGATACCACTGCAAATGTCATGAACGAAGTGCAAGACCGCTTTTTTCAAGAAGCCTTTAAACAAAGCATGGACGAACTGGATCAAAAGCACAAGGAGGCATTTGCCCTGCGCCATTTGGATGGATTGTCTATACTAGAAATTGCTGAAGTACTCGGTGTTGCAGAAGGAACGATCAAGTCGCGCTTGTTTTATGCGACAAAATATTTGGCAGAAAAATTAAAAGAATTTGACCCTCAATTGAATCGATGATGGAAAAAGAACTAGAACAGTTGGTGCGCAACAAGCACTACTTTGAATTGACTCCGAACGAAAAGGAATCACTGAATGAATGGTGTGCCACTGAAGATGAGTTTCTTCAGTTGAAACAGGTATTCGAACAAATCGAGGGCTTAAGAAATATAAACACATTTTCCCCGAAACGAGAAACAAAGCAATCCTTGGATAATCTGTTCGCTGCCAAGCACCAGAAAAACACACGCGTCATTTGGTTGAACAGTATCGGAGTTGCGCTTTATCCGAAAGACAAACCATTCTTTCAACGTCCATTGGCCTATGCGGCTGCAATCGGAATTATCGCGTTGATTACCACACCTTTCCTTTTTGACAACACCCTACCCGCAAAACCATCACTTGCTCAAGTAGAGAAAAACGAAACCACTCCAACTTCCAATTCAAAAACAAAATCGGCAGAGTCAAATGAAACGCCACCGGTGCAAGTTGCGGAGGTGACTCCTTCACAAGAAAGCAACGAAGCAATACCTTCAGAACTTGAATCGTTTAGCAGTGCGAGTGAGGAAATCGCCGTGATTGAAAGTATCGCGCCTGTTGAGGTACTCTCATCAGAAACCGCGACCATGTCTAGAAAGGTGGCCGATGAGTCTTGGAGTCATTCGGATGGGATATTCAAGGCTTCGGACATGGAAAAAGATGATGCGACTGCCTCATCCCCTGTTTCGGAGCACCCTTCTGTACTTGATTTGTTGACGGCGACGTTTTAGTTTGTCCATAAAAAAAGCGCCTTTTGAGGCGCTCTTCAATATTCTTACAATTCTACTTCTGAACTAAAGTATAGCAATAGGTACCATCATCTTTGTATTCATAGGCTCTAATCTTTGAGTTTGTGACAGATAATGATATCCATTTCAATAAATACACTGCGCCACTCGATCCATCTGTCAATGTCCCTTCAAGATTTTCTGTTGCGACAGGTGTTTGACCAGTTGCGGTAGCATAGTCGTCTTGCTCGTAATCTACTTTCCAAGTTCCAATGCGAGTTAACCCTGTGTTTGAATTCACCTCATCAATTGTAAAATCAGTGTTGAATGTGAGCACAACTCCAGCATAATCTGTCGTCACATCTTGTTTGCTAAAACTATTGTTTTTCTGAAAAGTCACTTTTTCATACACCCACGATTTCATGAGTTTGTCAGAAGTCGTTTTAAATACGGATTTTGTGCATGACCCAAGTAAAACAACTGATAAAATCAATAAAGCGGCATTCAATTTTCGTGTTTCCATAGCGCTAAAAATTTAGTAATACATCAATGAAACTAACCTTAAATCTTGAATAAAAAAAGCATATTCAGTACTATGAGGATTTCATGAAGAAAAAGTTACAGCGGCTTGAGGAATATTCACTTGAAGCAACACCTCACACCTTCACCACAAAATGCTCTTTTCGCTGCATCGGTCTTCGCACAACCATCCCCATGCGGAAAAAATCCATCGTGACATGGTATTCCGGATCTGCGATGATTTTTTGCCATGCATCAAACATCGACGCACTCCAGCGGATATCGTCCAAGATGAAAATGGTATCGTCGTGTGTATTGTTTTTCAATGCATCGAGATAACGCAACAAGGCCTCCCCATCGTGATGACCATCTATGAAGACAAGATCAAAGATTTCTTTTGGATTTTGTGCTAGGTATTCGTCAAAGGTTGAATTGATCAATGTACAATTTTCCACCTTCGCGCTTTCAAGCATTCGACATGCTACAGCCTGGGTATTGGCGCAGGCATCAATCGTCACGACATTTCCCTGCGGATTTCCTTTTGCCAAACAATAGGTGCCCACGCCGAGTGAAGTGCCAAATTCAAGGATGTTCTTGGGTGAATAGTACCGAGAGATTTTAAACAACAAGCGACCAAATCTCCCCTTTGAGGAACATACCCGATAAATACCTTTCACTTGACGCTGGTTCGAAAGTCGATGCGAGCCAACACCTTGATCGTTTACTTCAATGACCTCACTGCTTGATTTACAGAGTGATTCAATATTTTTTAATCCCTCCAAAAAATCCAAATCAATGGAGATTCGCTGGCATTTATCCGTAAAGGCATAGACAAAGGGAGAATGTGTCCCATGTCTTCCCTTGGCATTCCAACGATATTTTATAATTTCGGTGACAATATTCACAGTACAAAGAAAAACAATCTCACGCAGAAATGAGTAAGCCCCCTTCGGAATCATGGATCAATGAACAACGTGCACTTGTTTTTCGTGAAAATCCGACCATGAAATTGGTAGCACCTTGCACCCCAGAGAATGGAATCAAGGTTATCTCCAATGAGGATCGAGAGTTGTTTATTCAGCGCTTTGATGCCGAAATGCGTGAACTTCTTTATTTCATTCCTGCGTCAGGTTCAGGATCACGGATGTTTCAATTTATCCATGACTTTCTGATGAATCCAAGCAACGAGAAACGCGGGCCAATTGAGCGGTTTCTTACTCACTTGGAAACATTCGCCTTCTATAAAAACTTATCCGAAGACGTCAAAACTTTAGTTCTTTCAAAAAAAAACCACTACAGTGATTTACTCACCTATCTTCTTGAGAAAAACGGGCTTGCTTTAGGACACTTTCCGAAAGGGTTAATTCCATTTCATACGCTTGGGAATTCGACCCTTAATGCCTTTCAAGAACATGTGCTTCAAGGGCTTGAACACAATGCTCACAGCGTATCTTTTCATTTTACAGTACAGGAAGAATTTCATTCAGAAATCCGAAACTCAATCACCACAGCGGCTCCAAACGCGGAACTTACCTTCTCCGATCAATCGCATGAATCAGATGCTATTGCTTATACGGAAAGTGGTTTAGCACTCATGGATGGAGGTCACTATGTTCGTCGTCCTGCTGGTCATGGTGCCTTGTTGTCGAATCTGAATGCTTTGGAAAATGAGCTGATTTTCATAAAAAACATTGACAATGTTCAACATCCAGAAAAATCAGCATCCTCTTTTGAGACATTAAAAATATTGGGAGGGCTACTTCTTGAACTGAAAGAACAAGCTCAACTACTTTTTGAAAATCCAAGCATAGAGGGACTGCGGGATCTGAACAAACACTATGGCTTGTATGATGATGCCGTGGTTGAAAATTGCACCGACAACTCTAAAATAAGCGACTTAATAAATCGTCCTGTACGCGTGTGTGGTATGGTTCGAAATGTTGGACAACCCGGCGGCGGGCCGTTTTGGATAAAAGATTCAACAACAGGTGCGAGAACAAAACAAATCGTTGAAAAAGCACAAATAGCATCGACTCCTGATCAGTTGGATATTCTTTTAAGGAGCAGTCATTTTAACCCTGTTCTTATGGCGATTTCACCCTATTCCTTGTTGGGAGAAAAGTTTGATCTTCATCAATTTTCCGACCCTTCAGCATTTTTTATTGTGCGCAAAGACCACAATGGAACACCCGTACGCTACATGGAATTGCCAGGTCTATGGAATGGCAGTATGGCAAAATGGAATACACTTTTTGTCGAGGTGTATTCAGAAAGCTTTAGTCCGGTGAAAACTGTGTTGGATTTGTTGGATGATGCTCACAAACCAAAAGACGCTTAAACGCTTTGGTACATTTCTTGCCAAGAGCGCGAAAAAAATAATCCATGCAACAAGCAATATTTCTTGTCTTTTTCTTCCTTCAATTCGGCCTCTTTGCCCAGCTGAATTGCAAAACGAAGCACCTGCCTAACGGAGATTCGACCAGCTGTTATTTTGCCGATGGAAAAATCTCCTCGATTAGCTATCCTGATGCGAAACACGAACGCTACACCCACTTCATTGCATATAATTCTGCCGGCACCATTGTTTTCGAAGGCGAACAAGGCTATTTACACGGAAGCAGTGGTTTGGACATCGAATACCACACAACTGGAGCAGTAAAAACAATCCGTCGTACATTTCAGCCAGACGGTGGAATTCAACATTACGATGAAACATTTTATTTCAAGGAAGACGGAAGTTTCAGTCATTCCATCGACAACTCTTGGGATCGCCAAGTGACATTCATTCAAGAACCTATTGTTCAGCCCAAGAAACCCGCACCAAATGAATGCATGCCTGTTCCGCAAAAAGACAGTGTTGCGCTATATATCCAAAATTCCACGACACATACAGTTCGAATTCTGATTGGGAAAATTGGAAGTACCGAAGAAAAGAAACTCATTAAAATCCGGAATGACAAAAAGGTGCTTGTTGGATATTATGTTCCTATGAACAACGAACAAGCGCCAACTCGTTATTTTGACATTGATGTGCTTCCAAACAAGCGCTCCTTTCAAGGAAAACTATTCTGGTGGAAGGATACATTTGATGGCAAAACGAATACTTTATATGTCATACAGCCTATTCCGCATTGCGACTTCTGAATCGGACTTTCTGTTTGTAACACTTGAAAGGATTGGTTATCTTTGACCTGCTTTTAGGATGATTTCTCTCCTGCATTGAAATGAGGAAAGGATCGGCATTCTCCGCGACGAATGTCATTCAACAATGTAAACAACAGAATATGACAAAGCTTGGTTCCGCTGACTTAATGCAACTTGAAGATCGCTATGGTGCGCACAACTATCACCCACTACCCGTTGTCCTTGAAAAAGGTGAAGGTGTACATGTGTGGGATGTGGAAGGCAAACATTACTACGATTTTCTATCTGCTTATTCAGCTGTAAACCAAGGTCATTGCCATCCAAAGATTGTTGGAGCACTTACTGAACAAGCTCAAAAACTGACACTTACATCCCGCGCTTTCTACAACGATTCTTTGGGAGCCTATGAAGAATATGTGACAAAATTCTTTGGGTACGACAAAGTACTTCCAATGAATACAGGAGCAGAAGCTGTAGAGACAGCCATTAAGTTGTGTCGAAAATGGGCCTATGAGAAAAAAGGAATTGCTGAAAACGACGCGATCATTGTCGTGTGCGAAGGAAACTTCCACGGACGCACAACGACCATCATTTCCTTCTCCAACGACCCAGATGCCAACACGAATTTCGGTCCTTTTACCCCAGGATTTATTCGCATACCTTATGATGATTTAGATGCACTTCAAAACGCTCTTTCTCATAAAAATGTGGCAGGATTTCTTGTTGAACCCATCCAAGGTGAAGCCGGTGTTTACGTTCCATCTCAAGACTACATTCAAGGTGCTCACGCCATGTGTCAAGCCAACAACGTATTGTTTATGGCAGATGAAGTGCAAACAGGTATTGCCCGAACAGGAAGCATTTTAGCTACATGTGGCGATTGTACCTGCGAAAAACGTTGTGAGCGTCAGGCGACATCGGTGAAGGCAGATCTTTTAATTCTCGGAAAAGCACTCTCTGGAGGTGTTTATCCTGTTTCGGCCGTATTAGCGGATGATGCCATCATGATGGTCATTAAACCTGGGCAGCATGGCTCTACCTTCGGTGGAAATCCTTTGGCAGCAAAGGTGGCTGTGGCAGCACTTGAGGTGGTCGAAGACGAACAATTGATGCTGAATGCGCGTCGCTTGGGAGTCATTTTCCGCAACGAAATGCAGCGCATC
>CALPWQ020000071.1 GCA_943327315.2 Chitinophaga pinensis
GCATCGTTTTGCAGTGGGGGGACAAAGATAAGAAGGAAATTAAAAAATGCAACGGCAGAACTAAAAAAATTAACCCCCAGTCATTTTTTTAATTTCATGCAATTTTAATAATGCCTCGACGGGTGTCAATGTGTTTATGTCGATGGAGACCAATTCTTCGCGAATATTTTCCAAAACGGGATCGTTCAGCTGGAAGAAACTCAATTGCATATTGGGCGAAGCCACGGCATCTTGGACCTTTTCTTTCATCTTTTTCTTGCCCGTCATGTCATGACTTTTTTCCAATTCTTTGAGCATCAACTCGGCGCGTGACAATACTTGTGGTGGCATTCCGGCTAAACGTGCCACGTGTATCCCGAAGGAGTGTTCGCTTCCGCCTGCCACCAACTTGCGCATGAACAAAATCTTTTGACCAATTTCTTTGACTGAAACATTGTAGTTTCGAATGCGGTCAAACTTCTTGGTCATCTCGTTGAGTTCATGGTAGTGCGTGGCAAATAATGTTTTTGCCTTTGATCGCGGGTTTTCGTGGATGTACTCGGCAATCGCCCAAGCAATGGAAATCCCATCATACGTGCTCGTTCCTCGTCCAATTTCGTCGAGTAACACCAAACTGCGCTCGGAAAGATTGTTCAGGATGCTTGCTGTTTCATTCATCTCGACCATGAAGGTGGATTCACCGGAGGAGATGTTGTCGGATGCACCCACTCGGGTAAATACCTTGTCGACCAAGCCCAATTTTGCACTTTTTGCAGGAACAAAACTTCCCATTTGTGCCATCAAACTGATAAGGGCCGTTTGCCGTAGAATCGCACTTTTACCACTCATGTTCGGACCGGTAATCATGATGATTTGCTGCGATTCGGGATCTAAATCAATGTCATTGGCAATGTATGCTTCGCCATGTCGCAATTGTTTCTCAATTACCGGGTGACGTCCTTCGCGTATTTCTATGGCATAACCGTCATTGATCTCTGGACAGTTGTATCCATTTGCTAGTGCTATAGTAGCAAAAGATCCTAGACAGTCCAATTGAGCCAATAAAAAGGCGTTGTGCTGGATAGGAAGAATATAATCAGCCATGGAAATCACCAAGTCGTTGAAGAGTTTGTATTCAATCGAATGGATGCGTTCCTCAGCACCAAGAATTTTTGTTTCGTAGATTTTGAGTTCTTCGGTGATGTAGCGCTCCGCATTGACCAAGGTCTGCTTGCGGATCCATTCTTCGGGAACTTTATCTTTGTGGGTGTTGCGCACTTCAAGGTAATAGCCAAAGACGTTATTGAATGCTACTTTCAGACTTGGGATTGACGTCCGAGCGGATTCGCGTTCTTCTAAATCTTTTAAGTAGCCCTTGCCGTTGTTCGAGATCTCACGCAACTCATCCAGTTCAGCTTGATATCCATCGCGAATAACCGCTCCTTTTCCTAGTTGAATGGACGGTTCATCCATCAATGTTTTTTCAATGATGTCAACGAGATTTTCACACGGATTCAATTGATCCGCGATCTTTCTTAGGATGTCACTCTCACTTTGTTCAAACAAGGAACAGATGGGACCAATTTGACGCAAAGTGCGCTTCAGTTGAATGACCTCTTTCGGGTTCACTTTCCCCACAGCTACTTTTGAGATGAGTCGTTCAAGATCGCCAATTTGACCAAGTCGGTCGCCAAGTTCACTGTTGAGCGCGGAATTTTCTTTCAAGTACGCAACCGCTGAAAGTCGATCGCGAATTGGACGTTCATCCTTCAAAGGAAGTACAATCCAGCGTTTCATCATTCGTCCACCCATTGGTGTGAGTGTGCGGTCTAGCACATCCGCCAGGGTCGTGGCATTTTCATGCGCCGAAGAAATCAATTCAAGGTTTCGAACAGTAAATCGGTCGAGCCACACGTAACGTTCTTCTTCAATCCTCGCGATGGTGGTGATGTGTCCGAGGCGGTCGTGCTGATTCTCTCCAAGGTAATGCAACACGGCTCCCGCGGCAATCGTTGCTTTGTCTAAATTTTCAATGCCAAATCCTTTCAATGAATTGGTTTGGAAATGCTTTTGGAGCGATTCATGCGCAAAGTCTGGCGTAAATACCCAATCTTCCAAACGGAAGGTGTAATAGCGATCCCCGAAGGTTTCTTGAAACTCCTTGGATCGATTTTTTTGATAGACAATCTCGGTAGGTTCAAAACCTTGAATCAGCTTATCGATGTATTCTTTGTTTCCTTGTGCAATTAAAAACTCACCTGTCGAGACATCCAAAAAGGCAATCCCATGTTCGTTTTTATCGAAGTGAATGGCACACAGAAAATTGTTTTTCTTTTGGTCGAGAACCTGATCATTGAAGGAAACGCCTGGTGTCACGAGTTCAGTAACCCCTCGCTTGACAATTGTTTTTGTCATTTTCGGGTCCTCCAACTGATCGCAAATGGCCACGCGTTCACCCGCTCGAACAAGTTTTGGTAAATAGGTGTCCAACGAATGATGCGGGAATCCAGCCAATTCAATTTCTGAGCTCGATCCTGCACCTCGTTTGGTTAGTATGATTCCAAGAATCCGCGATGTTTTTATGGCATCTTCTCCGAAGGTTTCGTAAAAGTCACCCACGCGAAAAAGCAACAAGGCCTGAGGATGCCGAGCCTTAATTTGATTGTATTGCTTCATTAACGGAGTTTCACTCGCGCTTTTTTCTTGCTTTTCCTTCGCCAAGTCGGATGATTTAATGATTTTTGCCATAAAGTTAGGCCCCTCCAATGAGAGGTCAAAACATACGGTCTTCATCTTATCAACAAAAATGAACAGGAAGTTAAAATTGTGGGAATTGGATCGGGTGAGTGAGGAAGATTTTCGCGTTCAACAAAAGTTTCCATTGATTGTCATACTGGATGATATTCGAAGCTTAAATAACATCGGTTCTTTCTTCCGAACGGCGGATGCCTTTAATGTGGAAAAGATTTATCTGTGCGGAATAACAGCGAACCCGCCGCACCGCGACATTCAGAAAACAGCCCTCGGTGCCACCGAAACGGTAGCATGGGAATACCGAAAGTCAATTACGGAGCTTGTTGCCGAATTAAAAGAACAAGGAGTGGTTGTTTGCACCATTGAGCAAGCAGAAAAAACAGTTCATTTGCAACATGTGGGTGATTTACCAGGCGAACGATTTGCGCTTGTCTTTGGAAATGAGGTCGATGGGGTAAATCAAGCCGTGATTGACATGACTGACCACGTCATCGAAATCCCTCAGTTTGGAACAAAACACAGTTTAAATGTGTCTGTTTGTGCGGGGGTGGTGTTGTGGGAGTTTGGGAAGAAATATTTTGGTTAGATTTTAAGATGTCAAGATATTAAGACATCAGGACAATGGAAAAAAGACAAAAGATTTGATCGTTCTTCGAAATTGTAAATTCGTAGCTCGGGACAAAAGACCGTCAGCCACAGCTGACTGATGGAACATAGAACATGGACTTGATCATACTTTACAACAAAATTACCGCAGGTACGGAATCCTTAAATTTACGCAGCAATCAAATTCAATTGGATATCAAGATGTTAGGAGATTAAGATTTTAAGACAAATTATATTCGAATGAATAAACAAATTTGCGAAGCAATCAAATTCTAAATTCCCAACTAAAGACAAGGGACAATGGACAAGGGACAAAAGACAAAAGACAAAAGACAAAAGATTTGATCGTGCGTCGAAACAAAATTACCGCAGGTATCGAATCCTTAAATTTGCGCAGCAATCAAATTCTTAATTTAATTTAAATGGAAACATACTACGACCCAAAAGACCTGAAAAACTTCGGGAAAATCGGTGAGTTCGGACAAGAACTAGCGGATAAATTTTTTGATTATTACGGCAACGTATTCAAGGATTCGGCATTAACGGCGCGTGAGAAATCATTGATCGCCCTGGCTGTGGCTCACGCTGTTCAATGTCCGTATTGCATCGATGCCTATACCTCAGATACACTGGAAAAAGGATACACTGAGGAGCAATTGATGGAAGCGGTGCATGTCACAACGGCGATTCGGGGAGGAGCATCTTTGGTTCACAGCGTGCAAATGATGAAGCAGGCGAAAAAATTGATGATGTAGAATGAAGTCATTGTTCGCTTCACACAATCCCTTGTCGGCACCAGATGTTCAATTGGATGCCCTACACAAGCTTGAATTGATTCCTTTTTCGGAGCGCATAAAAAGCGCCGGTTTGGAAGATATAAAACCCTTGCCCATCTCGATTCTTCAGGTGAATTTGGGAAAGATGTGCAACCAGACGTGTAAACATTGTCATGTGGATGCAGGTCCGGACCGTAAGGAAATCATGTCGCGTGAAACGATGGAACAGTGTCTTTCTGTGCTGCGCCATTCGAACATTCAAACGGTTGATTTAACGGGAGGTGCTCCTGAAATGAATCCTCATTTTCGTTGGTTCGTGCAGGAATTGAGAGCCCTAAAAAAACACGTCATTGTCCGATGTAACCTTACCATCATTCTTGCCAATAAGAAATACCACGATTTACCTCATTTTTTCAAGGCACATCACGTCGAAGTGGTCTCATCCTTGCCTCATTTTACGGCAATGCGCACAGATCGCCAGCGAGGTGAAGGGGTGTTTTCAAAATCTATTGAAGCCCTTCAAAAACTGAATGCTGTTGGATACGGCATTGTCGATAGTGGCCTTGTATTAAACCTTGTGTATAATCCAACGGGAGCCATTTTACCTTCCGATCAAAAAGGACTTGAAGCAGAATTCAAATTGCGATTGAAGAATGAATTTAACATCGATTTCAACGCCCTCTTTTCAATTACGAATATGCCGATTAGTCGTTATCTCGAATTTTTAATCGATAGTGGAAACTTGGAATCGTATATGGAGAAATTGGTGGATGCATTCAACCCATTATCAGTGCAACATGTGATGTGTCGAAATACCATTTCTGTTGGGTGGGACGGAACCTTGTACGATTGTGATTTCAATCAAATGCTTGAGTTGCCAGTGAATACCGAAAAAAGAAATATTCGCGATTTTGATGAACACGCACTTGGACTGCGTTCGATTTGGGTAGATGACCATTGCTACGGTTGTACAGCTGGAGCGGGTTCAAGTTGCGGTGGAGAAATTGCCTAAATCCCCTCACGTTGCTAAACAAATCCCTTGCTTTTGTGTTACTGAACTAATCGCTACATTTGCAGCGGTTTTGTTAACCTCAAAAAATGATCCAGACAGATATTATTATCATTGGTGCCGGGCCTGTAGGACTTTTCACCGTTTTCGAAGCAGGACTCTTGAAACTGCGTTGCCACTTGATTGATTCACTTCCACAACCGGGAGGACAATGCTCCGAAATTTACCCGAAAAAACCCATTTACGATATTCCAGGTTTTCCCTCTGTACTGGCTGGGGAGTTGATTGACAACTTAATGGAGCAAGCTGCACCATTCAAGCCCGGATTCACCCTGGGTGAGGCAGCCATGTCTATTGTAAAAACCGATGACGGAAAGTTCATTGTTACAACGGTGAAGGGAACACAGCATGAAGCACCAATCGTTATGATAGCAGGTGGATTGGGTGTGTTTGAACCGCGTAAACCACCGATTGATAACTTGGAAGCGTTTGAAGATAAAGGAGTTGAATACATCATCAAGGACCCAGAATTTTACCACGGCAAGCGCTGTGTGATTGCGGGTGGTGGGGACTCCGCGTTGGATTGGTCCATCTTTCTTGCAGAAAACAACATCGCGAGTGAAGTGATTCTTGTTCACCGAAGCAGCTCATTCCGCGGTCACCTCGACTCTGTTCAAAAGGTGATTGACATGGCCGAAAAAGGCAAAATCAAGTTGGTAACTGAAGCTGAGGTAACGGGAATCAACGGGAATGGAAAGGTGGAGAATGTGGTCATCACGCACCAAAAAAATGGTGAAATGATCCAAGAAGCAGATCACTTTATTCCATTGTTCGGGTTGAAGCCAAGCCTAGGTCCAATCGCTGATTGGGGATTGGAGATCGAGAAAAATGCGATCAAAGTCGATACGAAGGACTATTCAACGAACATCCCGGGGATATACGCCATTGGCGATGTCAATACCTACGAAAATAAATTGAAGTTGATCTTGTGTGGATTCCACGAAGGCACCTTGGCGGTACAGTCGGCTTTTGCACGCATTCACCCCGACAAAAAGAATATCCTGAAGTACACCACAGTGAATGGTGTCAACGGGTTTTAAGTTGACGAATCTTCGTCTTTAAAAGCAATGAACAGAAGGAACATCAATGCCGTAGTAATTTTGGGAATCATTTCCCTGGCAAGCATCCTTCTTGTGCAAATGGTATGGATTCGAAAGACCATCGCCATGCAGCAAACGAACATTGCCATTCAGGAGCACGAAGACAGTTTAAATCTCAAGCAATTTTCTGAACAAGCACACATCGCATTGAGAAATGTGTTGGAAGAAATTTCAACCCAACATGCCGATAGCTCTGATCTTTATGGTGCCGTAAAGCAGGTGCGAACAAATTATTTCGCGGTGGATGTCAACGAAGAATTGCATCCGTATTACCTCGAAACGCTGCTCAAACGAGAATTCTACGACCAAAGCATCCACCAGGATTTTCAATATGGAATTTATGACTGCTTCACGGATTCGATCGTTTTCGGGAATCTCATCAAATTCACTAAGGACTCACTCTATGCGCCAGTTTCGGATACACTGAATGGCATCACATCGGCAAAGTTGAGTTGGAAAAAAGATGGACATTATTTCACGGTTTATTTTCCAAATGTTGTAGCCAAAAGCATTCAATCTCCAGACGAACTCATTTCACCCTGGATTTATGTGACCATTATTGTCCTCTTGGTCTTGGTGTTTTTTGGGTATTCCATCAATGTCATTGTCCGTCAAAAACGGGTGTCGGAAGTGAAAACAGATTTCATCAATAACATGACGCACGAACTGAAGACGCCGATTTCAACCATTGGATTATCCAGTGAAATGTTGATGAAGAGTGATTTCTCCGATGATCCTGAAAAGCTTAAACGCTACGCAAGCATCATTTATAAGGAAAACAAGCGCTTGGAAAATCAGGTGGAGAGGGTCTTGAATGTCGCGAAGTTGGACAAGGAGGAATTGACCTTGACTTGTGAACGAATGGATTTGCACGAGATTATCGATGAAGCACGCGAAAGTTTTGAATTCAATCAATCTGAGCTGGGGGGAAAATTAACAGTAGAGTTAAATGCCGAGCATCATTCTATGAAAGCCGATGCTGTTCACTTGACCAATGTGGTGTACAATCTTTTGGACAATGCGGTGAAATATTGCGAGCAGAAACCAGAAATTACCTTATCGACCCGCAACGATAAGAAAGGATTGGTGTTGGAGATTACAGACAATGGTATTGGAATAAAGCGGGAAGAGTTGCGCATGATTTTTGATAAATTCTACCGCGTTCCCACTGGGAATGTGCACAATGTGAAAGGCTTTGGTCTTGGCTTGTTCTATGTCAAACTCATCATCGATGCCCACAGAGGAAAAATCGATGTAAAGAGCAAACCAGGAGAAGGAACAACCTTTACCATTTGGCTTCCGCTCAATTAGAACGAGTGGTTGTCTAAAATCGTGGCCATTTCTACCTGAATTTTTTGCGCTTCTTGGCGCGCTTTCTCTGCAAAATCCAATCCTCCGGCGGCGTAAATAATTCCTCTTGAAGAATTGACTAGCAAGCCACAATCTGAGTTCCACCCATATTTCGCTACATCTTGAAGGGACCCTCCTTGGGCACCAACACCCGGAACCAAAAAGAAATGATCGGGTACAAGTTTTCTGACTTCACCAATTCCTTCTGCACGCGTGGCACCAACGACAAACATTAAATTCTCAGGGGTTCCCCATTCGCATGACTTTCGCAAGACCTTCTTGTACAATTCTTCGCCGTTCGCATCCTGGATCATTTGAAAATCCAACGCGCCCTTATTGGATGTCAAGGCCAATAAAATCACCCATTTGTTGTCGAATGCTAAGAAGGGAGAAACACTGTCTTCGCCCATGTAAGGAGCAACAGTCACAGAATCACAGTTGAGGGATTCGAAAAATGTTTTCGCGTAATAGCTCGAGGTATTCCCAATGTCACCGCGCTTGGCATCCGCGATAGTGAAAATGTCTTTTGGGATGTAGTCAATGGTCTTTTGCAACGATTCCCAGCCTTTTGGACCGTAGCATTCGTAAAAGGCAATGTTAGGCTTGTAGGCCACGGCGAAGTCTTTTGTGGCATCAATGATGGCCTTGTTGAACTCAAAAATTGGGTCCTCTGTGTCAAGCAGATGAACTGGAATTTTGGAAATATCTGTATCTAGTCCAACGCAAAGGAATGAACGCTTCAGTTTAATTTGTGCAATGAGTTCGTGTCGTGTCATGTTGGATTAAATTCGCCAACAAAGGTATATAAACGCCACGAATTTTTGACTTATGGAATAATGACTTGCTTGACTGATTTCGTTTGCACAGAGAAATACCCGAGGCATCCACCACTGATATTCGACGTAGGATTGGCTGGTGTTGATCCTTGCTGATTTTGCTGCAAGGTATAGAAGTAGTCATATACTTCACGGTTGATGTTCAGCATCTCTACATCAATTGTATCTCCAGAATTTACACCGTCCGCAAAAATTGGTTCTTGGGCGAGATTTCCATCGTTGTATTGGTCTGACTGGATGAAAAATCCGGAAATTGGATTTGGCTTGCCGTGTTTTATAAGTTTGAACTCATAGTAATTCGCTACACCTCCTGGATCAAGACGAATAGGAACAATGGCGTTGAACGTCTGTGGACCAAAGGCAAAAGGGAAAGTGAGCACATTCAATAAAGTCACTGCTTGAGGCACAGATGCCGTGGACATAAACAATTGGCCATCAATTGTCACTTGAAGTGTATATGTTCGGTCGGCACTAATCGGATAATTGACAGTCTCGTATCGACCTGGCGCCACAAGCGACATGGCTTGTGAATTGCCCAAATCATCTGTTAGGAGCACAACAGCATTATCAATGGTTGGAAATGGACTCGAATCGCTAATGTTCAGGGTTTGCGTAATGTCAACGCGGTGAATGGAGTCACCCAGGGTGACATGTCCTTCAATGACATATTGAGGATCTTTGTTATTGATGTTTACATCGATAACTTTGGTGCAAGATCCCATGAAAAAAATCAATGCTACTGCACTAAATACTTGAATAAAGCCTCTCATCTTATTTGAATTTAAAATTGTAAGTCACAGATGGAATCCATCTGAATAGCGATGTTTGAACCGCCTCGGTCACATTTGGGTTATCGGCATTTTGTCGGAAAGCAATGGTATAGGCATTTTCACGACCATACACATTGTACATGGAGAAGTTCCAGCTGCTTTCAAATTTCTCAGTGCTCTTTCTCAACCACGTTACCCCAATGTCCATTCTGTGGTAGGCCGGCATGCGGTAGCCGTTTCGCTCTGTGTAAAGCAATTGAGTCTGTCCGTTGATGATGTATTTTCCTGAAGGGAAGGTAATCGCATTTCCTGTGTAATAAACGAACAAAGCGGAAACACTCAGTTTTGGTGTGATGTCGTAAATTCCAACTATGGAGATGTCGTGTGTGCGGTCCTGTTTTGCAGCATACCAATTGTCGTTGTTGATGCCAATAATTTTTCGCTCTGTACGGGACAAGGTGTAACCTACCCAACCAGTTAGTCGGCCCATTTTTTTCTTGAAGATCAGCTCGACACCATACGCACGACCAATGCCATAGAGCAATTCACCTTCAATCAGTTCATTGGCTTGAAGATTTGCGCCATTGCGGTAATCGATTTGATTCTGCATGGTTTTGTAATAGGTTTCCACATTGAATTCAAACATGTTTTCACTGAAATTCTTGAACCATCCAACAGATACTTGATCGCTAATTTCTGGCTTGGTATTGATCGATGACGGAATCCACAAGTCTGTAGGTGAGGAGGTCGTTGTATTTGAGATCAGGTGAATGTACTGGGCATTTCGCGCATATCCCGCCTTGAAAGATGCTGACTTCGAATAGACATAACTCAATGAAACTCTTGGCTCAGGGACTAAATAGGATTTTACGAAGGAGTTGTTTGTATACACTGTTGTGTCAATGACATCGCCTGCTGCATTGTACGCATAGGTGTTTCCATTGTTTCCCAGTACCGAAAATGTACTCAAGCGTACGCCATAACTAACATTCAACTTTTCACTAATTGACCAGTCATTGGTGACAAAAACGGCGCCTTCCAAAGATTTATTTGGCGTTAAGTCTTGGGTGTTGATGCCCGACGCTTCATTTGCTGTAATCTGCCCAGGGACAATTTCATGGTGAATGGCATTGATTCCAAACTTAATTTTGTTCCTCGTATTCATGTAATACTGAAACTCTTGTTTGATATTGATGTCGCGAATGATCGATTTGATGTCGAAAGCAAGATCGGCATTGGAGATGGCAATTTTGTAATCGTAGGAGCTGTAGATCAAGGAGGTATTGGAGAAGAGTTTGTCTGAAATAAGGTGGTTCCAACGCATTGTTCCCGTGGCATTTCCCCAGTTGATGCCAAATTGATCCGCCAAGCCGAGTTTGTCGCGTCCAAAATACCCAGAAAGAAATAGTTTATTTCGGTCATTGATGCGGTAGTTTAGCTTGGCATTCAAATCATAGAAATAGAGAATGTTGTCTTTAAATTGATCGGTGGCCTTCAAGAAAACATCGGCATAGGTGCGTCTACCAGAAATCAGAAAAGACGCTTTGTCTTTTACGATCGGTCCTTCAATGTTTAGGCGCGATGATATAACACCAATTCCCCCGCTGACATTGTAACGTTTGATGTTCCCATCATTCATTTTGATGTCGAGCACTGATGCCAAGCGTCCACCATAATTGGCAGGTTGATTTCCCTTGTAGATGACCGCGTCTTTGATGGCATCGGAGTTGAAGGTCGAAAAGAAACCCAACAAGTGAGAAGCATTGTACACGGGCGCTTCATCGAGTAAAATGAGGTTTTGATCACCAGCGCCGCCACGAACATAGAACCCAGAATTTCCTTCTCCCGCACTTTTTACACCGGGCAAAAGCTGCATTGTTTTGATAATGTCCTTCTCTCCCAAGAGCACAGGGATTTTCGCTATTTCTTGTGGATTCAAGCGCTCCACACCCATCACAGCCTCGGTTATATTTTGGTCGTTTTTCTTTGCTGTCGCATTTACCTCTTTTAAATCCTGAATTTTATTGATGACAGGTGAAAGTTGCACATTCAATTGAATGTTTTTTGTGAGGTCTAATACAAATTCTTTGGGCGCGTAGCCAGCGGTTGAGAAAACGATGGTATAGTTGCCTTTTGCCAAAGTGATGGAATAAAATCCATAGTCATTCGAAATGGCCCCCATGTTTTGACCTTTCACTCGAACGGTGGCATTGATCATGGCTTCTCCTCGAAGTGAATCGGAAATGGTTCCGCTGAGGGTAAATTTTTCCTGCCCGAAAGAGATACTGCAAATCGCGAGTAGGAGGATAGTTAAGGTAAGTTTCATTGACTAAATAATGGTATTTTCTGTTGCTAATTGCTTTTGTGCTTGTTGACCTGCCTTTGACTGCATGCTGCGAAATAAGTTACACACCGCAGTTAAATTCAAATCGCTACGTTTTATTAAAAAAAATAACTCTGCAAATTGTTTAAGCGAAATTTAAAACGCATCTTGTCCTTGAAGCTTTTCTGCATTTTCTGCTAGCTTCAATGAATCAATCATGTCTTTGATGTCGCCGTTCATAAATGCACTTAGGTTATAAATGGTCTTGTTGATGCGGTGATCGGTAATGCGTCCTTGAGGGTAATTGTAGGTCCGGATTTTCTCTGAGCGATCTCCAGTAGATACAAGGGTTTTTCGCTGGGCAGCGCGTTCATTGTGTACGCGGTCGAGTTCTTTTTGGTAGAGTCGTGAGCGCAAAACAGAAATCGCTTTTTCCAAGTTTTTATGCTGTGAACGTCCATCCTGACATTCTACCACCGTGCCTGTCGGAATGTGTGTGAGTCGAATCGCTGATTCAGTTTTGTTGATGTGCTGTCCACCCGCTCCCGATGCACGGAAGGTATCCTTGCGCACATCGTTCATGTCGAGGTTAAAGTCAACTTCCTCGGCTTCAGGTAGAACCGCTACGGTTATAGCTGAGGTATGCACGCGGCCTTGAGATTCTGTTTCAGGTACGCGCTGTACGCGGTGAACACCTGATTCAAATTTTAAAGTTCCGTAAACACCAGCTCCAGTAATTTCAATCACAATTTCTTTATAGCCTTTCATGGAGCCTTCTGATGAATTCATCACCTCATACTGCCAACCCATTTCCTTGAAAAACATCGTGTACATGCGGAAACAATCTTCCACGAAAATACAAGACTCGTCACCACCCGTTCCTGCACGAAGTTCTATGATGGCATTTTTATCGTCTTCGGGATCCTTGGGAATAAGAAGCATTTTAATGTCTTCCTCCATGACTGGGCGCTTATTTTCAAGATCCTCGATTTCCATCTTCGCCATCTCGCGCATCTCAGGATCTGTCTCGATTTCCAAGAGCTCACGTGAACTTTGGATATTTCCCAATAGGTTTTTAAAGGATTTGTAAATGGTGTCAATTTCCTCCAAATCTTTGTATTCCTTGTTCAATTTTACATAACGCGTCATGTCACTGATGATGTCCGGATCGACAATCATTTTCCCCACTTCGACAAAGCGGAAATGGATGGCTTCAAGTTTTGAGAGTAGATCTGACATGGAAGAAGAATTTTATTTTAAAAGACAAAAGACAAAAGACAAAAGACAAGGGACAATCCTTCTTCGCTCCGTGAGCTTCGAAAGATGATAGGACAAAAGACGAAACGCGCTAATACTCAAATGTGCCGAATTCCGATTGTATGGTCAATTTCTTTCCTTCATGTGCTTCTACACGTCCAACTATTTTCGCTTCGATATTGAAAGACCGAGAAATTTCCATGATGGCGTCAGCATGCTCTGGGGAAACATAAATTTCCATGCGATGCCCCATGTTGAAGACCTTATACATTTCGGACCATTCCGTACCTGATTGTTCATGAATCAATTTGAACAATGGAGGAACTGGGAAGAGCGCATCTTTAATGATGTGCACATCGTTTACGAAATGCAATACCTTGGTTTGCGCGCCTCCTGAGCAGTGCACCATACCATGAATATCCGCACGGTGTTGATCAAGAATTTTCTTAACGACAGGTGCATAGGTTCTAGTCGGTGAAAGCACCAATTTACCGACGTCTAGTGGAGAATTGTCAACTGCATCCGTCAAGTCCATTTCTCCCGAATACACCAAAGATTCTGGCACAGATGGATCGAAGCTTTCTGGAAATTCATCGGCTAATTTTTTTGAAAAGACATCGTGTCTTGCAGAGGTGAGGCCATTCGATCCCATTCCGCCATTGTATTCATTTTCGTAGCTTGCTTGACCAAACGAGGCCAATCCGACAATCACATCTCCAGGTTGAATGGTATGATTTGAAATGACATCCTTGCGCTTCATGCGGCAAACAACCGTAGAATCTACGATGATTGTGCGCACGAGGTCACCGACATCTGCCGTTTCACCCCCAGTAGAATGAATCCCAATTCCTTGTTCGCGAAGAGTGTTTAACAGCTCTTCAGTTCCGTTGATGATGGCAGAGATTACTTCGCCAGGCACGAGGTGCTTGTTTCGACCAATGGTAGAAGAAAGGAGAATTTTATCCGTAGCACCCACACAAAGCAGGTCGTCGATGTTCATGATCAAGGCATCTTGAGCAATTCCTTTCCACACGGACAGATCACCAGTGCGTTTCCAATACATGTAGGCCAAGGAAGACTTTGTTCCAGCACCATCGGCATGCATGACGATGCAGTAATCCTCATCTCCCGAAAGATAGTCAGGCACAATCTTGCAAAACGCCTGTGGAAACAAGCCCTTGTCGACATGCTTTATTGCATTGTGCACGTCTTCCTTATCTGCGGAAACCCCTCGTAAATTGTAGCGCGTATCTGCCATGTATGAATGAAAGGGCAAAGATAGTTAGAATTGGAATAGTTAGAAATAAATTACGAGTTACAAATTACGAATTACGAATCATTGTTGTCCGACTAAACCCACCTTCATGTTATATCCAATCCGGTTTACTTAGATTAACTGACCCCATCGGGGTCGAATCTTTGTAACCAAAAGCTCTCCCTAAAGGCCAATGACCCCATCGGGGTCAAACAATTTAAATCCAAAATGATAAAATCACTTAAAATACCCCCCCTTGCCTTAAAACCACTTTAAAAAACCACTGATTTCGATGGTTTCAAGATGAGTCGTTAAATTTTATTGGACAACAAAGATTACGAGTTACGAAGTGCGATCAAGTTTTTTGTCCTTTAGCACAGCGGTCAATGTTCTATCAGCGCAGCGGTCCATTGTCCAATTACGAATTATGAATTACGATCAAGTTTTTTGTCCTTTAGCACAGCGGTCCTTCGTCCTTTAGCGCAGCGGTCTATGTTCTATCAGCGCAGCGGTCCATTGTCCAATTACGAATTACGAGTTACGAAGTGCGATCAAGTTTTTTGTCCTCTAGCACAGCGGTCAATGTTCTATCAGCGCAGCGGTCCTTTGTCCTAAACTCACAAAGCCAACTCCACCAATTTGATCTGCAATTTCAGCATATTCAAATTCTGAAGAACCATAGAAAAACTTGTGTACATGAAATTCAATGTTTCCCAAGGTTCTATCGGACCAGTTTTGTCATTAAATCGATAGCCATCTGCGGTATTGAATAGTTTTTCCGCATCAACTTTTGCTTCTTTGGCCAGAATCGAAATCTCATTCAATCCTTTTTTGATGGCAATAAGTTCTTTGACCGGTTGCTGGGCGTTTGTGAAGAGGACTTTGTCGGATTGATTCAAATCACTTGCGTAAATCCTGCAAATTTTTGCTTCAGAGAGACCACGATGCTCCTTTGGTAATGATTGAATCAGCGCTTTTTTCAAGGCATCAATTTGAGTGCATACCTCATTGCATTTGTTCGTGAGCAACGTTACTTTCAATGTGCTGTCAGCAGAGGTCAATTCACCAGCAAATGAAACAGTCGCTAAAACCCGTTCATTAGAAAGTGACTGGGTTTCATCTGACCATTTACTGTTTCTCAAAGCCGTCAAGGCGAAAAGCATTCCCCCTGCAACAAGAATTAAGATGGATGAGATGATGGTATTTACTTTCGTTTCCTTGATGCGAATACCTGTGAAAAAATAGAGTGGTAAGAAAACGAGCAGTAGAATACCCAAACATGAAAGCCACAGAACGTTTGCATAAGGCCAGTGCATCAGTTTGAACAAGGTTGACATACCAAACAGAAAACCAAAAATAGTGGCAACAGCAACAATTGTTTTTTGGCTACGCAAATCTACTTCTCGTGTTTTGAAGAGAAAAAGAATGGGTAGAAACAAAAAACAAAAAACCAAAATTGAAGCGATGATCAATACACCTGCTCCAGGCCAATGCATCAATTTAAAGAGTGTTCCTGCAGTAAAGCAGATTGCGGTAAATGCACCGCTGCGAATCATTACATTTTTCATGGCATAATAATTTTTAAATGTGAGTACTAATTTTGTCTCCTCCTGAATTTCTTCCAGGTTTCGATGATAAAAACGTGGGATGATGCGTGTGTAGAATTCTTCAAACTGATCGTCTTCAGTCATCTCGTTTTCTAAAACGCAGCAAATGTGGTCCACCAATGACATTCTCAGGTCCTCCATTTCAATCCCATTGCGCAATAGGTCGTCATGGATAAACTGCACTTGTTTTTCGCTCAGCACAATCATGCTTCTCCTGCCCTAGGTTGCAAGTCAAGCAAAATGCGCATGGTCGCCATAAATTCAGAAAACTCCGTGACTTTCTCTTGAGCCACAGCCTTTCCTGAGGGAGTAATTGTATAGTATTTTCGGAGGCGATTTCCTACATTCACCACCTCAGTGGTTAAAATTCCTTGTGCCTCCAGCGCATGCAATGTAGGATACAATGCGCCTTCGGTCAATTGAATTTTTCCACCTGTGAGATTTTTTACCTTTTGAGTAATCTCATACCCATACATCTTTTCCTCATCAGTTAGCAAGGACAAAATGATTGTCTTTAGTGTTCCTTTGATCAATTCGGACGAATACATAAACGTGTCATTTATACAAAGGTAACAAATATACCTAAGAAAATTATGTATTGTGAAAATTGTTGTAAAGAATTTGATGCTCCGCACGCCTCAGCGGATTTTTGAATAATTTGATGCCTTCGGCAATTGGAGATTTGATGCCTTCGGTAATTCGTGAGTTAGAATTTCCCTCAGAATATGGAACGCTTCGCTCATGGAGCATAGAACATGGATTTAGTCTATTGTCCCTTGTCTTTCGTCCTTTGTCTTATTCAAGAGAAAACGCTACAATCTTCGAAGCATGATCAAGTCCTAATATCTTAACATCTTAGAATCTTGACATCCAAAAGAATTTGATGCCAGAGGCAATTTAAAATTTGATCCCTTCGGGAATTCGAAGCTGTAATTTCCACTCGACCGAAGATTTAACAAGTCCTAAAATCTTAGAATCTTAATGTCTAATCATCACTCAATCACCAATCGCTGTATGCTGTAACCCGCCACGTTTTCCTTTTGCACGAGGTAAACGCCCGCATCTAAAATCACGCTCAACGATTCTCCAGCTCCAGTTACTATAAACGAATCAACGAGGTGACCGCTCATATTGAAAATGGTGAATGTTTCCCCATTCTTTACATCACCAATTACGGCAAATGTGCCATCAGATGGATTTGGAATCATCATCCAATCATATTCTCCTTCGAGTACTTCAACAGAAGCGTTAGAGGTATTGATGACCAAGGTATAAGGCAGATTTGCGGTAGGAATATCCAATGACGTACCACCAATAAGTGGAACAATTGCAGGAACGGATACATTGTATGATCCCGTTACGATGACCTGACTAACACCAGAAGAGGTAGGTGTGCCGCTGAA
>CALPWQ020000072.1 GCA_943327315.2 Chitinophaga pinensis
AAGTCTTGTGCTTTGATGGTCTTGCGCCCTTTTCCAGCGGCTTCATAGCTCAAGTACAATTTCTCAAACTCTGCGCTATGTGTATCTGACAATCCCGGACATTCGTGCGGACACATCAAGGTCCATTCTGCATTGTCTTTTACGCGTTGCATGAACAAATCTGGAATCCATAAGGCAAAAAACAAGTCACGTGCACGAGATTCTTCTTTGCCATGGTTCTTTTTCAAATCCAAGAAATCGAACACATCTGCATGCCATGGCTCCATATAGATGGCGAATGAGCCTTTGCGTTTACCTCCACCTTGATCAACATAACGTGCTGTGTCGTTGAACACACGCAACATTGGTACAATACCATTAGATGTTCCGTTCGTCCCTTTAATGTATGACCCTGTTGCACGGATGTTGTGAATGGCCAAGCCAATACCTCCTGCAGACTGTGAAATTTGAGCACATGATTTCAACGTGTCGTAAATACCTTCGATGCTATCTTCCTTCATTGTCAAAAGGAAGCAAGACGACATTTGTGGTTTTGGTGTTCCTGAATTGAACAAGGTTGGTGTTGCATGTGTGAACCATCCTTCTGACATCAAGTTGTAGGTCTTGATAGCTGCTGCTACGTCTGCCTTGTGGATACCAACGGCAACACGCATCAACATTTGTTGTGGACGCTCTGCAATGACACCCTCCAACTTCATCAGGTATGAACGCGTCAATGTTTTGAATCCGAAGTAGTCATATCGGAAATCGCGGTCATAGATAATGCTTGAATCCAACAACTCTTTGTTGTCCATAATGATTTTGTGCACATCGTCAGCCACCAATGCCGCTTTCTGGCCAGTTTTCGGGTCGATGTATGAATGCATGTCCTCAATGACCTCAGAGAAACTTTTCTTCGTTTCCTTGTGAAGGTTAGACACGGCGATGCGCGACGCCAGCAAGGCATAATCGGGGTGATCAATTGTTTTTGCCGCAGCTACCTCAGCCGCGAGATTGTCAAGATCTGTTGTTGACACACCATCATAAATCCCTTCGATTACCTTCATTGCAACTGCTTCGGGCGACACCAAAGGATCGAGTCCGTAGCACATTTTTACAGTTCGTGCAGTGATTTTATCGAATTTCACAGCTTCTTTTCGGCCATCTCTTTTGACTACATACATGGTCATTCAATTATTTAAGTAGGTACTATTTTATTTCTTAAAATTCTTCGTCCAAGCTAAAGGACTGGTTTTCTTTTCCTGCGAGAACGCCTGCTTTTTGGTATTCACCAACACGCTTCTCGAAGAAGTTTGTTTTTCCTTGAATGGAAATCATGTCCATAAAGTCAAACGGATTGCTCACATTGTACACTTTCTCATTGCCCAACTCGAGCAACAAACGGTCGGCAACGAACTCGATGTATTGTGCCATCAAATCGCTATTCATTCCAATCAATTTCACCGGTAAAGCATCTGTAATGAATTCCTTTTCAATCACTACAGCATCCATGATGATTTCCTTCACCTGTTCTTTTGGCAATTTGTTCACCAAATGTTTGGTATACAGTAAGCACGCAAAATCACAATGCAAGCCTTCGTCACGTGAAATCAACTCGTTCGAGAAGGATAGCCCAGGCATTAGTCCGCGTTTCTTCAACCAGTAGATGGAGCAGAACGATCCAGAGAAGAAAATTCCTTCCACTGCGGCAAATGCTACCAATCGCTCCGCAAAAGACCCTTTATCAATCCAACGCAATGCCCATTCTGCTTTTCTTCGCACACAATCTAGGGTGTCAATGGCGTTGAACAAGTGACTTTTGTCTGCCGAATCTTTGATGTACGTATCAATCAACAACGAATACGTTTCAGAGTGGATGTTTTCAATAGCAATCTGAAAGCCATAGAAAAACTTCGCCTCGGTATACTGCACTTCAGACAAGAAATGCTCTGCTAAGTTTTCATTTACAATACCATCAGATGCTGCAAAAAACGCAAGAATATGCTTCACGAAATGGCGTTCATTGTCATTGAGTTTATGCTCCCAGTCAATTAAGTCTGGTGATAGATCAATTTCCTCTGCCGTCCAAAAACTCGCTTCTGCCTTTTTGTAGAAAGCCCAAATGTCGTCGTGCTGAATTGGGAACAACACAAATCGGCTGTTGTTTGATTCTAATATTGGTTCGTTGTGCGCCATCTTTTTGGTCCTTTTTTATATGCGAATAGTATGCTTTTCAAGGAATGTTCCTTGTTGGTAATTTTCAATAAAATTGGTTGTTTCCCTGTGTTTAGAAAACGATCCGCTAGGGGTCTAATATTCCTTTTATTAGGGCCTACAAAAATTGCTATAATTCCTCCCATCAACAAGCTAAAGAAATGAACAAAGTGTTCCGGTTTTCAACACCCCATTACTGAATCCCTTTGGCAACAAACGTTAGGACGATTATCAACAGCGTCTCGAAAGATATTCACACAAAAAAATATGCGATTGTCGATAAATTGTTCCATCCCCACGCCACACTGACTCACATGGAAGTTTTGCAATGCTTTCATAAAATTACGGCTGTCTGAAGGTGAAATCAAGAAGGAAATTTTGTTATTTTACACACTCAATTGTTTATACGATACCACTCGCCAATGATAACAAAGAATAGAGGACAATTTAAACTAAAATTGTCGGATTTATTTCCAATCCAAGACCGTCTTTTGCATTTAATTTTTCCAGCAACATGCATCGCCTGCAAGGCTGAATTGTCTGCTTCTGACACACCACTTTGCCCATTTTGTATCAATGACCTCGACTACACTCATTTTGAAAAATATACAGAGTCAACAACACTTGAAAAATTGTTTTGGGGCAGGGTGCCGATCGAACAGGCTTATGCTCATTTATTTTACCGAAAAGGTGGAAGCACGCAGCAGATTTTACAAGAATTAAAATACAAATTCAACGCAGAGCTTGGACGAAACTTCGGGAATAGCATTGGCAACATCCTGCGCGAAAAAAAAGAATGGATGGATATTGATGTTTTGGTGCCCGTACCTATTCACCCAAAAAAAGAATTTTCACGGGGATACAACCAAAGTGCAATCCTTGCTGAAGGAATTTCTGAATCCATGTCCATCCCGATCCACGCGCTCGGTTTAAAAAAATCGAAACATACGGAAAGTCAAACACGAAAGGGACGCTTTCTGCGGTGGGACAATGTGAAAAACAATTTTTCGCTGTCATCGCAAACCAATTGGGATGGAAAGCATATTGTTTTCGTGGATGATGTCATTACAACTGGTGCGACTTTAGAATCGCTCATCCGCACCGTATTGGAGAAATATCCTGATATTCGTGTCAGCGTAATCAGTCTCGCTTTTGCGGCATGAAAAAACAAAACGTACTTATTGTCGGAGGGGGTTTAGCGGGCATTTGCCTCGCCATTCAATGCATCGATGCCGGTCACTTGGTGCGGCTCATCGACAAAGGGGTCAATCGAAGTAGCGCTGTAGCCGCCGGAATGATCAACCCTTTGGTATTTCGCCGCATGACAAAATCCTGGAGGGTGGATGAATTCATTCCGTATTCGGAAAATTTTTACCGCGCTTTGGAGCTTCGCACTGGCGCTTCGTTTTTTCACCCCATCACCATTCGTCGCTGCATCGCTTCAGAACAAGAAGCTGGCTATTGGAAAGAACGGGCAAACGACCCCCGATTTCGTGATTACATTCAGCCCTTTGATGAAGAAGACGCAGAGATTCAGTCCGAACAAAGACCATTTGGCAGCGCCCGAGTAAATCATTCTTCCTATGTGGCGGCTGAGCATTTCATGGCGGCTTGTCAAACATTTATTAAAAAAAATGGGACTTACGTACTGGCGGCATTTGACTTCGACCAGTTTGAACCAAATGCATGCACCTATCTAGGCCAACGATTCGACCATGCGATTTTTTGTGAGGGATCAGAGGCCGTAAAAAACCCATACTTCAAAACACTTCCCGTTGAAGCAACAAAAGGAGAGATTTTAACTGTGAAGGCCCAGTCACTGCCAGAAGATGAATCACTGAATCGAAAATGTTTTTGTTTGCCCGTTGAGCCGAACACCTTTCGAATTGGCGCTACCTATGTGTGGCATACCGACAATGTGATTCCGACACAAGAAGGAAAGGAAATGTTGCTGGACAATTTGCGTTTCCTTACAGAAGAAAACGTAGAGGTCATCGATCATCGAGCCGGCGTTCGACCAACAACCCCAGATCGTCGACCCATTATGGGCACCCATCCTACCTACCCAAAGGTTCACATTTTTAATGGCCTGGGCGCTAAAGGCTACATGATGGCTCCACTATTGGCTCAAGAACTGCTCGAATCTATTGTCGATGGAAAGGCTTTGGACCGTGAGGTAAGACTCGATCGGTTTTTTTAGGAAGGGGACTGAGTTGCGAGTTAAAAAAATGACGAATGACGAGTTACGAGTTACCAATGACGAGTTACGAGTTACCAATGACGAGTTACGAGTTATTTCAAGCAATCGAAGAACGATCAAGTCTTTGAGCGAAGCGGTCTTTTGTCTTACAGTCAGCTACGGCTGACGGGTCTTTTGTCTTTTAATTACGGGTTACTTCGATGCATAGTCATTCGGGGACATACCAACGTTCTTTTTGAATGACGTAAAGAAGGGATTGTACGAGGCGTATCCCACTTCTGTTGCAAGTGATTCGAGGGTGTTGTGTTTGAGGAAGCCGACATTGATCAAGTGCTTTGAATCCTCAATTCTCTTCATGGTCTTGTATTCTGTAAAGGTCAGCTTGCAATGGTACTTAAAGAGGTAGATAATGTGTGTATACGGCACCTCCATTTCGTTGGCCAACTCTTTGATGGTGATGTGGTGATTTCGGAAATAGCGTTTTTCCGTGACAAAGTCTTCAACATCTTGAATGAGATCAACAATCGATTGATCCAATTTTTCTTTCAAGCGCTCGTCCAAAGGTCCCGTAACCTCTTTCACATCTAATTTCCAAAACTCAAGGTTCTTAAACCCTGGTTTTACAGGCTTTGGCAGTAATCGCTTACTTAGTCGTGGAATCCCCAAAAGTATTTCAGGGGAAACCAAAAGCTTAATGAAAAGTATGCCTTGCAATATCAGACCTGGCAAACCGAGTGAGGTAGAGGAGAGCATCTCTCCTTTAGAGAAACTAACCGCATTGATGACAAGAATTCTCAAGGTACCGGCGAAGAACACGACAAACAAAAAGACGCTCCAATTGAGTATGGTGCGGTAGTGCTCTTCGTGCACTTTCTGAGGATTGTTCCAGATTTGTGTTCCAACAAGCCTAAAAGTCCAAAACAAATACAACACAATAAACCCAGATGTTAAGGTAAAATTAATCGCGAGGATGTATGATTCCCGGTGCACGTTGAAGACATTCAATAGCAGGTAATAGATAAAGATTCCTAAAGGGGCAATAAAATGGAACAAATGCCTTGGGTTGAACTTGCCAGCGTCGCTTGCCAGCGTTTTAAAATAGAGATAAAACAAAACAAATGTAAAGAGAAGAATTCCTTTAAATGGCGTTGGAAAATCACTGGCAAAATTCTGAATACGGAGTGTATATGTACCGTAGAGCACCGCCCGACACAAGCCAATCATTAGGGCTATAATCAGGTAAATATTTACATATTTATTGGATCGGATTGAAAAAAAAGATAAGCCGATTGTAAGCAGACCAAAACTGGAAACAATTAAAAAAAAGATGCTTTCAAGTAAAAACCAATTCATTGGGCAAGTTGAGTTTATTTGTTTTTAAAATTAAGGTTTCCGTCTTGACTTTGTCAACAAAAAACAAAGTTAATTTACTTATTTTCTTTTGCACCATTAGTCAAGAATTTTTTAAAGAAATCTTCTCGACAACCAAAGCTTAATTGTCATCAACAATCGATTCCACCGGTTTCTAGTGACTTTATCGTCCCGTTTTGAATACTATTTTCCCGTTTTGGGAACCAGTCCGTTTTTGAGTGAATTATATATTATTGTCTTTCAACTACTTAAATGTTTTTTAGCGCTTTGGCACATCGATTGAAAAGTATGTTGCGAGCATGCACTCAAAGAAAAGTCGTGCATGTGCTCAAGAAAATTTGTTTCAGACCAAATTTATTTAACGTATTTATGAAAAATTTTAAAATGGGGGTATTGGCTCCAAAAACAACCACTTCTTTACTTGAAAAATCAATTCATCGAATCGTCTTCTTACTTCTAGGTGGGTTAATTCTCATTGGGGCGAATTCAGCACTTGTTGCCCAAACCACACTTTGTGTGGGTAACACATCTCAACTGACCTATTCCGGCAGCGGAGGTTCATGGGTAACCGGGAATTCTGCGGTTGCAACAGTGAGTTCAGGTGGATTGGTCACAGCAACAGGAGCGGGGAGTACCACGGTGAATTATCAAACATCATCGTCTACAAACACCTCCTTGTATTGGAATTTCGATAATTCACCTTCTGTTAGTGGAAGTATTTGCACTTACAACGCGACCACTACTTCCAATAGTGGATTGCTTTCGGGGGTATATACTTCATCTGGCTCATCCTCTACTGCAGGTTTAACTCCATGGTCCACTTGGGGGAATTGCGTAAAACAGATAAATTTTGGTCCTCAGTATTCATACATACAATTTGTTACGACGGCAGCATCGACTAATTTAAGCTCTATGCAATTTCAAGTTTGGCACAATCACAACAGTGGTCAAGCAGGCACAAGTGCATACGATGTAAGGCTGCAAATATCTACACTATCTGGTGGTACTTGGAGCGCTTGGTCAGACGTTGGTAGTTCATTCTCATGGTCTCCTTCAGCAGGAGGAAATCCTGGTCCCAATTCAACACACAATATTTCGCTAACAGGAAATAGTGTCCCAGCCGGAACACATAGAATTAGATGGTTCAAGGCCTCTGGAACAAGCTCTACAAATGGTGATGGATATATTATGAACACTGTTACCTTCAATTGTCAGGCTGTTACTGCATCTGTTTTAAATACCAACACGATTAACGTAAATGCCTTACCCGCTCAGCCTAGCACAATTTCTTCACCAGCGACCATTTGTCCAAATTCAGCGGGCACCTATAGCGTAACAAATGTTGCTGGCGTAACCTACACATGGACCTACTCTGGAACAGGAACAATCACAGGTTCTGGAAATAGCATTTCCTTAAACGCAAGTACAGGCGGTACTCTTACTGTTGTTCCATCTAACTCTTGTGGTTCAGGCACATCTAGAACTTTTGCCATTTCATTCAACGCATTGAATAGCGGTGCTCACGATGCAACTCCACAAAGTCTTTGTAGTGGAGGCGATCCTGCAAATATAACATTCACGACACCTTCTTCTGGTGGAACATTGCCGTATACCTACCAGTGGCAGCTCAATAATGCGGCAATTTCTGGGGGCACAACAAATGCATACAATCCACCGGTTCTTAGCGCAGGAAATTATTCATACAACTGCATTATCACTGATGCTTGCGGAAACACCGCTGCAACAGCACCAAAAGTGATTACCGTTAATGCAGCGGCCACTGCACCAACGAGCATTACAGGAAACTCTACTATTTGCCCAGGAGCATCTGTAACTCTAACTGCAGTTGGAGGGGTAGGAAGCGCATATCAGTGGGGTACAGGAAATACGCCTGGAAGCAACACAATCGCGGGTCAAACCGGAGCAACACTTACTGTTTCTCCAACAGCTACAACAACTTACTGGGTGCGTCGAACACAAGTGACTCCGTGCACAGGAACTGCAACGGGTGGTACTACATTCACCGTGTCAATTTCAAGTATACCTACCGCAACAGCTAGTGCATCAAGCACAACGGTTTGTCCTGGAGTGAACACAACGTTGAATGTAACCGCAAACCAGGTTATTGCTGCGCAGGACTTTGACAATGTAAATACACTAGGGTATTCATTAAGTTCAGGTATAATTGGAACAGGAACTGTGGGAAGTTCAGGAATGCCTATCAATGCGACCCATGGAATAAACAATTCAAACGCATACAACTCAAGCAATGCAACGCGAACAATGACTTTTGACAATGTGACCAATTTAACTTCTTTTACCAATAAAAAAGTTGAATTTAGACTTGCCGCTTTATCGGTAACTAGTGGTAATGGACAAGATGCTGCAGACAATGTACGTTGTTCCATTTCAATAGATGGAGGTGCAACCTATTCCGAAGAAATTCAAGTGAATGGGAATGATCAAAATACCTGGAGTTATACATCAGGTACCGGTGTGGCAGAGGTTACCTATGATGGGAACAACTCCGTTTTCAATGTTACTCCAAGTGTCGGAGGTGTTTCAACTACTGAAGGGTATAGCACAGTACGCATCAATCTTCCAGATGCACTTTCTCAAGTTCGAGTTAAAATCCGAATGGACAATAACTCCGCAAATGAAATTTGGGCCATTGACGATATCCGAATTACAGGAACGCCAACGTCATTTTCATGGGCTACAACTGCTGCTCCTAGTACTATTTTGGCAACAACGGCATCAAGCACTCAATCACCAACAACGAATACAACATATGTTGTAACAGTGACAAATGGTGTAGGATGCACAGCGACAAGTCAAGTAGCCGTAACGGTAACAAGCCCAACGCTTGCGACTTCTCCAAATTCAGGAAATGTAATCTGGAGAGGTGCAACAAGCACAGATTGGAACACCGCTTCAAACTGGTACAACTTCGATGGAACCGCTTACACTGTAGCGTCAGCCGTACCAACCAATGCAATCGATGTCATCATCCCAGCAAACCAAACATGTGTGCTTGCGCAACCAAGTGTACTTTCTACAACGACAAATGAAGCGAAGAATGTGTTGATCGAAACAGGGGCTACATTAACTTTAGCTGGGGGAACACTCAGCGTAGCTGGTGATTGGACAAACAATGGAACATTCACTGGAAGTACAGGTACAGTTTCTTTCAACGGAACAGGAACGGCAACATTAGGAGGCACATCCTCTACAACATTCGCGAACCTTTCTATGGATAAATCTGGTTCTGTTTCGCTTTCAACTCCAGTTACTGTAAACGGATCTCTTGCACTAAACGATGGAATCATTGATCTTGGTGCAAACAACTTAACACTTGGTTCAGCATCGGTTTCTGGTGGTTCAGCTACTAGCTATGTGAAAACTGCTTCTACAGGTACAATGAGCCGCATTGGTGGTGCAACTGCAACAACTTTCCCTGTTGGAAACAGCGCGTACAATCCTGCTGTGTTAACCAACAACGGAACAAGTGATGTTTTCTCCGTGCGTGTCATTGATAATGTCACTAGCAATGGAACAGGGGTTGGAACGACTTCTACCCTAGCTACAGTAAAACGCACTTGGATGATTTCCGAAGCAACTACTGGTGGATCAAACGCGAGTGTTCGTCTTTACTGGAATGGTACAGGTGAAGAAATCAATGGTTTTGCTTCTGCTTCAGCTTTCGTAGCACACTACTCTATTGCAGGTTCTATGTGGGAAAACATGGGCGGTGGTGCTGGTGCTGGATATGTACAATCAACAGATGCCATCACAAGCTTCTCTCCATTCACGATTTCTTCAACAAACTTGTTTGCTCCACTGCCGGTTGAATTGCTTTCTTTCGATGCACAATGTGCCGACCAAGACATCATCGTTCGTTGGACAACAGCTTCTGAGCACAATACCTTGAACTTTATCGTTCAACGTTCAGAAGAAGGAACAATGTGGAATGATGTGCAAACTGTCGAAGCGGCTGGTAACAGCAATACAGTTCTTAATTATGCGATCCAAGACATGGGAGCAGCACGTGGGACGAAGTACTACCGTTTGGTACAAACAGACCAAGATGGTGTACAGAAAATCTACGGACCAATCTTGACAAACTGTGGTTCGGATGCCACGAGTTTCTTGACATTCCCAAATCCTAGTACAGATGAATTTAACATCCTTTTCGGTACTGAAGACATCCATGGTGATGTCGTGATGACCGTAAGTGATGCCACAGGAAAAGTAGTACGCAACGTGGCGCTTTTCATCGAAAAAGGGACAACATCGATGATGGTTCCATCCCTTGATCTTTCAACTGGAGTGTACCAAATCCAACTCAATGGTGAGAACTTCCAATCGGCTATCATCAAACATAGTATACGTTAATAGAACAAAGTCTGAAAATAAAAGGGTCTGCTTCGGTGGGCCCTTTTTTCTTTCTAAGATTTTTTAACTCATTTCAATGGAGTAAATCACTGTTATGATTTTGTATACTTAGCCCCAAGTATTGCGCATTAACCGTATTAAAATCATCCTTTGACTCTGATCACCATTATGGATCAATTATTCCGTTTTTAGTGGCTTTTATCCGTTTTTCAGTTTTAACTACTTTTATTTTGGTAAGCTAAACTGACTTTTTTAATGGTGGTATTTGTATGTTAATCAAATATGTTTTATGTTTGGAAAAAATAGAAGGATACGAAAAAAGTTAAAAAAACAAATTTTGCTTTTTAAAGAGTATATCTAACATAAGTTACATACGTAAATATGTTGGTCTGAACGGAAAAGGGGATGCAAACGAGCATTCCCTTTTTCACTTTTATTGGATCAAACACCCGAGAAAAGAAAACACAGCGCGAATCAATCCCTATTGATCCCCTTATTTATCACAAAATAACTTTGTTAAATCTTGTTCGTTCTATGAGGCGACATACGATAAAACATCCTTTTTTAATTTAATTGCCTTCGCTTTTTAATGATGCAAAAACTGCGTAATTTTACAGCGTGCGAATAGCGCAGCCCTTCGATGTTTACATTGAAATTTACAATTCATTATTTACTCATATTAAATTCCATAAACATGTATCCACCGGAACTTGTAAAACCAATGAAAGATGATCTAACGAATGTTGGATTCACACAATTAACTACCGCAGAAGAAGTTGACCAAACCATTCAAAACTCACAAGGAACACTTCTAGTTGTTGTGAATTCTGTTTGCGGGTGTGCAGCGGGAAACATGCGTCCAGGGGTGAAATTGTCTCTACAAAACGCTGTTCATCCTACAGGCATGGCTACAGTATTTGCTGGAGTTGACGCGGAGGCAACAAACCAAGCACGCAAGTATTTCTTGCCTTACCCCCCATCCTCGCCATCGATTGCGTTGTTCAAAGACGGAAAGTTGGTTCATTTCCTTGAGCGCCACCACATCGAAGGAGGCTCAGCTCAAATGATTGCTGAAAACTTGACAGAGGCGTACGCGGAGTTCTGCTAGGGATCTTCACTATAAAAGGAAATTTTGCCGTAAGAATTAAAAACGATTCGATTGGTACTCCGATATTAAAAACGCAAACTGATTCAGTTTTGCGTTTTTTTGTTTTAAATCAGTTTTATTTCAACAAGGTTACATGCCCAACATATTCTTTTCTGCTTCCAGAAGTTGCGCTCATCAATCGAATTTTCCATGTATAAACATCGTCCTGACAACGATTGTTCTGATAAAAACCATCCCAACCTTGGTCTATTTGATCTGTCTCGAAAATCAATTCTCCCCATCTATTGTAAATAGAAAAATTGTAGTTTTTCGCTGAAAATCCAGATGAAAAAACGGGTTTAAATAATTCGTTATACTGGTCATCATCGGGGGTGAACGCGTTAGGAACATAGAAAATCAATACGGGATCAATGTTTATCCAAAGTATTGCCGTATCAACGCAGCCATTCGATGAGTATGCATTCAAAATCACCATATAGGTACTTGTTTCAAAATCTGAAAATTCTGTGTAGATATGAAATGGATTTTCTTGATAGGATAACATTGAGTTATCGCCAAATGTCCATTCAAAGGATATAGCACCTACTGAAGTATTTGTAAATTGAATTCCGGAATTGGCGGATGATAGATTTAAGGTATTGGCGGTGAATCCGGCAGTAGGATTTGGAGAAATACAAATAAAATTATCGGCAGAAATGCTATTGACACAACTTTGCAAACTAACAACCTTCAATTCTACCCCCACACAGCCCACTTCAGAAAAAGACATCGTTACAGGTCCGCAATCGTTCACAACTTGTCCATTTGTAAAGTACCACGAACATGTTCCACCAAACGGTATGTTTGCAACCAATGAAAAATTAGCATTTGCACATACGCTAATTGGCGGGGGTAAAACAAATTGGGGCAGTGGATTGGCAGATAGTTGAACTGTATTGGCAGTTTGACAACCATTCGCATCGGTTACAATAACGATGTATAATCCTTCGCCAAGCCCATTCGCTAAAGCGGTGCCTTGAACAGGCAACGAATTCCATGTAAATGTATATTCTGGGATTCCACCCATTGGCGTCACAAGAGCGCTTCCATCAAATTCACCCACACAACTCACGCCCTGACCAAAATAATCTGTAACAACAACCGCTGTAGAACTTAATAATTCCGGTTGTGAGACTGAAACACTTATGGTAGTAGCGCAGCCATTGACATCGGTGATCGTTACGAAATATAATCCTGCACCAATATTGTCAAGCGTTTGGTTTACGCCAAGAAGTAAACCAGACGAACTCGTCCAAGAATAACTATAGGGTAAGATTCCGCCAGTTGCTGCTACATTCACGCTGCCATCAGTCGATTCAAAACAACTCACATCAGCACCGTTATAGTCACTTGTTACAATTGCATGGCCGCTTAAGTTTGTTGGTTGAGTGACAGTTACCGTTGTATCGATTAAACAACCGTTTATATCCTGTATTGTGACATTATAAATTCCTGCAGATAAATTCACCGGATCTTCTAGAATACTGACTTGCAATCCGAGATCATTCAACCATACATAATTAAAGGAAGGCGTTCCTCCTGTCACCTGAAGTTCAATGGTGCCGTCTGATGCTGAAAAACAGGAAACATCAGCGCCATTGTATGAAGAAGAAACGGCAACATTCAACGACATTGGTATAGGATCAATTAAATCTATTGAATCTGAAATTTGACAACCATTTGCATCTTCTGCAACCAAAAAATAGTGTCCTTGTGGCAGTCCGAAGAGTGCCGTTGACGACCCTATTATCGTCGAAGAAGCATTTGTCCATGATATCGTAAAGGGTGGTACTCCGCCTAAAATTGTTGCTTCTATTGCGCCATCTGAAGAGCCAGGACATGAAATATCATGGCCATTGTAATTAGATGTTACTAGGGTGGTACTAGACAAGATTGGAGGAGCGCTGAGAACAGCAGAAGTGGTGTCTTGGCAACCATTCTCGTCTGTAACAACAACAGCATACGTTCCTGGAGCTAAGCCAGAAAGATCCTCTGTTGTCCATGATCCTGGACTCCATATATAATAAAGTGCGCCCGACCCTCCAGTCGCTGTAAGATTTATACTCCCATTTGCCGCGCCAAAACAAGTGGCATTTTCCATTGTAGCCGATACTACTAACGCGGGAGGTTCAGTAATGACCTCTGTAAATGTGGATGAACACCCGTTCATATCAGTCACTACTAGCGTATAATTACCTGGCGGTAGATTGAATACGTTCTCCGTCAAAGCACCGTTCGACCATTCATATGAAGCGATTGACGCGCCACCTGCAACAGAAACAGCGATGGATCCGTTATTTGAACCAGTGCATGAAACATTTGTTGAAACTCCTACTAAAACTCCTGTAAATTGTGTGAGCGTTACTGTTACAGAATCAACTAAATATGGGCATCCCAAGGTATTCGTGGGGTTCAGTATCAGGGTAAAAAATCCTGCATTTATCTCCGCGTTTGATGGAGTATATTGCACGGTTAAATCAGTTATATTCCCCGAATAATTGCCTGTTCCCCCACTCCACATCCCTGTGTTGGTTTGAGTCACTGATCCCGTAAACGCTAAAGTTGGAGTAGGAAATGCACAAATTTGTTGATCTGGACCCGCATTAGCAAAGATATCGCTTGTAAATGGCACTACATTTACTTGGTCCGTGGCCGCTGGACATCCAGTAATATCGGATAATGAAAGTGTATAAACCCCTGGAAAAGGCACAGAAATCGGACAAGTTGTGGCATTTGTTGTGATTGTTTGAACAAAACCATTCGGTCCTGTCCAAGTGTATGTAAACGGTGCTGTTCCGCTGGTGGCCGTACCAGTAACAACAGTGCCAACCACAGACCCATTGCATAGTGCAACATCTAATCCAGCTGACACAAAAAGATTTGGATAAATAGTCACAGAAACAGTATCACAAAAAGTGGATGTTGAGCAACCACCCAGTGATTGGCCACACACTTGAAAATAAACAATCGATGGGTATCCCGTTTGTGGAGTTACGATAACTGTTGATTGTCCAATATATGGCACCCCTGAAATTCCGGGTTGACTATTTGTCAGGTTGTTCAAGTACGTATTATACTGTCCTGTTATTCCTGGTGAAATCGACGTCCAAGATATGCTCGCTGGCTCCAATCCCTGCGCAGTAAGTGTATCTTTGCAACCATCTGCGGTAATCACGTCGCCCCCCGTATAAGGCGCTGGAATTGATGAAATGGAATAGCAATTTTCATTATTCCCAGGCTTACAAAATGTAATAATAAATGGTCCTGTTCCATTCATACAAAGGGGAGTACCAACAGAAGTAAGTGGTCCGCAATCAACCTGATAAAATAAGGCACCAGTAGGCGATGCTCCGCAACCTCCAGGTACCGAAAAAATAATTCCTTCACTGGCCGGATCCAAAAGAACTGTAAATTGAACACAATTGTTGTCACCCGCTGGACTGCAGCAATCTCCATCCCGCTTTTGTGGGTTACTGATCCAAACACCACCTGGTTGTCCTGATAAATTCACCGAAAAAGTTGGTGTTCCATTGCAATTCAGTGTATCGCTATATAAATTGGTTCCTGTTTGATTTATTGGAGCGGTCGTTTGAGCTGAACTTAAGGCAGCAACTCCAAACAAATAGCAGAACAAAGAATATGTTCTAAGCAATTTCGCACTGCATGCATCTACTCGAAAATGGCGGGAGTATTTCATGATAAAAGAGTGGTTTCAACATCCTAAGATGTATGTGGTTATAATCAAAATAACGATTCTTTTTTTTAATACTCGCCCATTTATTTAAAATTCATCAGAGATTATTTATAAGAGAAATCTATGCGATATTTTATTATGACAATCGTCACAATACCGCGCAAAAAAGGGGGCTGTCACAAAATAACCGCCCCCTTTCACTTTGTTTTATGTCCTGTTAGTTGTATAGGATTGTTCGGCTGAATTGCTCACCTGTTGCTGTGGTAAAAATCAACAAATACGTTCCGTTAGTCAATCCATTTCGCGACAATTCACACTGCGTTCCATTGACATTCATTTCATTCAAGCGACGCCCTGAGAAATCGAACAACTCAATTTTCATTGACTTATTTCCTTCCCAAGAAATCGTCATCGACTCACTTGACGGGTTTGGATAGATGCTCAATTGTTCCACTGCCAAGGCCCCTACACCTGATGTTGTGCATACTTCGTTTACCGGTGAACCATCACAGTAGTTGATCGCGTACAAGTTCGCAGTTTGTTGGCGTGCATTTTCTGGTTGAAGTGGTGCATCGGTACAGCCCAATTGCTTCACCAAGAAGTCGCGAACAAAGTTTACCGTTGTGTCCATGTACGCAATCGCTGCGGCTGTAGTTCCTGCGTATGGCACGTGCGGCGCATTCGGGAAGGTATAAAACTGGTGCTCAAGTCCCACTGCACATGCGCGTTCGTGCAACATGCGGCTTCCGTCCAAATACATCAAAGGAACGCCAGGATTCACAACGCCACGGTTGTACAATACAGTTCCGTCGTTTGTACCATGCACGGAACACAATGGAATATCACCCGCTTCTAGCCAGCTGTAGCGCGCCAAGGCACCACATCCGTTGATAACTGCGTGTACCTTCGTTGAATATCCAGGGTTTCCAGACGTTCCTTCCAAACCTCCCAATCCTTGAATTGCAGCGCCATTGAGGTAGTCGCTGATTTCACACGGATCGTTCAAATAGGCGACATGCAAGGCAGTAATTGCACCGGCAGAGCTACCTCCGATAAAAATGTGATTTGTATCAATCTTGTACATGTTTGCCGTTGCTGCATCCTTGTAGAAGTAGCGAATCGCACCTTTCAAATCTTGCACCGCACGCACCACAGCTTTCACTGCATTGGCCGAATCAAAGGGAAAGAAGCCTACACGGTAATCGATGCTTGCACAGGCATAGCCCTTTTTTGCAAAGCGCTGAGATAAAGTCGCTACATCAATGTCCGTTTTTGATCCTCCGATAAAGCTACCCCCATGCACCCAAATGATCAATGGACGAGCCTGAGCTGTGTCACCTGTTGGTGAATAAAAATCCAATTTCAATGTTGTTGCAGCGCCACTCCAAGAGTTGTTCTGTCCAAAGGTGATGTCGCTTGTTGTGGTTACGTTCGGATACACATCCGAAGCATAGCGGCCTGTTGCACAGGGCTGTGCCAAAAGCGTTGTTGCCGAGAGGCAGCCCAATAAAAAAGTAACAATTTTCATAAATGATAGATTAAATTATGGGAATAAAGTTGCGTTAAATGCCCCAGCATTGAGCTCAGGAATTCGCGCATGGTATTGCTTGTTGATTGCTTGGATAAACTTGTTGGCCAGGAGGGCGTTTCCGCGAGGATTGAATTGCACACCATCGAGGGAATAAGCGCCTCCAGAGACAAATTTAGCGGACATCGACACGCCATTGTACACAAATCCATCGGATAAATTGGAGACAAATGCATCCACATCCACGACAGCAAGATTGTGTTGTGCTGCAAGTGAACGGATCACCGTGTTGTATTCTTGAATGCGCGTTCTCATGAACTCCAGCTCTGGGTTTGTCAAAACGAACTCATTGCGCAGGGGAAACAAAACGCCCATTTGGTTGCATTTGACAGAATCCAAAGGGACGCTCAGCAACAAGCACTCGCCTGGAAGCATTTGACGAACGGAAAAACTATTGGCGTTGGGATCAATCATCATAAATGGATTTGCGCCCACCTGAAAAGAAAACCCTAAAGCATTGTACACACTATTCAAGGTCGTGGCATT
>CALPWQ020000073.1 GCA_943327315.2 Chitinophaga pinensis
GAACATCATTCAAAATGACCAAAAGTACACTGTGCAATTTAGATAAAACATGAAGATGGATTTAGTCGGACAACAATGATTACGACTTACGAGTTTTATACATTTGGTCGAAGTTTGAACAAGTCTTATTTTCTTGATGTCTTGAAATTTTAACATCCACCTTGTCCTCACCCCTTCGTGTAAAACTCTTCCTTCCCCTCCTCAAAACAAAACCTCACGCGCCGTATCTTTGAAAAAAAAATAGGCATGACCCACAATGCACCTTTAGCCGAACGAATGCGCCCGCGTACTCTCGATGAGTATGTCGGACAAGCGCATTTATTGAGTGCTGGCGGTTCGTTGCGACGGGCACTGGATGCGGGATTGATTCCTTCGATGATTTTTTGGGGTCCGCCGGGGGTTGGGAAAACAACACTGGCGCAATTGATTGCCACGCACCTCAAGCGGCCCATCCATACCTTGTCTGCGATTTCTTCTGGTGTAAAAGATGTGCGCGAGATCATTACGCGTGTTGAACAAGGTGGCATGTTCCAGCAACAAGGAACGATTCTTTTTATCGATGAAATTCACCGCTTCTCAAAAGCGCAACAGGATTCTTTGCTCGGTGCCGTCGAAAAGGGAACGGTTACACTGATTGGCGCAACGACTGAAAACCCTTCTTTCGAGGTGATCTCAGCGCTCCTCTCTCGATGTCAAGTATATACGCTACAACCTCATACGAAGGAAGATTTACTTCACTTATTGCACCGTGCGGTAACGGAGGATGTTCACCTGAGGACAAAGGAAATCACACTCACAGAAACGAACGCATTGCTTGCTATTTCAGGTGGTGATGCTCGAAAATTGCTGAACATCTTCGAAATCATAGTAGGCACCTTTGGACATAAACAAGCCATAGAGATTACCGATGAAGTGGTACTTTCTACCGCACAGCAGTCCTTGGCGATGTATGACAAAGATGGCGAACAGCATTACGACATCATTTCTGCCTTTATAAAGTCCATTCGTGGGAGCGATCCAAATGCAGCGATTTACTGGTTGGCACGCATGGTGGAGGGCGGCGAAGACCCTAAGTTTATTGCGAGAAGATTGATCATTTCGGCCAGTGAGGACATCGGATTGGCCAATACCAATGCCTTGTTGATGGCGAACAATTGTTTTCAAGCGGTGGAAACGGTCGGATGGCCTGAAGCGCGAATTATTCTAGCGCAATGCACCATTTACCTCGCTTCCTCTCCAAAAGGAAACGCTGCTTATATGGCGATCAATCGCGCACAAGATGAGGTCAAGAAATCTGGAAATCTTGGCGTTCCACTCCCTTTACGCAATGCGCCGACCAAGTTGATGAAGGAATTGGGTTACGGTCAAGGATACCTGTATTCTCATGATCACCCTGGCAACTTTGCGGAGCAAGAGTTTCTGCCCGAGGAAATTGCTGGCACCCCTTTTTTCCAATCGGGAAGTAGTCCGCGTGAACGTGAAATAGATGAAACAATCCATACCTTGTGGGGCAATAAATACAAAAAGTAAGTCATGGCAGCCATCGCTTACTACCTCTTCGTTTGGCCCTTGTCGCACTTGCCACTTTGGATTTTGTACAGATTCAGTGATCTGCTGTATCTCCTTTTAATCAGTGTCGTTCCCTACCGAAGAAAAGTCATCGACTCAAACTTAAAAAATTCATTTCCCGAGAAGTCGGAACGAGAAATTAAACAGCTGAGGCGAAAATTCTACCGTCATTTTTCGGACATCGTCATCGAGGGGGTAAAGAACCTGAGTATTTCAAAGAAAGAACTCTTGTCGCGAATTTCGGTGGTGAATCCTGAACTGATGGATCGCTTGTATCAGCAGAATAAAAGTGTGCTTTTAGTATCTGGTCATTACAACAACTGGGAGTGGCTGATCACGGCGCAATCGATGCTTTTCCCGCACAAGGCCATGGGGATTGGAATGCCGATGTCGTCAAAGTTTTGGGATAAAAAAGTAACTACCCAACGAGAACGCTTCGGCATGAAGGTGATTCACTCCGCCAACTACCGCGCAGAAATTGAAGCGAGAACGAATGAAGCCATCGCCGTATTAACCTTGGCAGACCAATCTCCCGGAGACTCTAGAAAAAGTTATTGGATGAATTTCTTGAACCGTCCGACAGCAGTGCTTTTTGGTGCCGAACAAATGGCAAACGAATATGACTTTACTGTGGTGTTTTTTGTCGTACGCAAAATGAAACGTGGATTTTATGCTGTCGAATTAAAACTTATTTCCGACCAAGCCCGTACAAGCGACTGGGGACAAATTACCGAAGCCCACACCCAACTGCTGGAACAAGTCATTCGGAAAACCCCAGAGCAATGGATTTGGTCGCATAAACGCTGGAAACGTGAGGAGCCGAGTGACCTTAAGCAGTTAAAAAAGGAACAACATGAAAAATTCAATCAGCGCTTTCGCAACGCTTAACTTCTTCTTTTTATGCGCTACACTCTTGCATGGTCAGGAGAATAAATATACACGAAAAAATGAAAATGCACCTGTTGTTCAGTATACCACAGACCGCTGTTATTCGCGCAGTATTTTAGTGACCGACAGCATGGTCTTTACAGCGAATTCCAATGGAACACTTTATGCCAGCCACAAAATAAACAACACGCACATAAACCTATTAAGGAATAAGAAGTTTGAGGAGATGCGCGATTTGGCGTTGACCAATGGAGAAATCATCGGCATGCAAAGTGGCAGTTACGGGGTTTTGGCGCGGACAGATGGTCAGAAATTCCTTGGGTACATTGCGCCGGGTAGTTTGTGGGTTGGGACCTTTTTAGACGGCATGGACATTCAAGGTCAGACGGGTTTCATGATGGGTGACCCGAAAGATGGATTTTTCTCACTTTTTTATTCCGAGGATGGAGGAAAAACATGGAAACCCTGCGAAGGAAAAGTGGAAGCATTTGAAAAGGAAGCTGGATTTGCTGCCAGTGGAACAAATGTCCAGGTTCTCAACGACTCTAGCTTCTATTTTGTTTCTGGCGGATTAAAAAGCAGATTTTTCAAAACGACTGACAAAGGAAAAACGTGGGACATTACCTCTTTGCCTTATATGGGGAACGAAAGTACAGGTGCATTTTCCATTTGTATGATTTCCAAGAAAGTTGGAGTCATCGTCGGTGGAGATTACGCCAATCCGGATTTATCGATGAACACCTGCTTTTATACCAACGATGGAGGTAAATTTTGGTTGAACGCCGAGATACAAACTCGCGGTTACCGTTCTTGTGTTCTTCATGTAAAAGGTATCTTTTATGCGTGTGGAACAAACGGCATCGATTATTCGACTGACAACGGAGTTACGTGGAATTCCTTTGCCAATGGCGAATATTTCGCAATGGCTTCGGATGGAAACTCCTTGTATGCTACAATGAAAGGTGGTCAATATAAAATTATGGGCTTGGCCTCAAAAAAATAAGATGAGTGAATTAATTGACCATGTAAAACAACACGTCATGGATGTGTTTTCAGCGGACACCACTGGCCATGACTGGCACCATATAGAGCGCGTTTACAATATGGCGTGTTACCTTCAAGAACAGGAAGGTGGAGATCGAGATGTCGTTGAATTGGCGGCTTTGCTGCATGATATTTCCGATCATAAATTAAACGGTGGAAAACTGAACGATGGTGCACGCGTTGCTGAACTCGTATTGAGAAAGTACCATTGCCCTGAAAACCTGATGCTAAACGTTTGTGATCTCATTGACCGCGTTTCGTTCAAGGGAGCGCATGTCACAGACAACATGAATACCTTAGAAGGAAAAATTGTACAAGATGCAGATCGCCTCGATTCCATTGGTGCGATTGGAATTGCACGTGCATTTGCCTTTGGTGGAAGCAAGAATAGACCCATGTATCAACCCGAAGTGGGACATGAATTGCACAGTGATTTTGAAACCTATGCCAATGCAAAAAGCCATACCATCAATCATTTTTACGAAAAATTACTACTTTTAAAATCTCGGCTTCACACACCGACCGCTATTCACCTTGGACAGGAACGTCATGACTTCATGGAATCGTACCTCCAACAGTTTTACCGTGAATGGAATGGAAAAAACGATTGAAAAAGATGACAAAGGAACTAGCTTTGGGGGTTGATATTGGCGGAACAGGGACAGAATATGGGCTTGTAACTCGCTTAGGTGAAGTGATTTATGAACGAACTGTTCCTACAAAATCGTTTCCTACCCCACATGATTTAATAGACGCCATTTACTCGGATTTAAAGCACCATGATTTGCTGAAAGATCTTGAAGGCATAGGCATTGGAGCACCGAATGGAAACTACTTCAACGGTACCATCGAGTTTGCACCGAACCTCAGTTGGAAGGGAATAATTCCCTTAGCGGAGTTGTTTAGCACGGCTTTTGGCGTTCCTGCTTGGCTCACAAATGATGCAAATGCTGCAGCCATTGGTGAGATGCTCTTTGGAAATGCCCAAGATTTAAAGGATTTTGTAACCATCACCTTAGGAACAGGTGTTGGAAGTGGAATCGTGATCAATGGTGAATTGGTATATGGCCATGATGGCTTTGCGGGAGAGTATGGACACATTCGTGTGATTCCTAATGGACGCATTTGTGGTTGCCAAAGGTACGGATGCCTTGAAACCTATTGTTCTTCAACAGGTGTTGTTCGCAGCATTACTGAATTGGATTCTGAAAACAAAACGATTTCATCTCTTTCCATGATGACAAATCCAAGTGCAAAAGACGTATTTGATCAGGCGGACCGCGGTGATTTATTTGCCAATGAAATCGTAGACTATACCGCTAATCTACTTGGTTCAGCATTGGCAGAATACACATGCTTTTCTAGTCCAAAGGCCTACGTCCTATTCGGTGGCATCGCCCAGCACGGTGGTGATTTCGCAACAAAGGTGAAAAAATCCATGGAAGAGAACATGTTGGTCATTTACAAAAACAAGGTTGAAATTCGGGTTTCTGCCTTGCATGACCGTAACGCCGCAGTGCTCGGTTCGGCAGCACTTCTTTTTAAACACCTTAAGCATGCTTAATCTTCGGTTTCTTGTCGCAAGCATCGCCTTCTTCAGTTTGGCGCATGTGAATTCTCAAGTCATTCTACTTCAAAAAGCACAAGAAATTAGAAAACAATACATTGGTGGCGGACCGGTGAATGTCAACCCATCCAAGAGCCTTTATGTTGATCCATTCATAGGCACTGGCGGCCATGGACACACGTACCCAGGCGCCTCTGCCCCATTCGGGATGATGCAGTTGAGCCCAGATACACGCTATGAAGGATGGGACGGTTGCTCTGGCTACCATTACAGTGATTCTATCATTTATGGATTTAGCCACACGCATCTTAGCGGCACTGGTGTGCCCGATTACTGCGATTTGTTGTTCGTCCCGCAAAACGGAAAAGCCCAACTTGAACCCGGATATTTGGACACTAAAAATGGCTACGGTTCCTCCTTTTCCCATGAACAAGAAAATGCTTCTCCAGGTTTCTACGAAGTACATTTGAACAAAGGAAACATCGATGTTCAATTAACAGTGGGAGAACGCAGCGGTATGCACAGCTATACGTTCCGTGAAACGAAAGGAAAGAAATACGTGCTCATCGACCTCGATCACCGCGACAAGGTAATTTCTGCGGCAATAGAGGCCATTGGAAAGACGTCAATTTCGGGACATCGCATCTCGAATGGATGGGCTACAGAACAGCATTTTTATTTTTACTTCGAAACCAACATTCCGTTTATTTCTGCCAAGCAGATTACCAAAAATGGACGACACAAACTTCTTTTAACCTTCCCAGAAAAAACACACAACCTTCTCATTAAAGTGGGAATGTCTGCGGTGGATGAGGCCGGAGCAAAAAAAAATCTTGAAACAGAAATCCCTGCATGGAGCTTTGATGAACTGCGCGCTGAAACCGTAGCAAAATGGAACAAGGAATTGGGGAAAATCAACATCCAAGGTGAAAACCGTGATTTCATGGTCAACTTTTACACAGCACTTTATCATTCGTACCTCAATCCAAACATTTTCAGCGATGTAGATGGAAGATACCGTGGACGAGACAATACCATTCACACCTTAGACAACAGCAAATATCCCCAGTACAGTGTTTTCTCCTTGTGGGATACCTACCGTGCTGCCCATCCTTTATTCACCATAACGCAACAAAACCGCACCAATGCTTTTGTTCACACTTTCCTTCGTCAATTTGACCAAGGAGGAGATTTACCCGTTTGGGAACTTGCGGGGAATGAAACAGAATGCATGATTGGTTACCACAGTGTTTCTGTCATTGCTGATGCCTATTTAAAAAACTTGCGCGATTACGATGGTAATAAGGCCTTGGATGCCATGATTTTCACCTCTAAGATCGATGAACTGGGCAAAAGTTATTTTAGAAAAAATGGATTCATCAGCGCTGGAGATGAGCCCGAATCCGTTTCCAAGACCTTAGAATACGCCTACGATGATTTTTGTATTGCGATGATGGCGAAAGCATTGGGTAACAATGTCGCGCAATACGATTACACGCGAAGCAGTTTGAATTTCATCAACCTCTTCGATCCAAAGAGCAAGTTCATGCGTGCTCGTCGCGGTGGAATGTGGTACTCCCCTTTTGATCCGAGCGAAGTGAACTTCAATTACACCGAAGCCAACAGCTGGCAATACTCCTTGTACGCACCACACGCCGTTGATGTACTATCGGAATTGATGGGAGGAAAAGATTCTTTGGAAGTTTGGCTCGATCGACTTTTCACCACCGAAATGAAATTAACAGGCCGCGAACAAGCCGACATTACGGGTTTGATAGGACAATATGCGCATGGAAATGAGCCCTCACACCACATGGCTTACCTCTACAATTACACCAATGCACCCCATAAAACACAAGCCATCATTGATCGCATTCAGAACGAAATGTACCGTCCACTTCCCGATGGGCTTTCAGGTAATGAAGACTGTGGGCAGATGTCAGCGTGGTATGTTATGAGTGCCATGGGCTTGTATCAAGTGACACCCGGACATCCGTTTTACGATTTTGGGCGTCCGATGATGAATGAGGCAAAAATTCAACTGGAGACAGGTAAAACGATTACTATCAAAGCGTTAAACAACAGCTCCAAGAACAAGTACATCCAAAAAGTGACTTGGAACGGAAAGGAAATGACGGATATGGGAATCACCCACGAAGCGCTGATGAGTGGCGGTGAATTGATCTTTACAATGGGTGACGCACCAAAATTAATGGTGAGTAGTCATCCCGGTTCGGCACTAAAAGCGGCTGATGTCGAAAGTTCAGGATTCATTGCACCTCCTTTCTTTGAGAATGAAGAACGCATATTTGATGACAAGCATACCATCACGATTGGACATCATCCACAAGGGAATCGCAACAATGAATGGCTGTTCGACCAAGAGTTCAATGGATTTCAACCCGACCTCATTTCCATCGAGTATCGATTTACCAAACAGCCAGACAGCATTTTTACCTACACAGGGCCATTCACGATTGACCTTAGCCGAAGCATTGAAGCGAGAAAAGTTAAGCGTGTATTTACGACAAGCGCCTGCTATGATCACAGAAGTGAATGGGTTCGTGCCGATTATACCCAACGTGACCAATCCGTTCAATTGAATTTAAAGACAGAATACGCTCATCAGTACGCTGCTGCAGGACCAAACACCTTGATCGATGGCATGCAAGGAGGAAGTGAATTCCGTACAGGCGATTACCAAGGTTTCTTTGACAAGGACATCATTGCAGAGGTGGAATTCAAAGAACCGCGTTTACTCAAAGAAATTGGTTTAAGCTGCTTGCAAGACATGAAATCATGGATTTTCTATCCGTCTGAAATAAAGATCGAATTCTCCTACGATGGGGTTCATTTCGAAGCGCTTTCGACGATTTTTACCAATGTGACCTTTGCTTCCAATGCGATTACTCCTGAAATGATTCCAAGTTTCAGCACGTATGTCGGTCCTATGACACAGGATTTCTACCAACAAACAAACACCACAAAACCGATTCGAAAAATTAGAGTCACCGCTTTGAATTATGGGAAATGTCCGCAGTGGCATCTCGGCGCTGGCAATAGCACGTGGCTCTTTGCAGACGAACTTATTTTCCGATAAAACACATTTCCCCTTCCCCTTTTGACCATATTCCCTAGAATGTTGGTACATTAGCGCACACATTTTATTCAATAAAAATTATGAAGCAATTTAAGATTTCACTTATTTGTTTCTTCGTTCTCCTCGGATCATTTGTCCGTGCAGATGAAGGAATGTGGTTTTTGATGTTCATCGATCGTCTGAACCACCGCGATATGCAAAAAATGGGACTTCAGCTTACGGCGGAGGAAATTTATTCCATCAACAATCATTCATTGAAAGATGCGATTGTTCAGTTCAACGGGGGATGTACTGCAGAGGTCATCTCAAAAGATGGCTTGTTATTGACAAACCACCATTGTGGCTACGATGCGATTGCAGAATTGTCAACACCTGAAGCAAACTACTTGAAAAATGGGTACTGGGCAGCGACACGTAAAGACGAGTTGAAGCCAGCAAGCTTGTACGTTCGTTTCTTCGTGCGCATGGATGATGTTTCTCAACGCATTTTGAGCAAAGTAAACAGTTCAATGACGGAAGCAGAGCGTGAGAAATCCATCAACCAAGAAATTGCCTTGATTGAAAAAGAAAACAACGAAGGTGGAAAATACACGGTTTCTGTTCGTTCATTCTTCCAAGGAAATGAGTTCTACTACTTCGTGTACCAAGATTACAAAGACGTTCGTTTGGTGGGAACTCCACCAGAAAGCGTTGGGAAATTTGGTGGCGACACAGACAACTGGGAATGGCCTCGTCACACTGGAGATTTCTCTATGTTCCGCGTATATGCAGATGCAAGCGGTCAACCCGCTGAATATTCAGCGAACAATGTTCCATTGAAACCTAAGCATCACTTACCTGTTAATGTTGGTGGCGTAAAAGAAAATGATTTCGCGATGATTCTTGGCTATCCAGGACGTACAAACCGTTGGATGCCAGCTGGAGGAATTGAGCAAAATGTGATGTTCTCCTACCCTGCATGGGTCGAAGGTTCCAAAACAGGAATGGATGCCATGAAGAAATACATGGACAAAGACGAGGCGGTAAACTTGATTTATGCGTCGAAATATGCGGGTGTCGCTAATTACTGGAAAAACCGTCAAGGAATGATTGATGCATTGACAAAATTCGGAACAGCGAAGAAAAAAGCAGAACAAGAAGCGAAGTTCAATAAATGGGCAAACAAGCCAGAGAACAAAGCGAAATATGGGACTGTGGTGGCGACCATCAACAATTACTACAACCTTACCAATGAAAAAGCGCGTCACGACAACTACTTGCAACAATTGCTGCGCACTTCGGCTTACGGAACGATTTCCCGCAGTCTAGGGAAACAATTGATGACTTATGCTACAGCTGATGCTGAAACGCGCGCTAAAATGCGTCCAGATCTTGAGGCAGCAATCAAAGGATTCATGGCGGACATGTACTTGCCTGCTGAAATGGACATCTTGAAAGCACAATTAAAATTGTATGCAATGAAATCAACAGGATACAACATTGCACCTGCGGTAGTGAAAATCGGCGGTAACTACGACACCTATGTGAACTCGCTGTTCAGCTTGAGTATCTTTACTTCACAAGATGCCTTGTTGGCCTTCTTGGATCTTCCATCAGAAGGAATGATTACCAATGACCCAATGTATGTGTTGTCCAATGACCTACTTACACATTTGAATTCAAAGTCAGACGAGATTGCGAAAGCGCAAAATGATTTCCAAGCCTCTTTCCGCTTGTTGGTTCAAGGATTGCGTGAGTCTAAATTGGCACCAATCCAATACCCTGATGCAAACTCAACCTTGCGTTTGACTTACGGAAATGTTCAGGCCTTGCCAAAAGACAGCCGCAACGATGCAAAAGTAAACTTCTACACAACCATGGATGGTTTGGTGAAAAAATACAAAGCAGGTGATGCTGAATTTGATTTACCAGCGCGCATGTTGGAATTGCACAAGAGTAAAGACTACGGTCAGTATGTGGACAAAAATGGATACATGCCAGTTTGTTTCTTGACAGACAATGACATTACAGGTGGTAACTCAGGTTCTCCCGTATTGAATGGCAAAGGTGAATTGATCGGTTTGGCTTTTGATGGGAACATCGAAGCGATGGCTGGAGACGTGATCTTTGATTCAAAGTTGCAACGCACGATCAATGTTGACATTCGGTATGTCTTGTGGTTGATTGAGAAATACTCCAACGCTAAACACATCGTTGACGAAATGGATATCGTGAGATAAAAAATCATATTCAAGAAAAGAAGAATCCCGCTCAAAAGGCGGGATTTTTTTTTTATACCTACTGATTTCTCAAAGTAAATTACTTTATTTGTTTAATATTTTCACATCAAAAAACTCAGTCATTATGAAACAACTTTTGTTTATTGCCATTCTAAGCGTTTTTTCTTTTATCAGTGCAGCACAAACAAGCATTTCTTGCAAAAGCAGAGAAACATGTTGGTGGAATGTTGATTCCGAACAATTTGACATTTGCTCAGATGCTGTATTCGACAACTCTATGTTTGTCATGAATGAAAATGAGGATATGCTGGTTCACAAAACATCTGACATGACTTCTACGTATTATGTCACCTCTTCTGAATCGGAAGAAGATTACATCACCTATGAAGTTGTCAGTGACGTTGGTAATGAATACACCGTATTTTTTGATGTACAAAACATGTTGGTGAAATTTATGGGAACAGATGACGAAGGAGACATTTACCTGACGATGTATGCCATTAAATCCGTGTTTTAAGTAGTGACTAATTTCCCTAATGCGCTTAAACTCATACTCGCCATTGCACTTCTGCTCTGCCTTGCCGATATGCCTTATGGCTATTATCAATTTGTGCGTGTCGCGGCATGTTTGGGTTTTGGAATTCTTGCCTATTCAGCATTTGAGAACAAAAAACAAGGTGAAGGAATTCTCTTAATCGTTCTCATCCTATTGTTCCAGCCTTTGGAAAAAATTGCCCTAGGTCGAACCTTATGGAATGTCGTTGATGTTATTGTGGCCATCTATCTCATTGGAACAACATTCGTAAATACAGCAACAAAGAAATCATAACCATTTCTTTCCTATCCCTTAACATCTCGGTAACTTTCTTGCCTTTCCTTTGTGTCATGATATTGACAACGATGATGAATGCTCCACAGCAACCAGTACAAAGCCCTATGGACGCTTTGTTGATGTATCTTGAACTAGGAAATATCGCTGGAAAAAACGGAAATGATCAAGATGCCATTGATTATTACATCAAAGGTCTTCAAATTGCTCGAGAAATTGAAGATCGGCCGAGAATCCAACAATTGTCGAATTTGATTTTGACTTTTATTTGAAGCGTCAAAACGCATCGGTCGGCATCGGTCGATTCATTTGTTTTACTCGTTTCTTGAACATGAAACCCAAACCAATCTCATGGGTTGACCCAAACACACCATTATTCAATTTACTAAAAGACATGTCGTAAGCATACGATAATCGAAACTTTCCTTTGATATCCCAACCTGCCATTAGGCCAATGCAGTCGTTAGAACGAAGTGTAAAACCAGTATACAAATCTCTGTATTTGAAGAGTAGATTAAAGTCAAGCGAATAGAAATTAAAATCTGTTTTCAAAAAAACTTGAGGACGTACGACAAGAGGTGTTTTGTAGTTCGATATAAATTTAATATCGTATCCAGCAAAACCAAAAAGATGCAAGGCATCACGGTAACCATTGGCATATTTGCTTTGAGGAACTTGTGTCACACTTAGGCCTATATCTAATTTTCTCCAACGGAAAGCCACCCCAAAATCAGCTGTAAAACGTGTGGAAGGTGCCCAAAAAGTTGAATCGACAGCGGGTTCTGGGTAAAACACCGTCGAATTCTTCATGTACTGAATTCCCGCAGCCAATCCGAATGACAAATGTGTTCGTCTGCCCAATCGCAACTGATAGGCATAGGTCGCTTTTGCTTTATGAAAGGTGGAGAAACCAATGTTTTCATGCATGTAAGATCCACCAACAGATGAATGTATCCCATTCAATTTTGTCGTGTAAGTCAACAATTGGGTCGACGGATTTCCATAGACATTCGCCCATTGATCCCGAACAACGGCATAGGCCTCATGGTCGTATTCTCTTGCACCCGTAGCTGGATTAAAATACGGTAGGGCATTCCAAAATTGAGTGAATTGAGGTTCTTGTTGCGCCATTGCACTAGAACATATAAATATGGCTCCAATTAGAAGTTTCATCATGACATTTCAAATAAATTTCTATCTACAGAAGTTTCAAAGAATGTTAGAGCAAGTGTCGAACTTGATCTTGACTTTTTTGAACTACGTTAAAAGTTAGGAGTAGTGATAACCCTACCTGTATGCAATACTCGTTTTTTAAACAAAAACCCTAACCCTATTTCGTGGGTTCCACTAATTATTCCATTGTTCAACTTACTAAACCACATATCGTAGGCATACGAGACGCGAAACCGCTCCTTAATATCCCAACCGGCGAAGAATCCCCAACAATCACCATTGCGGAAGGTCACACCCGTATAGATTTTATTCTTGTAATAGGCCATAATGTTCAAATCCAACGATTGAAAATTCTTATCGGATTTGTAGAAAAGCTGTGGACGCAATTTGAATGAACGAGACAATTGAATGTCATAGCCCAAATAACCAAAGAAATGCATAGCATCCCGATATCCGTTGGTGTACTTGGTTTGGGGAAGTTGTGTTAAACTTAATCCAACATCTAGGCCTCTCCACTTGTAGGCTACACCAAAATCAGCGGTGAATCCATAACTTGGCGTGTAAAAGCTCGAACTAGGTGGATACAACCAAAGAATTTCATCGCTATATTTTAGGTAATTAACCCCTGCTGCTACTCCTAAGGACAAGATGCTTTTACGTCCTAGTTTTAAATGATACGCATAGGTAAACTTAGCCTTGTGGGTTATTGAAAATCCAATGTCTTCATGCAGGTAAGATCCACCAACCGATGAATTTATCCCTCTCAATTTTGTAGAGTACGACAACAACTGTGTCGAAGGATTTCCATACACATTGGTCCATTGATCACGAACAACGGCATAGGCCTCATGGTCGTATTCTCTTGCACCCGCAGCTGGATTAAAATACGGTAGGGCATTCCAAAATTGAGTGAATTGGGGTTCTTGTTGGGCAAATGCACTAGAAGCACAAAGCAAAACAGCAGGTAGTAGTTTTCTCATGCCCTTCAAACAAGTGAAGCGCCGAAATAGTTACAATTGATTTAAAAACAAGAGGGTATCTACCCCATCAGCGTAGTCGCTCAATAGTGGGCATTGCGCAGATCCGAGCGGTGTGTATGATTTTCCAACAACCACTTGAATGGATTCGCTGTGATTGTCTACATACCGAGCAACATCAGACTGATCATCAAATCGCTTGTAATGCAACATGGCCAAAGGCGAAAAAAGTTCATCAGTTTCACGCAGCAAGACAAAGTTATTGTCGAACAACTGATCCTGATTCATTAAAAATATGGCCTTGTGGTAGTCGTAGTTGTTTCCATATTTCTTATTCAAAACGACCTCAGAGAAAGAGAAAATTCCTTCAAAAAAAGTCGATAACGAATAATCTTTTGGAATCAACAATTGAGAAACATTGCGACATCCCAAACCGTAATGATCAAAAATATCGTGCCCCAAACCCTTCAATTCTTCCAAGGACTCTTCACCAGTAAGCACAGCCACAGAGGTTCTGTTTTTGCGGAAGATGTGCGGATATTTCCCGAAATACTGTTCGAAATACAAAGAAGAATTGTCACTTCCCGTCGCAATGACGGCGTCTATATTTTTTACCGGTCCAACGGTAAATTCAATTCGGTCTTTTAATTCTGGCAAAAAGGCAATCAACGGAAGAGCCAATGCGGGAAGTAAGGTCTTGTCGTCCGAACTCAACTTGCAAACAGCTGTATTTCCAGAGAGCAAGACACATAAGAAATCATGAAATCCAACCAATGGAATGTTTCCGGCCATAATGATGGCTATTCTCTTTGGCGTTTGAGCGAAAGAGTAGTCATGAAGCCAAGATACCAAATGGTCTTCCGTGAGTTGCTTCCCCAATGCTGCAAGTGATTGGGCGACACTTTCTTTGGTGAACCATCCATTGTAAAAAAACTGCCGGTTCATCACCGCCTTCAAGGTAGCCCACTCCTCTTCAGTGACTCCTGATGCGTATCCTGGCCATTCGTCGGTGTGAGATAGAGTCTCCATCAACTTACCAAGACGGGAAAAAGCTAGTATCAATTCTTCGCGGTTCATGGTGCAAAGGTACTTCATTCAGCAGGTAAGGGATTCGATTCCCTTTAAAATTTGTTCCTTTTGAACAAAACTATTGCTGATGCGTTGCTATATTTGCAAAACAAAATTTGAGCAATGGCAATAATGATAACAGATGAATGCATCAACTGCGGTGCATGTGAGCCGGAATGTCCGAACCATGCAATCTATGAGGGTGGTGCAGAATGGCGTTATTCTGACGGCACAACTCTGAAGGGAATGATTTCCACACTGGATGGTAACGAAGTGATTGCTGACAATGCTTTCGAACCTGTAAACATGGATGTGTATTACATCACCCACGATAAATGTACCGAGTGTGTTGGTTTTCACGATGAACCACAATGCGCAGCGGTTTGTCCTGTTGACTGTTGTGTGGATGATCCAGACTACCGCGAATCAGAAGATGAGCTTTTGGCAAAGAAGTCATTCTTACACTTGTAAAAAATCTCTCAATAAATGAAAAGACGGTTTAGGCCGTCTTTTTTTATGACTTTCAACGAAAATATCAAGGACATTACGATAAACCGAAGAATCTGTTTAACTTTGCTACGGGGTAAGTCTTGTACGACCAGCTCCCTCTAAATCCTCCAGGACGGGAACGTAGCAAAGGTAAGAGGTTGAGCGGTGCGATGTGAGTAGCTTACCCCTCTTTTTTTTATACATCCCCAATCGGAGTATGATTCCCCTCCGCTCTCACACTCACTCTCACTCTTTTTTTTACACATCATCCCCATTCGGGTTAATATCCCTCCGCTCTCGCACTCACCCTCACTCTTATTTTTACACCCCAAGTTGAAACAATGGGCTAAATGAAAAAACCATTGATCTTCATTTTTAATTTTTAATTACTGTTGTCCGATAAAAATTTTCTACTCTTCTTGAAACCATTGAAATCATTGGTTTTAAGAAGTGATTTTAAAGTAAAGGGCTGGTTTTTATTTTTATGTGATTTAGTATTTAAACTGTTTAACCCCGATGGGGTCATGGGCTTTTCGGGAGGGCCTATGGTTACAGAGATTTGACCCCGATGGGGTCAGAAAACCAAGGTTAGATCGATTGGATAAAAAATGAAAAAGGATTTAGTCGGACAACAATGATTCGTAATTAATAACTTCTCCCCTTCATTTTTCATGGATAACGACCAAAAGACAAAAGACTTTTGGATATTAAGACACTAAGATTTCAAGAGATTAAGACTTGATAGTTCTTCGAAAATCGTGGCTTTGAGTGCCTCACGTGTACACCGCGGTGGAGCCACCAAAGCTCATAATTCGTAATTGACAACTTCTCCCCTTCATTCTTCATTTTTAATCACTGTTGTCCGATAAAAATTTTCTGCTCTTCTTGAAACCATTGAAATCATTGGTTTTAAGAAGTGATTTTAAAGTAAGGTTTTTTTTTTTATTTTATGTGATTTTATCATTTTGGATTTAAATTGTTTGACCCCGATGGGGTCATTGGCTTTTCGGGAGGGCCTATGGTTACAAAGGTTCGACCCCGACGGGGTCAGTAAGTCAAAGTTAAATTGATTGGATAAAACATGAAGGTGGATTTAGTCGGACAACAATGATTTTTAATTTTTAATTCTTAATCACTAGTGTCCGATAAAACTTTTTGAAAAGCGGGAAATCCTTTATGGAAATCCCGCTTTAAGTGTAATTTGGTTTTCCCGAACTAAATTACATGAATAAAA